>NZ_ANNV01000163.1 GCF_000346755.1 Pseudomonas sp. CBZ-4 | reverse complement strand
CCATCGCAGGCAAGCCAGCTCCCACACAAGCCAGCTCCCACATTCTAGATGTGTGCCAGCTCAGGTTACGAGGATAGGTACGAAGAACGGGTCAGCCCCAGACGCAACGCGTCGAGGAACTGGGCACGCTCCGCCGCAGTGATCTTCGCGCTCGCGCACTTGTCACGGTAGTGGGTCATCAACTCCTCCGGCGACAAGTGCACATAGCGCAGCATGTCTTCGATGGTGTCGTGGGTCTCGATCCCGGCGCTGTACACCGAACCGTCTTCACGCTGGTAGATGTTCACCGAGTCGGTGTCACCGAACAGGTTGTGCATGTCGCCAAGGATCTCTTGGTAAGCCCCCACCAGGAAGATGCCCAGCAAGTAGTCTTCACCTTCGTTCAAGCCGTGCACGGGCAGGCTGGTCTCGATCGACTGCTCGTCGACGTACTGCTTGATCTTGCCGTCGGAGTCGCAGGTCAGGTCTTGCAGCACGGCGCGGCGCAGCGGCTCTTCGTCGAGGCGGTGCAGCGGCAGGATCGGCAGGGCCTGGCCGATGGCCCAGGTGTCCGGCAGGCTCTGGAATACCGAGAAGTTGCAGATGTACTTGTCGGCCAGCTTGTCGTTGAGTTCGTCCAGCACCTGGCGGTGCGAGCGCTGGCGGGCTTTCAGCGAGTTGTGCAGGCGGCGGCACACGGCGAAGTAGCACTGTTCGGCCAGGGCTTTTTCCGCCAGGGTCAGTTTGCCGTCGGCGTACTGGGTGGCCACGTCGCTCATGTAGTGGGTGGCGCGCCAGTAGGTTTCGGTGACCATCTCGATGTCGGTCGGGCCCAGCAGGTCCACCAGCCATTGCACGGTTTCCGGCAGGCTTTCCTTGTTCTCGATCACTGGCACGTCGTCGTTGTGTTTCTCGACGTCGGTGACTTGCACCACCAGCATGGCGTGGTGGGCGGTCAGGGAACGGCCGCTCTCGGAGAAGATGTTCGGGTGCGGCAGGCTCTGCGCGTCGCAGAATTCCTTGAGCATGCCCACGACCACGCCGGCGTAGTCGTCCATGTCGTAGTTGATCGAGCTGGCGTTACGCGAGTGGGTACCGTCGTAGTCCACGCCGAGGCCGCCGCCGACGTCGATGTGGTCCACCGGCAGGCCGAGGTTGCGCAGTTCGCCGTAGTAACGAATGGCTTCCTTGAACCCGTGCTGGTAGTCGGCCAGGTTGGCGATCTGCGAACCCATGTGGAAGTGCAGCAGGCGAATGCCCTGGTCCAGGCCGGCCGCGCGGAAGCGCTCGACCACGGACAGCAGTTGCGCCGCCGACAAGCCGAACTTGGACTTCTCGCCACCGGTGTCTGCCCATTTGCTCGACGCCAGGGACGACAACCGCACACGCAGGCCAACCTGCGGCTTGACCTTGAGGTTGGCGGCTTCTTCGATCACCAGCTCAACTTCGGATTCTTTCTCGATCACGATAAAGACGTTGTGGCCGAGCTTCTGGCCCATCAGCGCGAGGCGGATGAACTCACGGTCCTTGTAACCGTTGCAGACGATGGTGCCGCCCTTCGGCGCCAACGCCAGCACGGCCAGCAGCTCAGGCTTGGAGCCGGCTTCGAGGCCAATGGAGACGTCCTGGGTGGCGATGATGTTCTCGATCACCGCTTCCTGCTGGTTCACCTTGATCGGGTACAGCGCGGTGTACTTGCTCTGGTATTCCAGGCGCTCGATGTTCGCATCGAAGGCGCCGGTCAGCTGGCGTACACGGTCTTGCAGGATGTCGGGGAAACGCACCAGCAGTGGCAGGGACAGGCCGCTTTTGCGCAGCTCGTCCACTTGCTCGTACAGGTCGACCGGCGTGCTGTTCGGGCCGTTCGGACGGACTTCAACGCGACCGGCATCATTGATCGCGAAATACCCGGCCCCCCAATGGCGAATCCCATAAACACTGCGGCTGTCCGCAACTGTCCATTGGCTGCCATCGTCTTTGCGTGTGCGTCGTACGGACATCGAAGTCCCCTATAAATGAAGTCGAAGGCGCCGCCCCTATCAGAGGCTGGCGCAGTCTAAAGAATGAAAATGACGATTTGCCTGCGTGCAAGGTAGGACCCCACGCGCAGGACAGAGTTTAGACACAGGTCGGAAAGAGGCTTCTCAGCCGCCGGACTTCTTGGCCTTGTAACCGAGCTTGATCAGCTCGGCCAACAGCAGCTCGACGTGATCGCCCTGGATCTCGATGACGCCGTCTTTCAACGCGCCACCGGTGCCACAGCGCTTTTTCAGCGTGGTGGCGAGTTCCTTCAGGGCCTCTTCGGCCAGCGGCACGCCGGTGATGGTGGTCACCGTCTTGCCGCCACGGCCCTTGCTCTCGCGGCGTACGCGGGCAATACCGTCGCCTTCGGGGATCAGGGTCTGTTTGCAGGTACACGAATCCACGGGCTGACGACAGTCCGGGCAGTGGCGACCTGCGTCGGTGGAAAATACCAGGCCACCAAGGGCGGCGAAGGATGCGGCTTTTTTGGCCACCGGCAATCCTCTTGGGAGGACAAAGACAGATCGGTACCCGCAACGGGACTACCGACCGCGAAGCCCCACTCAGGCAGGGGCAGCGCTACCGAACCGCCTTACTCCTAATAGCAGGGTGGCTCGGGTGAAAAGTCGCGCAGTGTAACGGCAAAAAGCCGACTTGCTAAGGGCCAAAACGCGCCAATTTATGCAACTTTAGCGACGCAGGTCCAGATAGCGGCGCAAGCCTTCCTGGGCGTCCGGGCAGTAGGGCTTTTGTTCCGCTTCCTGAAGGACCGTTTCGAGGGGTAAAAAGCGCGCTTCCATGACTTCTTCGGGCTGCAAACGCAGGGGCCCGTCCCACACGGCAGAGTAGGATCGGCACCAGAGCCGGCTGTCGCCGTCGGCAAAGTAAAAGTGGTCATGCTCGACCAGCTCTACCCCGGCCACGCCGAGTTCCTCTTCCAGCTCACGGGCCGCCGAAGCGGCATAACTCTCCCCCGCCGCGACCATCCCACCCGCCGCCGTGTCCCAGAAACCGGGGTACATGGCTTTGCTCAGGGTGCGTCGGTGCACACACAGCTCGCCTAGGGAGTTGAACAGGAAGATAAAGGTGCAACGGCCGATAAGGCCGCGCTGGCGCAGGTCGGACCGGACCAGGTGACCGAGGAGGTTGTCCTCTTCGTCCACCCAGCAGATCAGTTCAGCATCAGAGGCCGCACGGTGCGCGGCCTCTTTTTCAGTAGCGTCCATCATCAACCCTGGTTGAGGAGCTGACGCAAGTCGATCACTGCAGCGTTGGCCCGGGAAATATAGTTGGCCATCACCAGCGAATGATTCGCCAGTACACCGAAGCCACTGCCGTTAAGAATCATAGGACTCCATACAGGTTCCTGCGAGGCCTCCAGCTCACGAATGATCTGGCGCACGCTGACCGTGGCGTTTTTCTTCGCCAGTACGTCGGCAAAATCCACTTCGATGGCGCGCAACAGGTGGGATAACGCCCAGGCCTGGCCACGGGCTTCGTAGAACACGTTGTCGATCTGCATCCATGGGGTTTCCACCACTTCTTCATCGACCTGCGGCACTTCACCCGGCGCCAGGGCTTCGGTTTTCAGTGCGGTGTTCAATTTGACCCGGCCAACGCTGGCCGACAGGCGTTGCGACAGCGAACCCAGGCGGGTCGCCACGTCACCCAGCCAGTTGTTGAGGTTGTCGGCACGGGCATAGAACAGCGCGCCGCGCTGGTTCGGGTCGGACAGGCGCGCTTCGTAGCGGCTCAGGGAATTGATGCCTTCCTGGTATTCCGACTCGCTGGACGGCAGCACCCAGCTCTTGTTGTCGAAGTTGAAGCGCGGCTCGGCCTTGGCCAGGTCCGCATCTTCAGCCGACTGCGACTGGGAGCGGGCGAAGTCTTTGCGCAGGGCGCGGGTCAGGTCGCGCACCTGCACCAGCACGCCGTATTCCCAGCTCGGCATGTTGTCCATCCACAGGCCAGGCGGGAAACGGTCGTTGGAAATATAACCACCGGGCTTGTTCAGCAAGGTGCCGACCACGGTCTTGAGGGTTTCGACGGTGGTGTAGCCCACCACCATCTGCTTGCCTTCCTTCTCGGCGGCAATCTGCGCGTTTTGCTGGACCGGGAACAGCGCCGGTTCCTGGCTCCAGTACCACCCCAGGCCGCCGGTGACCAACAGGTACAAGCCCAGCAGGCTGAGCACGGCCCGGCTCATCAGCAGGGTGCGAAAGTAGCTGCGGTTGGCCGACTTGGGCTCAGGGGCGGGGCCTTTGGCACTGTCTGCACGGTTTTTCCAGTCCAGCATGGCGATATCCTTTCAATCACTTGAGTTCATGCACGTCTATAGTCCGGGTGCGTTCAAACACTCCGACCACAACCCTACCCCATCGTGCCCGTCGGCGCGGGGCTTTTAGCGCAAGCACTATAAAGGATGCACGCTTTTCGCGCTGCGCGACCCTTGAGTCAAAAATTGAATGCACAAGTCTCGCAGTTAATTGACGCATGACACTCATGTAACAGAAAAGAGGTGCTAGCATAGAGCCATCAGTTCGACCTCAGCATGCAGCCTAACTAGTAGTCAGGATATGACCGAGCCAGAAGACCCCAGCCGTGAGCGTCTCAAGCACCATTTTGCCCAGCGGGTAATTCATCAGGCACGTCAAATTCTTGAGATCTGGCAGCGCCTGCAACGCAGTGAATGGTCCAACGCCGACCTCTCCGAACTCAGCGAGGCCAACCTGCGCCTGCTGCGTTTTGCCGAGCGTTTCGAACAGCCCGAGCACGGCCAGTTGGCCCGGCACATCGGCGAGTCGCTCAAGCTGGTGGACGAAAACCGTGGCCGCCTGAGCAGCCAGCTGATCACCGAACTCAATCGCTTGATGCAGCGCCTGTCGCGCACCGGCCTGCGCCAGGGCGATCAGCTCGAACAAACCTTCCTGCCGCCGATGCGCAAACCGATCTACGTGATGCTTGCCGATCACGACCGCGCCGAGCGCCTGGCCAAGCAGCTGGAATTCTTTGGCATGAGCGCCCAGTCCCTGGACAGTGTGGCGGCGTTTCGTGCGTCGATGGCCGAGCGCCTGCCCTCGGCCATCGTCATGGACGTGGACTTCTGCGGCCCGGGCCTGGGCCTGCAACTCGCCGCCGAAGCCCAGGAAGGCCTGGAGCAAAAGCTGCCGCTGCTGTTTTTCAGCCTGCACGAGACCGACACCCCGACCCGCCTCGCCGCCGTGCGCGCCGGCGGCCAGGAATTCCTCACCGGCACCCTGGAAGCCTCCAGCCTGCTGGAAAAAATCGAAGTGCTCACCTGCGTCGCCCAGTACGAACCCTATAAAGTGCTGATCATCGACGACTCGCGAGCCCAGGCGCTGCACACCGAGCGGCTGCTCAACAGTGCCGGCATCGTCACCCGCACGCTGATCGAGCCGATCCAGGCGATGGCCGAGCTGGCCGACTTCCAGCCCGACCTGATCATCCTCGACATGTATATGCCAGCCTGTACCGGTACCGAACTGGCCAAGGTGATCCGCCATAACGACCGCTACGTCAGCGTGCCGATCATCTACCTGTCGGCCGAAGACGACCTGGACAAGCAGCTGGACGCCATGAGCGAAGGCGGCGACGACTTCCTCACCAAGCCGATCAAGCCGCGCCACCTGATCACCACCGTGCGCAACCGCGCGGCGCGTGCGCGCCACCTCAAGGCGCGGATGGTGCGCGACAGCCTGACCGGCCTGTACAACCACACCCATATCCTGCAATTGCTCGAAGACTGCAGCTTCCGCGCACGCCGCGAGAACAAGCCGTTGAGCTTTGCCATGCTCGACATCGACCACTTCAAGCGGGTCAACGACAGCCACGGCCACCCCATGGGCGACCGCGTGATCAAGAGCCTGGCGCTGTTTCTCAAGCAGCGGCTGCGCAAGACCGATTACATCGGGCGCTACGGTGGCGAAGAATTTGCCATCGTCATGCCGGACACCGACCTGGAATCGGCCTGCAAGGTGCTGGATGAAATCCGTGGGCGCTTTGCCGAAATTCACTACCCGGCCCAGCCGCAAGACCTGTGGTGCACCTTCAGCGCCGGCCTGGTGGAGCTGTGCGACGATTCCGACAGCCTGATGATGGCCGCCCAGGCCGACGAGGCGCTGTACCGCGCCAAGCACGCCGGACGCAACCGGGTACAGGCTGCGCGCACGTCAAAGCAAAGTGCCACCTTTTCACCAGATTCCACTGATACCGTCATAACCCTGTAACGAAAACGCAATAACTTCAGGCACTTACCTTTTGCTGTCGGTTGAAACCACGCATGCGCCTGAAGCTGCTGACCAATCTCAATACCCTTCTGCTGGTGGCCGTGTGCCTGGCGCTCGGGGCGACACTCTGGTGGTCGCAACGGGCACTGGAGCGCCCGTATTTGTTGATGGAACGCTACCTGGGCCTGTCCCAGACCTTCCAGAACCAGGCCGCGCGCAATATCGACGACTACCTCGCCAGCGGCGACGCCCTGCGTTTGAGCAGCGCCAGCCAAAGCCTGGAAAGCCTGCTGCAGCATCTGGATGAACTGCCCGCCGACCTCGCGCAAAACCTGCGCCCGAGCCTTGCCGACCTGGACGCCTTCGGCAAGACCGACCTGCTCGCCGCCGGCAAGCTGGCCGGCGACCCGCAAGCCTTGCTGCTGCAAGCCGAGCGCGAGCTGGGCGCGAACCTGGAACAACTGAGCCAATACGCCCTCGGCGTGAACTCCGCGGACGCCGCACGCTACCTGCCGCCGCTGCTGGCCGCCGCGCAACACCTGGGCAAGCTGTCCCTGGCCCGCGACAAACTGGTCAGCAGCGGCCGCGCCGAACTGGCGGACGATGTGGAGCGCGAAGTCGGCAATATCCGCAGCCAGGCTGACGTGCTGGGGCAGCTGCCACTGCTGGGCGTGAAGGCCAGCGCCGAGTCCAGCGCCGACGACTTTTCCGCCTTGATGGGCCTGGAAAACAGCGTAAAAGCCGAAGTTCAGGACACTGGCGTCGACCTCAAGCGCGAACTCAACAGCCTGCTGACCCGCTACCCCGCCGAACTCAAGCGCACCCGCGAACAGATCCAGCAACGCGCCGACCTCGCCGCCAGCACCCACCTGAAAATCAACGCCGTGCAGCAAGCCATCGCCGGCCTGGAGCCCGTGGTGCGTGCGCAACACGGCAGGATCCAGGGCGAAGTGCGGGTGATGCAAGGCGTGATGATCGGCCTGATCCTGCTGATCGCGCTGCTGATCGACACCCTGCAACGCCGTTTGGCGCGGGTGCTGACCAACCTGGCGCCAGCGCTGTCCACTTGGGCCGAAGGCGACTTCAGCCAGCCAATCGCCCTGGGCAAGACCAACCGCGAATTGCACGACATCGAGGCGTCCCTGAACCGCCTGCGCGCCTATCTGGTGGCGTTGGTGGGCACCATTCGCGGCAATGCCGAGGAAGTCGCCGGCAGCAGCCGCGCCCTCGCCGAGCTGAGCAGCGGCCTGCATGACGGCGCCGAGCGCCAGGCCGGCGACACCGCGCAGATCCGCGACTCCCTGGGCGAACTGGAAGCGACCATTCAACAAGTGGCCGGCGACGCCAGCCAGGCCGCCGGCGCCAGCCGCAGCGCCGGTGAAGCCGTGGAACAGGGCCAGCGGGTAATCGGCCTGAGCCTCACCGGGCTGCACGCGTTGGTGGGTGAAGTGCAGCAAAATGCGCAGATGATCGAGAAGCTCGCCGCAGAATCCGCCACCATCGGCGGCGTCCTCACGGTGATCCGTTCGATTGCCGACCAGACCAACCTGTTGGCGCTCAACGCCGCCATCGAAGCCGCCCGCGCCGGTGAAGCCGGGCGTGGTTTTGCCGTGGTCGCTGACGAAGTGCGTTCCCTGGCCCAACGCACCGCCGGCGCCACCGCCGAGATCCAGACCCTGATCGCCGGCCTGCAAACCGCCGCGCACCAATCGGTGCAAGGCATGCGCGCCCAGGTCGAACACGCCGAAGCCACCGCCCAGCAAGCGCAAGCGGCCGACGGCGCGCTGGATGAAATCGTCGGGGCGATCCAGACCATTTCCGACACGGCGGTGCGCATTGCCGATGTGACCGCACAGCAGAGTGGCGCGGTGAGTGAGATTCGTGACAACAGTGAGCGGATTCATCAGCTGGGTGAGGACAATCTGCTGCGCATCGGCCAGGGCCGTAGCCAGGGCGAGCACTTACTGGTACTCGGTGGACAGCTCAACACGGCGGTGCAAGCTTTCCGCGTTTAACACGGCCTCAGCCTGGATGGAGACCAAATGTGGGAGCTGGCTTGCCTGCGATAGCGGCATATCAGTCAAAGATGCATCAACTGACAGACAGCTATCGCAGGCAAGCCAGCTCCCACACTGACCGGATCCAGCCCGGCAGTCACAAATTTTGCGCTATCCTCGCTAATCGTGCTGCCTACTGCATAGAACTGGACAGTCACAAAGGCTTTGCGGCATAGTCGCCGGGTTCTGCCGTACCCCTATCAATAACAAGGAACAGCCGATGGCGACCTTTCTGGTTCTGCACGGACCCAACCTGAACCTCCTCGGCACCCGTGAACCGGGCGTCTACGGGGCAGTGACCCTGGAACAGATCAACCTCGATCTGGAACGCCGGGCCCGTGAAGCCGGCCACCATCTGCTCTACCTGCAAAGCAACGCCGAGTACGAATTGATTGATCGCATCCATGCCGCGCGCGGCGAAGGCGTGGACTTTATCCTGATCAATCCCGCCGCTTTTACGCATACAAGCGTTGCATTACGTGACGCGCTGCTGGCGGTGAGCATCCCATTCATCGAAGTGCATTTGTCCAACGTGCACAAACGCGAAGCTTTCCGCCATCACTCCTACTTCTCCGATGTAGCGGTAGGTGTGATCTGCGGCCTTGGCGCCAGCGGTTACCGACTGGCCCTGGAGGCCGCCCTGGAACACATTGAACAACCGGCCAAGCGCCCCTGACCGACCCTTGGGAGTTGATGATTCATGGATATCCGTAAAGTTAAGAAACTGATCGAGCTGCTGGAAGAGTCCGGTATCGACGAGCTAGAAATCAAGGAAGGCGAAGAATCCGTACGGATCAGCCGCCACAGCAAGACCCCGGCCCAACAGTTCTACGCACCGCAAATGCAAGCACCGGCTCCAGCCGCTGCCGCTCCGGCTGCTGCACCGGCCGCCGCTGCTCCTGCTGCGCCAGCTGCCCCTGTATTGAACGGTTTCGTGGTCAAGTCGCCAATGGTCGGTACGTTCTACCGCACCCCGGCACCGACCTCGCCAGCCTTCGTTGAAGTCGGCGCAACCGTGAAAGTGGGCGACACCATCTGCATCGTCGAAGCGATGAAGATGATGAACCACATCACCGCTGAAAAAGCCGGCGTGATCGAATCCATCCTGGTAGAAAACGGTCAGCCGGTTGAGTACGACCAGCCGCTGTTCACCATCGTTTGAACCGCGGAGCGCCTTCGATGTTGAAACCTGCGAAGAAACTGCAAAAAGTCCTGATCGCCAACCGCGGCGAGATCGCGCTGCGGATCCTGCGCGCCTGTAAGGAAGAGGGCATCAAGACCGTCGCTGTTTACTCGACGGCCGATACCGAACTGATGCACGTGAAACTGGCGGACGAAAGCATCTGCATCGGCCCGCCACTGGCCACGAACTCGTACCTGAAAGTCTCCAACATCATCGCGGCCGCTGAAGTGACCGGCGCTGATGGCATCCACCCGGGCTACGGCTTCCTCGCGGAAAACGCCGATTTCGCCGAACAGGTGGAAAAATCCGGCTTCGCCTTCATCGGCCCGAAAGCCGAAACCATTCGCCTGATGGGCGACAAGGTGTCGGCCAAGGACGCGATGATCGCGGCCGGCGTGCCAACCGTTCCAGGTTCCGACGGCCCGCTGCCGGAAGACGAGGAAACCGCTCTGCGCATTGGTCGTGAAGTCGGTTACCCGGTGATCATCAAGGCCGCCGGTGGCGGTGGTGGTCGCGGCATGCGCGTGGTGCACAAGGAAGAAGACCTGATCGAAGCGGCCAAGCAGACTCGCTCCGAAGCGGGCGCCTGGTTCGGCAACCCGATGGTCTACCTGGAAAAGTACCTGACCAACCCACGTCACGTGGAAGTGCAAGTACTGTCCGACGGCCAGGGCCACGCCATCCACCTGGGCGACCGCGATTGCTCGCTGCAACGTCGTCACCAGAAGGTACTGGAAGAAGCGCCGGCACCGGGCCTGGACGAAAAAGCGCGCGAAGAAGTCCTGGCTCGCTGCGTCAAGGCGTGCATCGACATCAACTACCGTGGCGCCGGTACCTTTGAGTTCCTCTACGAGAACGGTCGTTTCTACTTCATCGAGATGAACACTCGTGTGCAGGTAGAGCACCCGGTTTCGGAGATGGTCACCGGTATCGACATCGTCAAGGAGATGCTGAGCATCGCCGCTGGCAACCCGCTGTCCTTCACCCAGGACGACGTGAAGATGCACGGCCACTCCCTGGAGTGCCGTATCAACGCCGAAGACCCGAAAACCTTTATCCCAAGCCCTGGCCTGGTCAAGCATTTCCACGCGCCCGGCGGCAACGGCGTACGTGTGGATTCGCACCTGTACAGCGGCTACAAGGTTCCGTCCAACTACGACTCGCTGATCGGCAAGCTGATCACCTGGGGCGCGACCCGCGACGAGGCCATGGCCCGTATGCGCAATGCCCTGGACGAAATCGTGGTAGACGGCATCAAGACCAACATCCCGCTGCACCGGGACCTGGTCCGCGATGAAGGCTTCTGCGAAGGTGGTGTGAACATTCACTACCTGGAACACAAGCTGGCCAACCAGTAAGTGCTCCACCCAACAAAACCGCCTTCGGGCGGTTTTGTTGTTTGTGGGATAGCAAAACACAGCCAATCTTCTGCGGGAGCTGGCTTGCCTGCGATGCAGGCACCTCGGTTTGTCAGCCAAACCGAGTCGATGCTATCGCAGGCAAGCCAGCTCCCACACAACCTCGCTCCCACATTTGTTATGTGTACACCCCTCCCGCCGCTCGCGTAAACTTGCGCCCTTTCGCGACCCACCCGTCGCACATTCAATTTTTCAAAGGTGCCCGCCATGCCTTGGCTGCAAGTCCGTCTCGCCATCAGCCCAGAACAAGCCGAAACCTACGAAGACGCGTTCCTCGAAGTGGGCGCCGTGTCGGTGACCTTCATGGACGCCGAAGACCAGCCGATCTTCGAACCCGAACTCAACACCACCCCGCTGTGGTCCCACACCCACTTGCTGGCCCTGTTCGAAGACGGCACCGATGCCGCCGCCGTACTGGCCCATATGGAACTGCTCACCGGCGGCCCGCTGCCGGAGCATCACAGCGAAGTCATCGAAGACCAGGACTGGGAACGCAGCTGGATGGACAACTTCCAGCCGATGCGTTTCGGCCAGCGCCTGTGGATCGTGCCGAGCTGGCACGCCGCGCCGGAGCCTGACGCCGTCAACCTGCTGCTAGACCCGGGCCTGGCGTTCGGCACCGGCACCCACCCCACCACCGCGCTGTGCCTGGAATGGCTGGACGGCCAGGACCTGACCGACAGCAACGTGCTGGACTTCGGTTGCGGCTCGGGCATCCTGGCGATTGCCGCCCTGCTGCTGGGCGCCAAAGAGGCCGTGGGCACCGATATCGACGTGCAGGCCCTGGAAGCCTCCCGCGACAACGCCGGGCGCAACAACATTCCTGAAGGCAAATTCCCACTTTATCTGCCAGAAGACCTGCCGCAGGTGCAGGCCGATGTGCTGGTGGCGAATATCCTCGCCGGGCCGCTGGTTTCCCTGGCGCCGCAGCTGTCGAGCCTGGTCAAGCCGGGTGGCCGCCTGGCCCTGTCGGGCATCCTCGCCGAGCAAGGTGAAGACGTGGCCGCCGCCTACGCCAAGGATTTCGAACTGGACCCGATCGCCAACCGTGATGGCTGGGTACGCATCAGCGGGCGTCGGCGCTAGAATGAGCGCTTGCCTGAATCGGATGGCCGCATGACCGACAGTTTCGTCACCCAGTGCCCACATTGCCAAGCGCGCTTTCGCGTCAACCACGCTCAACTGAGCGTGGCCCGCGGCGTGGTGCGCTGCGGCTCGTGCCTGCAAGTGTTCAATGCGGTGCGCCAGCTGCTGGAGCAGCGCGCCAGCGCCACGGCGGCGGAACCCGAGGTGCCGAGCAGCGTTGAACCGGCCCCCGAGCCGCCCCGCGCCATCAGCCAGAAACAGTGGACCGCCGAAGAACTGGACCTGGATAACCTGGACCTCGACCAGGAACTGGCCAAGCTCGAACGCCGCGAGATTCAGCACACCCAACCGTTGGGCGCAGAACGTCGCCAACCCGGCACCGACCGTCGCCAAAAAGACGAACCCCTCAGCGCCAGCCGCGACACCGTCAAGGCCGAGGAAGAAAAGTGGGCCGCCAGCCTGTTCAGCGAACCGCCGGCAGAACGCGTGGCAGCCGACGAAAATGACGCCGAACCGACGAACGCTCCTGCGACCCGGCAGCGCACCGAACCGTCCATGTCATTCCACACCGACGACCTGGACGACGAGCCGCCACTGCGCTCGACGCCGGACGAGGACGACATCGACCCGCCGTTCACACCGCTGACCCAGGCCGCAGAAGAGCAGGACGCCGACGAGCGCCCGACCTCGCGCCGCAAGCGCCCACGCGCGACCACCAGCGTGCACGACGAAGTGCTGCAGGACCTGGAAGACGACCCGCTGCACCTCTACGCGCAAAAACGCCCGCAGGGCTGGGGCCGCCGCCTGATCTGGATCCTGCTGGTGTTGATCGCCGCCGCAGGCCTCGCCGGCCAGTACATCGCCTATCAATTCGACGACCTGGCCCGCCAGGACGCCTATCGTCCATGGTTCCAGCAACTGTGCCCGACCCTCGGCTGCACCGTGCCATCACGGGTCGACATCGCCCATATCAAGAGCAGCAACCTGGTGGTGCGCAGCCACCCGGAGTTCGCCGGCGCGCTGGTGGTCGATGCCATCATCTATAACCGCGCCACGTTCTCCCAGCCCTTCCCGCTGCTGGAGCTGCGCTTTGCCGACCTCAACGGCAGCCTGATTGCCAGTCGTCGCTTCAAGCCTGCCGAATATCTGAGCGGCGAGTTGGCCGGGGTCAGCGAGATGCCGTCGCAAACGCCGATCCATATCTCCCTGGACATCCTTGATCCAGGCAACAAAGCCGTGAACTACAGCCTGAGCTTCCACTCGCCCGAGTGAATCGGCCGGCATACAAAGGCTTGACGGCGGTTTGTTGACTTTTCGCCGCGCAACCAAACCGGCGGCGATAAAGAAATAACTGTTCAGATTTTATCCAATTCAGCCTTTATCCAGTCATCGAGAGCGGGTATCATGCCAACCCTTTTTCGAACTCTAATGATCCGGCCCCACAACAGGGAAGTCCTATGTCGGCGGTACGCATCGGCCCATACACATTGCACAACGGCTTGATTCTCGCCCCGATGGCGGGCGTCACCGACCAGCCCTTTCGTCAGCTGTGCAAGCGGTTGGGCGCAGGTCTTGTAGTCTCGGAAATGGTCACCAGCGACATGAGCTTGTGGAACACCCGCAAATCGCGGATGCGCATGATCCACGAAGGTGATCCCGAGCCCCGCTCGGTACAGATCGCCGGGGGTGATGCGCAGATGCTGGCGGATGCGGCCCGGGCCAACGTGGAATTGGGGGCGCAGATCATCGACATCAACATGGGCTGCCCGGCCAAGAAGGTCTGCAACAAGGCCGCCGGTTCCGCGCTGTTGAAAGATGAGCAGTTGGTTGCCGAGATCCTGCAGGCCGTTGTCGCCGCAGTGGATGTGCCGGTGACCCTGAAGATCCGTACCGGCTGGGACCGGGACAACAAGAACGGCCTGACGGTGGCGAAGATCGCCGAACAGGCAGGAATTACAGCGCTGGCGGTGCATGGCCGCACCCGCGCCGACCTTTACACCGGTGAAGCCGAGTACGACACCATCGCTGCGATCAAGCAGGCGGTGTCGATGCCGGTGTTTGCCAATGGCGACATCGACTCAGCCGAGAAAGCCCGGCGCGTGCTGCACGCCACCGGTGCCGATGGCTTGTTGATCGGCCGGGCTGCCCAGGGGCGGCCATGGATTTTCCGTGAGATCGAGCATTTTCTGCGTACCGGCGAAGTGTTGCCGGCACCGGAGTTGATCGAGGTGGAACGTATTCTGCTAGAGCATCTGGCCGCCCTGCACGCCTTCTACGGAGACGTGATGGGAGTACGCATTGCTCGCAAGCATGTCGGCTGGTATCTCGCAACCCTGCCGGGCGCCAGGGAGTTTCGCGCCCACTTCAATCGTTTGGATGATACGGAAGCACAGTGCGCCAACGTTCGTGAGTTCTTCAGCGAGCGTTACAAGAGCCTGGGGACAGGGGACGGAGAGGGGGTGGCCGCATGACGATGATGACCGAGACTTTAGTGAGTGGAACAACACCCGTGAGCGACAACGTCAATTTGAAACAGCACCTGAACACGCCAAGCGAAGAAGGCCAGACCCTTCGCGGGAGTGTCGAGAAGGCGCTGCACAATTATTTCGCCCACCTTGAGGGCGCTTCCGTCACGGACGTGTACAACCTGGTGCTCTCCGAAGTCGAGGCGCCCTTGCTCGAAAGCGTGATGAACTACGTCAAGGGCAACCAGACCAAAGCCAGTGAGCTCTTGGGCCTCAACCGTGGCACCTTGCGCAAAAAGCTCAAGCAGTACGATTTGTTGTAAGCATTCAATCAAACCAGAAAGGCGCCCGCGTAAAAAACGGTCGCCTTTTTTGCTGACTCCTTTGCTTTTGATGGAAATTGAAATGACCGACCAGACTACCCGCCTGCCGATCCGCCGCGCCTTGATCAGCGTTTCCGACAAGACCGGCATCCTCGAATTTGCCCGGGAGCTGGAAGCCCTGGGCGTGGAAATCCTCTCCACGGGCGGGACCTTCAAACTGCTGCAGGACAACGGCGTGGCCGCAGTGGAAGTGGCGGACTACACCGGTTTCGCAGAAATGATGGACGGTCGGGTCAAGACCCTGCACCCGAAAATCCACGGCGGCATCCTCGGCCGTCGCGGCACCGACGACGCGATCATGGCCGAACACGGCATCAAGCCGATCGACCTGGTGGCCGTCAACCTGTACCCGTTCGAAGCCACCATCAACAAGCCAGGCTGCGACCTGCCGACCGCTATCGAAAACATCGATATCGGCGGCCCGACCATGGTGCGCTCGGCAGCCAAGAACCACAAAGACGTGGCCATCGTGGTGAACGCCAGCGACTACGCCAATGTGCTGGAAGGCCTGAAAGCCGGCGGCCTGACCTACGCCCAGCGTTTCGACCTGATGCTCAAGGCGTTCGAACACACCGCCGCCTACGACGGCATGATCGCCAACTACATGGGCACCGTTAACCAGGCCGCTGAAACCCTGTCGACCGAAGGCCGCAGCCAGTTCCCGCGCACCTTCAACAGCCAGTTCATCAAGGCCCAGGAAATGCGCTACGGCGAGAACCCGCACCAGAGCGCGGCGTTCTACGTGGAAGCCAAGCCCGCCGAAGTGGGCATCGCCACCGCGACCCAGCTGCAAGGCAAGGAACTGTCCTACAACAACGTGGCCGACACCGACGCCGCGCTGGAATGTGTGAAGAGCTTCGTCAAGCCGGCCTGTGTGATCGTCAAGCACGCCAACCCGTGCGGCGTGGCCGTGAGCCCGGACGCTGAAGGCGGTATCCGCCAGGCGTACGAACTGGCCTACGCCACCGACACCGAATCCGCGTTCGGCGGCATCATCGCCTTCAACCGCGAGCTGGATGCCGAGACCGCCAAGGCGATCGTCGAGCGTCAGTTCGTGGAAGTGATCATCGCCCCAAGCGTCAGCGAAGAAGCCCGTGCCATCGTGGCCGCCAAAGCCAACGTGCGCCTGCTGGCCTGCGGCGAGTGGTCGGCTGACCGTGCTGCCGCCTGGGACTACAAGCGCGTCAACGGTGGCCTGCTGGTACAGAGCCGCGACATCGGCATGATCGGCAGCGAAGACCTCAAGGTTGTGACCAAGCGCGCACCGACCGAGCAAGAGATCAACGACCTGATCTTCGCCTGGAAAGTGGCCAAGTACGTTAAATCCAACGCCATCGTCTACGCCAAGAACCGCCAGACCATCGGTGTCGGCGCCGGCCAGATGAGCCGCGTGAACTCGGCGCGTATCGCCGCGATCAAGGCTGAGCACGCGGGTTTGCAGGTAGTGGGCTCGGTGATGGCTTCCGATGCGTTCTTCCCATTCCGCGATGGTTTGGACAACGCCGCGAAAGCCGGCGTTACCGCCGTAATCCAACCGGGCGGCTCGATGCGCGACGCCGAAGTGATTGCAGCGGCTGATGAAGCCGGCATCGCCATGGTCTTCACCGGCATGCGCCACTTCCGCCACTGATCCAATTTGCCTGGTGGGCACTGGCTTGTGTGGGAGCTGGCTTGCCTGCGATGCGGGCGACTCGATGTATCAGATGCACCGAGTCGATGCCATCGCAGGCAAGCCAGCTCCCACAAAAAAGCAGCCCGCATTGTTTCCAGAATTCAGCGTCATCCGAGGTTTTTGAAATGAATGTTTTGATCATTGGCAGCGGTGGCCGTGAACACGCCCTGGCCTGGAAAGTAGCCCAGGACCCACGCGTCCAGAAAGTGTTCGTAGCTCCCGGCAACGCCGGCACCGCCATTGAAGCCAAGTGCGAGAACGTCGCTATCGACGTGCTGGCCCTTGAGCAACTGGCCGATTTTGCGCAAAAGAATGTCTCCCTGACCATCGTCGGCCCGGAAGTGCCGCTGGTTGCCGGCGTCGTGGACCTGTTCCGCAGCCGTGGCCTGGACTGCTTCGGCCCTACCGCTGGCGCTGCCCAGCTGGAAGGCTCCAAGGCGTTCACCAAGGATTTCCTCGCGCGCCACAAGATCCCGACCGCCGACTACCAGAACTTCACCGAGATCGAGCCAGCCCTGGCTTACCTGCGTGAAAAAGGTGCGCCGATCGTGATCAAGGCCGATGGCCTGGCCGCCGGCAAAGGCGTGATCGTCGCCATGACCCTGCAAGAAGCCGAAGACGCCGTGCGCGACATGCTCGCCGGCAACGCCTTTGGTGAAGCCGGTTCGCGCGTAGTCATCGAGGAATTCCTCGACGGCGAAGAAGCCAGCTTCATCGTGATGGTCGACGGCAAGAACGTCTTGCCGATGGCCACCAGCCAGGACCACAAACGCGTCGGCGACGGCGACAGCGGCCCGAACACCGGCGGCATGGGTGCGTACTCCCCGGCTCCGGTGGTCACCGCTGACGTGCACCAGCGCGTCATGGACCTGGTGATCTGGCCAACCGTGCGCGGCATGGCCGACGAAGGCAACGTGTACACCGGTTTCCTCTACGCGGGCCTGATGATCGACAAGGCGGGCAACCCGAAGGTCATCGAGTTCAACTGCCGCTTCGGCGACCCGGAAACCCAACCAGTGATGCTGCGCCTGCAGTCGAGCCTGGTATTGCTGGTGGAAGCCGCCCTGGCCCAGGCCCTGGACAAGGTTGAAGCGCAGTGGGACCCACGCCCGAGCGTCGGTATTGTGCTGGCCGCCGGCGGTTACCCGGCCGACTACGCCAAGGGCGATGTGATTGAAGGCCTGGACGCAGCTGCTACGCTGGAAGGCAAGGTGTTCCATGCGGGCACCGCGCTCAAGGATGGCAAGGTTGTGACCGCAGGTGGCCGCGTACTGTGCGCCACCGCGATGGGTGCCAGTGTGGACGCCGCGCAACAGCAGGCGTACAAGCTGGCCGCGAAGATCGACTGGAAAGGCTGTTTCTACCGCACCGACATCGGCTATCGCGCGATTGCCCGTGAACGTGGCGAGAACAACTGATCAGTCGTAGCTATCCGTTCGGTTAGGCAAGGGCCCCTGGCCCTTGCCGTACACATGTCGCCCCGCGCATAGTTAACCCGTGCATCAACCTACGAAGGGATTTCGCCGTGCGCTGGCTCAGGATCGCCATAGGTTTCACAGTCAGTCTGCTGACACTGCTCTGCTTGTTCCCGGCCCAGGCTGCGGCACAAGGCAGTGGTTGGGCGGTATTGCTTGATGAACAGGCCGATCTGCAACTGAGCGACATCCGTTCCCCCCGCTACACCAATCAATTCAGCCCCATCGAACTCGACCGGATCACGGCCGCACAGCCGGACGGTGCGTTGTGGGTACGCTTCAAGCTGCAACCCGGCAGGCACGAACAAGTGCTACGGGTGTTTGCCCCGGACCTGTCCCACCTGAGCCTCTACGTCCTGGACGGCGACACCCTGGTGGAACAACAGAGCACCGGCACGCGCCAGCCCCAGGCTGAGCGTCCGCTGCCCAGCAGCGATTTCATGCTGCCCATGCCCCAGAGCCAGAAACCCCTCGAGGTCTACCTGCGCCTGGTCTCCGAACACGAACTGCGCCCCTACATCACCCTGGAACCGGCCGTCCTCGCCGCCGCCAACCAGACCCAGACGCTGATCTACGGCCTGCTGTTCGGCTGCCTGCTGATGCTGATCCTGCACAACCTCACGCGCTTCGCCTACCACCGCTCACGCAGCAGCCTGTGGCTGGCGGCGTGCGAAGTGCTGGTGATGCTGAGCCTGGCACTGCTGCTCAACGTAATCGGGCCGTGGCTGCCGAACTGGCATGCGATCCAGACCCCAGGCGCCTACCTCGCCCTGTTGCTGACGGCGCCGTGCGGGCTGATGTTTGCCTACCGCTTCTTCATGCCGCTGGGCCCGCACCCGCTGAACAAGCTGCTGATGGCCGACATCCTGTTCATCGTGCTGTGCGGCCTGCTGCTGTTGTTCGTCAACACCCTGCCGCTGAACATCATCACCTACGCCCTGGTGGCCCTGGCCGGCCTGAGCATGCTGTTTGTCTCGGCCTATCACTGGCAGAAAGGCTACCGCCCGGCGCGCCTGTTCGTGGCCGCGATGGTGGTGTTCAACACCGGTACGCTGATCATCCTCCCCGCCCTGCTCGGCCTGACGCTGCTGGCGCCGCAAGGCTTGATCGTCACCCTGCTCGCCTTTATCTGCCTCAGCGGCTTGCTGATGAGCCTGGCCCTCGGCGAACGCCAGCGCGCCATCGTCGAAACCCGCTTCAGCCTCAGCCGCGACCTCGCCGCCAGCAACGCCGAAATCGCGGCCAAGGCCGAGTTCCTGGCGAAGATCAGCCACGAGATCCGCACCCCCATGAACGGCGTGCTCGGCATGACCGAGTTGCTGCTGGGCACGCCGCTGTCGGTGAAACAGCGCGACTACGTGCAGACCATCCACAGCGCCGGCAACGAACTGCTCACGCTGATCAACGAGATCCTCGATATCTCCAAGCTCGAATCCGGGCAGATCGAACTGGACGACGTGCAGTTCGACCTCAACGCCTTGATCGAAGATTGCCTGAGCATCTTCCGCGCCAAGGCCGAGCAGCAGAACGTCGAGCTGATCAGCTTTATCCAGCCCCAGGTGCCACGTGTCATCAGCGGCGACCCGACCCGCCTGCGCCAGGCGCTGTTGAGCCTGCTGGAAAACGCCCTGCAAAAGACCGACGAAGGCGAAGTGCTGATCGTCGTCGCCCTGGACGAGCGCAGCACCAAGCCGCGCCTGCGCATTGCCGTGCAAGACAGCGGCCTGCCGATGGAAGCGGCCGAGCGTGACGCCCTCTTGCACAGCGAACTGCACAGCAAGAACTTCCTCTCGGCCACCCGCTTGAGCGGCCACCTGGGTTTGGTCATCGCCCGCCAACTGATCCTGCTGATGAACGGCGAGTTCGGCATCAAGAGCGGCAGCCACCAGGGCAGCACCCTGTGGCTGACCTTGCCGCTGGACCCCGAACGCCTGGAACACCCGACCTCCGACCTCGACGGCCCGCTCAAGGACGCGCGCGTGCTGGTGGTGGACGACAACGACACCTGTCGCAAAGTGCTGGTGCAGCAATGCACCGCCTGGGGCTTGAACGTCAGCGCCGTGCCGTCCGGCAAAGAAGCCCTGGCGCTGCTGCGCACCAAGGCGCACCTGCGTGATTACTTCGACGTGGTGCTGCTGGACCAGAACATGCCCGGCATGACCGGCATGCAATTGGCGGCGAAGATCAAGGAAGACCCGAGCCTGAACCACGACATCCTGTTGATCATGCTCACCGGCATCAGCAATGCGCCGAGCAAGATCATCGCGCGCAACTGCGGGATCAAGCGCATCCTCGCCAAGCCGGTGGCGGGCTACACCCTCAAGACCACCCTGGCCGACGAACTGACTCAACGCAGCAAGGGCAACACCCAACCACGCCCGCTGCCCAGCGCGCCGGCCGCGGTGACCGTCCCCGCCGACTTCCGCATCCTGGTGGCCGAAGACAACAGCATCTCCACCAAGGTGATCCGGGGCATGCTCGGCAAGCTCAACCTCAACCCGGACACCGCCAGCAATGGTGAGGAAGCGCTGGAAGCGATGAAAGCCCAGCGCTATGACCTGGTGCTGATGGACTGCGAAATGCCGATCCTCGACGGGTTCTCGGCGACCCAGCAACTGCGCGCGTGGGAAGTCAGCCACCAGCGCATCCGCACGCCGGTGGTGGCGCTCACCGCGCACATCCTCTCGGAACACAAGGAGCGCGCGCGCCAGGCCGGGATGGACGGGCACATGGCCAAGCCGGTGGAATTGTCGCAACTGCGTGAGCTGGTGGAGTACTGGGTGGCGCAGCGCCAACAAAGGCCTGAACACGCGCCTTCCTGACCTGAGATGCAAATCCCCTGTGGGAGCTGGCTTGCCTGCGATAGCGGTACCTCAGACACAAACCCGTTGCCTGACCCACCGCTATCGCAGGCAAGCCAGCTCCCACATTTGATCTGCGTCGCCTGATAGACTCGACACACTTCTCCCGCCGCGAGCCGCCCCCATGCTCCACGTGTTATTCAGCGTCTACCTGAAAATGCTGGTGCTCTACAGCCCGTTCTTCGTGCTGTCCTGCTTTATCAGCCTCACCCGTGGCTACTCCAACAAAGAACGGCGGCGCCTGGCCTGGAAAGTCGCCTTGGCGACCCTGGTATCGAGCGTGCTGCTCTACCTGTTCGGTCGCGTGATCTTCAGTGTGTTCGGCATCACCGTGGATGCGTTCCGCATCGGCGCCGGCAGTGTGCTGTTCATCTCCGCCCTGGGCATGGCCCAGGGCAAGTCGGCGGTGCAGAGCGACAACGTGCAGCAGGACGTGACCATCGTGCCGCTGACCATCCCCCTCACCGTCGGCCCCGGCACCATCGGTGCGCTGCTGGTGATGGGCGTCAGCCAGCCACACTGGGATGACAAGCTCACCGCCATCCTCAGCATCGCCCTGGCCAGCCTCACGGTGGGTGTGGTGTTGTACCTGTCCAACCGCATCGAACGCATTCTCGGTGACCAGGGCTTGCAGATTGTCAGTCGGTTGATGGGCTTGTTCGTGTGCGCCCTCGCCGCGCAAATCATCTTTACCGGGGTGCGCGGCTACCTGGTGCCTTAGATCCGGTATTTGGCGATGGCCAGCTGCACCTTGTCACCCGCGCTCTCGCGCATCAGCTGGATGGTTTTTTCATTGACCACCGAGGTATTCAACACCAGGCAGGTCTGCCCGCTGAAAGCCTCGGAAGATGAGCTGTCCCACTCAAGGAACGGCAGGCCGACCTGCTTGCTCACGCCACGGGTGCTGTAGGTCACCAGCACCATCGTCACTTCGCCATCGGTCTGCGCGCACGACGCGAGGCCGAAGTCGCCCCCCTCCTGCACCGTGCTGTTGCGCTTGAACAGCTCAAAGGACGCCGGAGCCTGTTTCATGGCCTCCAGCGCATCTGCCGCCAACTTCGGCAACGCCGCCAATAGCGGCGAGGCCAATGAGGTGGAAGCCAGCATCGCGGCAATCATGTTCAGCGCCGCCAGTTGCACCGTCAGGCCCCTGCCGGAACTGGCCACCCGCTCAAAGCTGCTGCGCAGCGGCAGCCAGCCCAGGCTGATCATCACCTTGATAAATTCGTCGTACCACGCTTCGGTCCCTCGGTGGACCTTCAACACATCGCTGACGTAACTGCTCGCCAGCAGGTAGCTCTTGCGAATGTATTCCCGATTCAACGCCGACATGCCCGCGACGAACGAGATCACGCCGTTGTTGACCACCGCCGCATTACTGTCATCCGCCATGTCCACCGGCGCTGAGCTATTCGCTCCCGGCGAGCCTGGCAGCTTGTAGGCGGCAATCAACTTGCGCCGTTTTGCACTGATGATCCTTTTGTGATGTCGCTCCATTTTCAGTTCTCCACAAGCACCCCACATGGGGCTTGCCCTCACACTAGTCCAGTGGCCGCCAGGCTTTCCACGCCACAAACATAGCTTGGCGCCACCCGCCAAAACCCAGCGCCCAGCAATCGCGCGGGGTAGCTGTGGGCCTTCCGGATTTCATTGCGTAAAAAAGAAAAAGCCCCGGACAACCGCAGGTGAATCCCTGGGTCATTCGGAGCTTTCCGGCAGCCGCGAGGCTGTTTTCAGGAGGCGGGTTTCTCGCCGTACCAACGCGGCGTGTACACCCATTCACCGCCACCGGCGCGCGGGAACACGCAGGTAGTGGATGAGCCAATCAACACCATGGTGCGCATGTCCACTTGCTCAGGCGTCAGTTGCCCAAGGGTGGTGACACGCAGGGTCTGGCCCGGGCGCCCGATATCACGGCCCAGCACCACCGGCGTTTCCGGCGTGCGATGCAGCGCGACGATTTCCAGGGCACGCCCCAGTTGCCACGGCCGCGAGCGCGAGATCGGGTTGTAGAACGCCAGCGCCAGGTCGGCCTGGGACGCGAGGTCCAGGCGCTTTTCGATGATCGACCAGGGCTTGAGGTTGTCCGACAACGACATCACGCAGAAGTCATGCCCCAACGGCGCGCCCGCCTGGGCAGCGGTGGCGAGGGACGCCGAGACGCCCGGCAGGATCTGCAGGTCAACCTGATGCCACGCCGGCTCACTGGACTCATGCAACGCTTCGAGCACCGCAGCGGCCATGGCAAACACCCCCGGATCGCCGGACGACACCACCACCACCGAGCGGCCTTGGGCGGCCAGCTCGAACGCGTGGCGCGCGCGCTGCATTTCTTCGCGGTTATCGGTGCAGTGCTGCACCTGGTCGTCACGGAACGGCCCGGCCATGCGCACGTAGGTTTCGTAGCCGAGCACGTCGGTGCAGCGGGCCAGCTCGGCCTTCACCGCTGGCACCATCAGTTCGGCCGCGCCGGGGCCCAGGCCGATCACGGCGAGACGGCCGCGCACACGGCCCACCTGCGACAGATCCAGCGGCTGCTCGGCAACGTTGATCACGATGTCCGCGTCCTGGCTGACGCGGGCAAACCGCAGCGGCACACCCAGCTCCAGCGCCGCTTCATGCAACGAGGCTTCGGCCATCTGCGTGTCGCTGGCCAACAGGCACGCCAGGGATTGCACGGCAATGCCCGCGTCATGCAACGCCGAGCGCACACGCTCGGCCAACTGCGCGCCCGGCTTGCAGGCCACGCTGACGGTCTTCGGATAGATCAGCAATTCGTTGGCGGCCGGCACACGCGCGGCACTGCCCACATGAATCGCCAGGTGCGCCTGCTGATCCTGCGGCAAGTCGGCCTGGTCCAGCCACGGCGCCGCGCCTTCGATGCGCACGCTGGCGCCGGCCAGCAGGTCGGAGACGAAGCGTTTGCCCAACTCCAGGTCGGCCAGTTCATAACCGCTTGGCGGGTTGAGCAGGCAGGTGCCAAATCGCAGCTCGCCACTGGTGGTGATCGCAGCGGCCACGTCCAGCGCAGCAGCAATCTCCCGCGCCATCACGTTCACACCGCCCAGGCCACCGAGCAGCGGCACCACGGCGCTGCCGTCTTCGGCCACCGCCAGCACGGCTGGTTCTTCGCCCTTTTCCAGCAGCAGCGGCGCGAGGGTGCGGATCACGATGCCAGCAGCGCACAGCGCAATCAGCGGCGTGCCCTGTTGATACAGCTGACGCAGGGTCGCGCCGAATTCGCTGTAGGTCTGGTCCGCGCCTTCAACCCGTGTAGCCAAGCCGTGGATCAACGCGCCGGGGTAAACCTGCTGGATCTTGCGCGCAGTGGCCAGGCTGCCCTGGCCCAGAATGACAATCGCCGGGCTCATCAACCTTGCCACCGTTCACCGGGCACGATGATCAGCGAGAAGTACGGCGACGACGACGGATCCACCTGATCCAGCGCCACGATCTTCTGATTGGCCATGGTCGCGCGTTCCACATACAACGCGCGCCCGGCCAGGCCGAGTTCCTCCAGCACCTGGCGCACTTTCGGAAAGTTGCGGCCCAGTTTCATGATCACGGCCGCATCGGCATCGGCCAAACGGCGCTTGAGATCGTCATGGGGCAACACACCCGAGAGCACCGACAGGCTCTGGTTGCGATACACCAGCGGCGCACCGAGCACCGAGGCGCCGCCAAGCATCGAGCACACGCCGGGGATGACTTGCGCGTCATAACGTTCGGCGAGGCGGTCGTGCAGGTACATGTAGGAGCCGTAGAAGAACGGATCACCTTCGCAGATCACTGCCACGTCGCGACCGGCGTCCAGGTGCGCAGCCACGTCCACACTGGCGGCGTCGTAGAAGTCGCTGATCACTTGCTCGTACGACATCGGCGCCGGCAAGGCTTCGGTGGTCACCGGGTACACCAGCGGCATCAGGGTCTGCTGAGGCACCAGGTGGTCCTCGATGATGCCGAAGGCGTTGCCCTTCTTGCCCTTGGCCACGAAGTACGCCACCACCGGCGACTCACGCAGCAGGCGCAAGGCCTTGAGGGTGATCAGTTCCGGGTCGCCGGGGCCGACGCCCAGGCCGATCAAACGTCCGCGCGCCTGCATTATTCGACCTCCGTGGCCAGGGCATTCACCGCGGCGGCGGCCATCGCACTACCGCCCAGGCGGCCCTGCATGATCACGAACGGCACGCCACGGCTATCGGCGGCGAGCATCGCCTTGGATTCGGCGGCGCCGACAAAACCCACCGGGAAGCCGAGGATCAACGCCGGTTTCGGTGCGCCGGCGTCAATCATTTCCAGAAGGTAGAACAAGGCGGTCGGTGCGTTGCCGATCACCACCACGCTGCCTTCCAAATGCGGGCGCCACAGCTCCAGCGCGGCAGCGGAACGGGTGTTGCCCAGCTCCCGCGCCAGCTCCGGCACGCTGTCGTCGCGCAGGGTGCAGATCACCTCGTTGTTGGCCGGCAGGCGCGCACGGGTCACGCCTTCGGAGACCATCCGCGCATCGCACAAGATCGGCGCGCCAGCGGCCAGCGCATCGCGCCCGGCCTTGCCTGCACCTTCGGAGAATTGCAGGCCGTCGATGGCGTCGACCATGCCGCAGGCATGAATCACCCGCACCGCGAGTTTTTCCAGGTCGGCCGGGATGCGCTCCAACTTGGCTTCCGCGCGAATAATGGCGAAGGAGTTGCGATAGATCTCCTGACCGTCGCGGATGTAATCAATCATCGGTGTTGCTCCGTGGGCGGGCGCGCAGCAAGGCGCCCGTCGCTTCAATAGAAAGGGCATGCGCGTGCAGCCGGCCGAAACCGGGCTGGGCTGCATCGCGAAAATAGAGGTCGTAGTGGCCGGGGCTCACGGCCAGCAAGGTCACCGGCGCGGTGTGCGCGGCGGCGCAGGAGCGCGGGCAGCCGGACAGGTGCACGTCATGCGCCGATTGCAGGGCGGCCAGTTGCACCGCATCAGCCTTGGTGTCGGCCAGGGCCTTGCCGCAGCCGCTGGAGCCGGTGCAGGCGGTCATGCGCGCCAGGGGCTGGTCGATTGAACACAGAAAGCCCAGCTGCATGAGGCGTTCGGTCACGGCGTGGGGTTTTTCGACGCAGGGCAGCAGCACGCCTTGCCAAGGGGTGAAGCGCAACGTGCCGTCGCCGTAGTCGCTGGCCAGTTGCGCAGCGCCTTTGAGCATCGTCGCGTCCAGGCGGCCCAACGGTGCGATGGCAGCCACGTAGAACTGATTTTTTTGCACCTGTGGATAAGTGCCGAGGTGCAGCAACTCGCCGCTGGGCGGGCGTTTGAAGCCGTCGGCCGGTAGCAACGGCAGGCTGAGGCGGCTCAATAACTTATCCACAGCCAGATGACGCATGCGGGTCTGCTCTGGCGTGGCGAGGTCGAGAAACGCCTCCAACACGCCCACCACCAGTGCATGTCCTTGCTCCAGCGGCACGGCAGCCAGCGGCGCATCCAGCCCCGGGCAACCGGCCAGGCCAAACGCAAGCAGCGTCTGGCCATCGCGCACGAACGCCGACAGCCACAGGTCATGGTGATGTTCAAGCATCGCCAGGTCCTCGCCGCCATCCAGTTGCACGGCGAACTTGGCCGACAGCTCATGGAAACGCGGATGGCCTTGCAGGGTATCGAGGATCTGATCGGCCAGCGGGCGCGTGTCGAACAGCATCTGCGGGTCGATCCCGGCACTGGGGCTGAGCATCAGGTTGCGCACGTCGTCGCCCGCGGCGTTGTTGGGGCCCAGGTCGGCGGCCAGCAACATGGCGATCAACGCGCCCTCTTCGCTGCCGATCCCGCGAATCTGCAGGTTGGCGCGGTTGGTCGCCTCGATCACCCCGCCCGCATAGGCCTGGGCCGCGTCCGCCACCGCATGGGCTTGCGCGGCGGTGATGGAACCGCCGGCCAGTTTGATCCGGCAAATGCCGCCGTCCAACGCCTGGACAATACGCAGCAACCCCGGACAAGCCGAGGGGCGCAAGGTATTCACAGCGGGCGATGGTTTCACGGGGCTACCGGTCGATGGGTAAAGGCGCGGTATTATGCCTGCTTTGTCCGGCGGCATGAAAAGCCTGCCCGTCGGATGTCGCTCAAGGAATCTTTATGTCGCCCTGGCTGACGGTTGTAGGCATCGGTGAAGACGGCTTCAAGGGCCTGGGCCGCAATGCCCGGCACGCCCTGTTGCGCGCCACGCGGATTATAGGTGCTCAGCGCCAGTTGGACCTGTTGCCGGTGTGTATTCGTGGCGCACGCGAGGTGTGGCCGAGCCCGTTTTCACTGGAGCCGGTGCTGGCGCGGCGCGGCGAGCCCGTGTGCGTGCTGGCCAGCGGCGATCCGATGTTCTACGGCGTGGGCGCGAGCCTGGCACGGCAGGTGGCGGCGGATGAGCTGCTGATCCTGCCGGCACCGTCGTCGGTGTCGTTGGCGGCGGCGCGCTTGGGCTGGCCGTTGCAGGACGTGGTGACGCTGTCCGTGGTGGCGCGGCCGTTGGCGGCGTTGAATGCGCATCTGGCCAGTGGCGTGCGGTTGTTGGTGTTGAGCAATGACGGCGGCAGTCCGGCGTTGATTGCCGCGTTGTTGGCCGCGTCCGGGTTTGGGCCGAGCCGCATGTCTGTGTTTGAGCACTTGGGCGGCTCGGATGAACGGCGTCTTGATGGGCGAGCTGTGGATTGGCAACACGCGTCAGTCGCCGATTTGAATCTCGTCGCCATCGACTGTGTGGCTGACCCGCAGGCTCAGCGCCTGTCACGCCTGGCCGGCCTGCCCGATTCGGCGTTCAAACACGACGGCCAACTGACCAAGCGCGATGTGCGCGCCATGACCCTCGCCCGCCTCGCGCCGATGCCCGGGGAATTGCTGTGGGATGTGGGCGCGGGCAGCGGTTCCATCGGGATTGAGTGGATGCGTGCGCACCCGAGTTGCCGCGCGCTGGCGATTGAAGCCGATCAAGGCCGCCAAGGCTTGATCGAACACAACCGCGACGCCCTTGGCGTGCCCGGTTTGCAACTGATCCGTGGCAAGGCCCCGGATGCGCTGCACGGCCTGGAAGCCCCGGACGCGATCTTCATCGGCGGCGGCGTCACCCGCGACGGCGTGCTCGACACGTGCTGGCAACACCTGCGGCCAGGCGGGCGGTTGGTGGCAAACGCCGTGACCCTGCAAACTGAACTGACCCTGATGGACTGGCGCGCCCGGCATGGCGGCGAACTCACGCGCATCCACGTGGCCCAGGCGCAGCCGCTGGGGGACTTTGATACGTGGCGGCAGGCGTTGCCAATCACCTTGCTGGAAGTGGTCAAGCCGCTATGAAACGTATCCTGCTGCTGGGCGGCGTGACGGAAGCGTTGGCCATCGCTCGCACATTGGGCCCGGAACATATCTACAGCCTCGCCGGCGTTGGGCGCGTACCGACCGACCTGACCTGCCAGGTGCGGGTCGGTGGTTATGGCGGCGCCGAGGGCTTGGCACAGTTTGTTCGGGATGAAGGGATCAGCCTGATTCTCGACGCGACCCATCCGTATGCAGCGCAGATCAGCCGCAATGCGGCCGAGGCCGCGCAGTTGAGCGGCGTGCCCTGCTGGGCCTTGCGCCGCCCGGCGTGGCAGCCGCAGGCGGGGGATGATTGGCGGGAGGTCAGTGATTGGGCTTCTTTGATTGAAGCGTTGAAGCCATTCAAGCGCCCGCTATTCACCTTGGGGCGTGAGCCGTTGCAGCACCTTGATGAAATCCCGCCGGAGCAGTTCTGGACGCTGCGTGCACTGGATGTGTATCCGGGCAATGAACGCTGCGAAGTGATCGGCGCGCGCGGGCCGTTTTTGATCGAGGATGAGCGGGTGCTGTTCGAACGGCGTGGGATTGATGTGCTGATCAGCAAGAACAGCGGGAGCACGGCGACGGAGCCGAAGCTGGAGGTGGCAAGGGAGCTTGGGGTGCCGGTGTTGGTGTTGAAGCGGCCCGTTCTGGCTCAGGTAGATCAAGAATTCACCACCGTACCTTCGCTACTACAGGCAATCACCACTCTCTAACCACCACAAATCCCCTGTGGGAGCGGGCTTGCCCGCGATGGCGTCCTGTCAGCCAGCTCATCTATAACTGATGTACCGCAATCGCGGGCAAGCCCGCTCCCACATTTTGGACGGTGTTGTCAGGCTGCAGTTGTCGCAGGGCCGAAACCCTCGTGCACACGATCCGCGAGCGCCTGCGCCAGCTCAATCAACTGCGCAACGCCAAGCAACTCCTCTCGTTTCGAGCCTTCCAGGTTAAATGCCAGATCGCAGCTCAGCGCATTGGCTGAGGCGAGGGTTTCGCTGAGGTTGACCAACAGGTCTTCGGTGCTGATGCCTTCGGCAACGGTGAAGAGCCGAACGGGGGGGTTGGGGGTGGGTTTGATCATTGTGAAGCTCCTTAATCTAAGTGGAGCTGCCACTCATCGCCGCGACGCGATAGGGTGGCAGCTGTACGCAGGTTCGCGGACCGGAGATCAAGGAAACCGGCATACCCGAAGGTATCCCGCGCACAGCCACCATAGCGCCGCACAGTAGACGATAAAAAAGTGTCAACTGAAAGGAGGCAATGCTTGATCTGTTCGGGCCGCGACGCCCGGCCGCTGCGTTTGCAGCGGTGTACGGAGACTAGGGATTGAGTTTCCTAGGGGCAACCTTAAAGGCTTGTCGAAGATTTCTGCAGAGAACCTCAAAGCTCGAGCAGCACAGAAACCTAATAGGAACAGACCTACAAAGACACCGGAACCCGCTGGCTTCCTAGCCCGGTATTCCAATGGCGATGATCCTCAACATTTCGTCCACTGACGTTAAACATGAGGTTCATCGCATGACGAAGAAAACCCACACCCAGTGCTTAATTCGACCAGCCGAACAGACGATTATCGAACACATAATCGCCAATCCCGAGTTTGCAGAAGCGCTAAGCCTTGAAGCCGAGGCCTTGGAATCGGATGAACCCGCAGTCGCAGCGCGATTAAACCAATGGTTGGAAAAAGCCCAATACCTCCCTGACAGAAAGACAGGATTCACTCGTTTCGACGTTGCCGACTATCTCCTTACACAAGAAGATATGGATGCGTTCCTCGAGGCCTGCATCGAAGAAGACCCGGGCGATGGTTCATTGATCAAAATGGGGCAAGACGACATTGCTCGTGCAACCAGCAGGCTAAACAGCAAGCGATAGCCGAGCGCAATCCAAAATGTGGGAGCTGGCTTGCCTGCGATAGCGGTGGGCCAGTCAGCGCCCATGTCACAAACACACCGCCATCGCAGGCAAGCCAGCTCCCACAGGTTTATGCATCGCCTTGAGCATCGTGCCCTATCTGCAAAAATGGCAATCCGTGGTTTGCGTCTATCCTGAGATCAGTCACTGCGACACCAAACCACACCACCCCTTTTTACTTATCCCCTACGATCAGGCTAAATACCCACCTGATCGTTTAACCCTACGGATTGTCCGCCATGGCCCGTCAACGCTTTGCAATCGCCTGGATCGCCTGCCTTGCAGTGCTATTCAACGCCTTTGCCATGCCAATGGCCAGCGCGATGCAGCAATCCCAGGACCCGGTGCAGCAATTGTTGTGGGGCAGTTTCTGTTCCTCCAATGGCGCCACGCTCAAGACCATCGCCCTGGGCAAGCTGGACATCCCGGCACCGCAGCAGGACGATCACTCCACCATGCAGCATTGCTGGTGTTGCTCGGGCTCCGCGCCGTTGGTGGCGTTGCCGGGGCATGTGCCGCAGTTGTACCTCACCCAATTCAACACCGCTCAAAGCTTGCCGCCGCCCCAGCTGCAAAGCCCGACCCCGCGCCAGCAATGGCCGAGCCTCAACCCGCGCGCCTCTCCAACGGCCTGATGTCTTCGCAAGTGAACTGCGTTTAGAACCGTTCTGGAGAACTGCCATGCTCAAATCTTCCCTGCTTCTGGCCGCGTTGCTGCTGCCGGTGTTCAGTGCTGCCAATGCCGATGACTACAAGGCCGGCGACCTGCTGGTCAGCGACCCCTGGTCCCAGGAGTTGCCGCCGAATGCGCCAACGGTGGCGGCGTACTTTGTGATTCATAACACCGGCGAAACGCCGGACCGCCTGCTCAGCGTCGAGACGCCCGTCGCCGACAAGGCCGAGTTGCATGAACACGTCATGCAGGGCGACCTGATGAAGATGCAGCAAGTCCCCAACGTCGCCGTGCCCGCCAAGGGCGAGCTGACTTTCGCGCCGATGGCCTACCACGTCATGCTGCTGGGCCTCAAAGACCGCAGCCTGTTGGCCGACGGCAAGCAATTCCCGCTGACCCTCACCTTCGAAAAAGCCGGCAAGGTCGAGGTCGAAGTGTCGGTGCAAAAGGTGCCGCCGATGGCCGCCCACGAGCATAAACACGCCCACTAGGCCAACACTCGATGGGCGCCCCCCGCGCCAGGTTGTCGCCACACGCCCGCGTAACGCGCGGCAGTTGGATCAGCCTGTTCGCCATGCTGATGATCTTTATCGGTCCGCTGATTTCCCAAGCGATGCCGATGGATCATCACGCCGGTATGTCGATGAGCATGTCCATGGACATGCCGATGGACCACGGCGAATCCCATCACCCCAAAGCCCCTGACGAACACCACGCCCTCTGGGCCAAGTGCGGCTATTGCGACCTGCTCTACAGCTGCCCCGCCCTGCCCGGCGGCGTTTCCACGCTTACCCTCGGCGCCCCACCGCCGGCCACCGCCCTCATCCCCGCCACGCGCCTGGGACATGCCCGGCAGAGCATCTTCCCCGGCGCCCGCAGCCGCGCGCCGCCCATCATCGCGTAAGCACTTCACAGCGTCACTTCACCCCGGCCGACTTTAGACAGACAGCCGCAGGCTGCTGGCCGTGTTGTTTACGATTGATTGATGGAATTTGTCATGTCCAGGTTTACTGCTGACTCCCGTTTGGGATGTACCCCCGTGTTCGCCGTTCTGTGCGGCGCACTCTTGGTGCCACTGGCTCACGCCGATGAAAACGAACTGAGCCCCACCGTCATCACCGCGATTGCCCCCAGCTCACCGCTGACCGTAATCACCAACCCCAAGGACCCGCGCCAACCGGTGCCCGCCAGCGATGGCGGCGACTACCTCAAGACCATCCCGGGCTTTGCCCTGGTGCGCAACGGCGGCACCAACGGCGACCCGGTGCTGCGCGGCATGTTTGGCTCGCGCCTGAATATCCTCACCAATGGCAGCATGATGCTCGGCGCCTGCCCCGGCCGCATGGACGCGCCGACCTCGTACATTTCCCCGGAAACCTACGACAAGCTCACCGTGATCAAAGGCCCGCAAACCGTGCTCTGGGGCCCGGGCGCTTCCGCCGGCACCGTCCTGTTCGAACGTGAACCGGAGCAGTTCGGCGAGTTGGGCACACGCCTCAACGCCAGCGTGCTGGCCGGCTCCAACGGGCGCTTCGACAAGGTCATCGATGCCGCCGCCGGTGGCCCGCTTGGCTATGTGCGAGTGATCGGCAACCAGGCCCACGCCGATGACTACAAGGACGGCAACAACGACACCGTCGCCTCGCGCTACGACAAGTGGAACGGTGACGTGGCCGTCGGCTTCACCCCCGACGCCGACACCCTGCTGGAACTCACCGCCGGCCGTGGCGATGGCGAAGCGCGCTACGCCGGACGCGGCATGGACGGCTCGCAGTTCCTGCGGGAAAGCCTCGGGTTGCGCTTCGAAAAATCCAACATCGGCGAGGTGCTGGACAAGGTCGAGGCCCAGGTCTACTACAACTACGCCGACCATGTGATGGACAACTACACACTGCGCACGCCGTCCGGCACCGGGATGATGGCCGGGCCGATGGCGTCCAACGTCGACCGCCGCACTCTTGGCGCGCGGATCAAGGCCACCTGGCGCTGGGCCGATGTGCAGTTGATCAGCGGCCTCGATGCGCAGACCAACGAACACCGCCAGCGCAGCAGCATGGGCATCGACACCTACAAGGACCTGCCCCGGGTCAAGGACGCCAACTTCCACAACTACGGGGTGTTCGGCGAACTCACCTGGTACGCCGCCGACCGCGAGCGCCTGATCACCGGCGCGCGCCTGGACCGCGCCTCGGCCAAGGATTTCCGCCAGCGCACCGGCTCCGGCATGAGCGCCCGCGCCAACCCGACGGCCGACAACACCCGCGCCGACACCTTGCCGTCCGGCTTCGTGCGTTATGAACACGACTTGGCCGACAGCCCCACCACCCTCTACGCCGGCCTGGGCCATTCGGAACGCTTCCCCGACTACTGGGAACTGTTTTCGCCGAACACCGGCGCAGCGGGTGCGGTGAATGCCTTCGACGGCGTGAAACCGGAGAAGACCACCCAACTCGACTTTGGCGCGCAGTACAAAAGCGCCGACCTCGAAGCCTGGGCCTCGGGCTACATCGGCCGCGTGCAGGACTTCATCCTGTTCGACTACAAGCCTGGGATGATGGGCACCACCTCCCAGGCGCGCAATGTCGACGCACGGATCATGGGCGGCGAACTGGGCGCGGCGTACAAGCTGACGCGCCACTGGAAAACCGACGCCACCCTCGCCTACGCCTGGGGCAAGAACAGCAGCGACGGCAAGGCCCTGCCCCAAATGCCGCCGCTGGACGCACGCCTGGGCCTCACCTACAGCGAAGACGACTGGAGCGCCGGCGCCTTGTGGCGGGTGGTCGCGGCACAAAACCGCATCGATCAGAACAAGGGCAACGTGGTCGGCAAGGACTACGACAAGAGCGGCGGCTTTGGCGTGTTCTCGTTGAACGCGGCGTACCGCATCAACAAAAACTTCAAGGTCAGCACCGGTGTGGACAACCTGTTCGGCAAGGCCTACGCCGAGCATTTGAACCTGGCGGGCAACGCCGGGTTCGGCTACCCGGCCAATGATCCGCAGGCCATCAAGGAGCCTGGTCGCACCCTGTGGACCAAGGTCGACATGAGCTTCTAAAAGCATCGCGGGCAAGCCCGCTCCCACAGTGAAACGCATTCCACCTGTGGGAGCTGGCTTGCCTGCGATAGCGGCCTGACTGACTACAATAAATTAAGCGTTGCGGAGCACCCCTGATGAGCACCCCAAACATCTCCTTCTACAACCTGGCCTGGCGCTGGCATTTCTACGCCGGCCTCTTCGTCGCCCCCTTCATGGTGCTGCTGGCCCTGACCGGCATCATCTACCTGTTCAAACCCCAGCTCGACCCGCTGATGTACGGCCACCTGCTCACCGTCCCGGCCGCCGAACACGCGCTGACCGCCGACGAGCAACTGCAACGCGCCAAAGCCGCCTACCCCCAGGCCGCCATCAGCAAATACCTGCCGCCTGCCACCACCACCAGCAGCGCGCAGTTCGTGCTGCACGACAAAGGCCGCGAACTCACGGTATTCATCGACCCCTATCGCGGCAGCGTCCTCGGTGAGCAGGACGCCAAGTACAACCTGCAAGCCATCGCCCGCGCCCTGCACGGTGAGCTGATGATCGGCACCGTCGGCGACCGCCTGGTGGAGCTCGCCGCCGGTTGGGGCGTGATGTTGGTGGTGTCCGGCGTGTACCTGTGGTGGCCGCGCGGTAGATCGCCGGCCGGTGTGTTGTGGCCACGCTTCAGCAGTCGCGGCCGCGTGCTCTGGCGCGACCTGCACGCCGTCACCGGTTTCTGGGGCGCGGCGCTGTTGCTGGTGATGCTGCTCAGCGGCATGACCTGGACCGGCTTCTGGGGCAAGCAATACGCCGACCTGTGGAACAAATTCCCCGCCGCGATGTGGAACGACGTGCCGCAGTCAGACCAGCAGGCGCGCGTGCTCAATACCGCGAGCCAACAGACCGTGCCCTGGGCCATGGAAAACACGCCGATGCCGATGTCTGGCGACCACGCCGAGCACATGAACCACGGCGCCATGCATTCTGCTCCCGCCGCGCCGACCCTGCGTCTGCAACAGGTGGTGGATTTGGCCAACGCACGCAAGGTCGAGCCCGGCTACAGCATCACCTTCCCCACCACCGCCGAAGGCGTGTTCACCGTCGCGGTGTTCGCCGACGACCCGCGCAACGACGCCACCCTGCATGTGGACCAGTACACCGGCAAGGTCCTCGCCGATGTGCGCTGGCAGCACTACAACACCGTCGCCCGCGCCACCGAAACCGGGGTGATGCTGCACGAAGGCAAGATGTTCGGCTGGGTCAACCAACTGATCGTGTTGCTGATCTGCCTGATGATCCTGCTCAGCGCCGTCAGCGGCGTGGTGATCTGGTGGAAGCGCAAACCCCAGGGCAAGCTCGGGGTGCCGCCGCTGCGCCATGACCTGCCGAAGTGGAAAACCGCGATGGTGATCATGCTCGGCCTGGCGATAATTTTCCCGTTGGTGGGCGCGTCGTTGATCCTCGTGTGGGCCTTGGATCGCCTGGTGCTGTCACGGTTTTTCAACCGACATGAATCTGCCTCAGGTTCGACATGAAACCCGTGAGATGCCCGCCATAGAGCACTTCTGTAGCCTTGCGCGACGTTTTGCCGCGCAGCGAATAAGTGTTAACTTATAACACTTACTGCGTTATCGTTGCTCGCCGCGCCCTGCGGCGAGCACCCTGCCAAGAAGACTGATCAACCGATGAACAAGTACCTCGCGTCCGGGCTGTGCCTGCTCGCCCTGCACACCAGCGCCCAGGCCCTGACCCTGCCCGCCAGCCCCGTCACCGCTCCGGCTGTCGATGATGAACACATCGACCTGAAGACCCCGACCACCGCCGGTTCGCGCCTGAACCTCACGGCCCTGCAAACCCCCGGCAGCGTCGAAAGCCAGACCGGCGCGCAAATCCGTGAACGGGGCGACGCCAGCGTGCAGGACGCGATTTCCCGCGCCACCGGCATCAGCCGCACCGGCACGCCGGGCGACGGCGGCACCTCGTTGTCGGCCCGAGGCTTTACCGGCCAGGGCTCGGTGATGCAGCTCTACGACGGCACCCGCATGTACATGGGCATGGGCACCTCGACCTTCCCGGTGGACACCTGGGCGGTGGAACGCGTGGACGTGCTGCGCGGCCCAGCCTCGGTGCTGTACGGCGAAGGCGCCACCGGCGCGGTGATCAACACCGTGCCGAAAAAGCCGTTTGAAGGCGAGATCGAAAACCACATCCGCCTCGGCTACGGTTCCTATGACCGCCAGCAACAGGCCCTCGACAGCGGCGGTTCGCTGACCGACACCCTGAGCTATCGCCTCAACCTCAACCGCCTGCGCAGCAACGGCTTCATCGACCGTGGCGACTCCAGCAGCGACTTCATCAGCGGCGCCCTGCGCTGGCAGGCGGCGGACAACCTCAGCTTCACCCTCGCCAGCGATTACGGCGACCAGCGCCCGCAAAACTACTTCGGCACGCCGCTGATCAACGGCCAGTTGCACAAAGGCCTGCGCGAGAAAAACTACAACGTCCGCGACGACATCCAGCACTACAACGACCAGTGGACGCGCCTGACCAGCGAGTGGCAGATCAGCGATAACGTCAGCGCCAGCAACGAGCTGTTCTACCTGAAAAACCAGCGCCGCTGGCAGAACGCCGAGAACTACAACTTCACCGACGGCCAGCTCACCCGCAGCGGCAACTACGGGATCAAGCACAACCAGGAACAGGTCGGCGACCGCCAGACGTTCACCTTCAAGCACACCCTGTTCGGCCTCGACAGCCAGACCGTGACCGGCGTGGAATACAACCGCATCCGCTTCCGCCTGGCCAGCAACTCGCCGTTCACCGACAGCTTTGCCGATGGCCAACCCATCGACGTGAACCATCCGGCACCCGGCCAGTTCGCAAGCGACAGCGCGTTCCAACCGCTGTTCGCCACCACCACCAAAACCGTCGCCGGCTTCGCCGAAAACCGCCTGCAACTCACCGATCAACTGGCGCTGGTCACCGGCATCCGTCGCGACTACGCCCACGTCGACCGCGACAACCTGCGCACCGGCGAGCAGTCCGACAAGACCCTCACCGGCAATAACTGGAAAGCCGGCCTGGTCTACGCGATCACCCCGGACACCTCGCTCTACGGCCAGTACGCCACCAGCACCGACGGCGTCGGCGGCCTGATTTCCCTGAGCCCCGGTCAGCAGCAGTTCGACCTGTCCACCGCCAAGCAAACCGAGATCGGTATCAAGCAAGCCTTCTGGGACCAGCGTGGCGAGTGGACCCTGGCCGCGTACCACATCGTCAAAAAGAAACTGCTCACCGACGTACCGGGCGACCCGAGCCGCCAGCAGCAAGTCGGCCAGCAATCCTCCCGTGGCCTGGAAGCCAGCCTCGACCTGCAACTGCCCCACGCCTGGGCCCTGCAAGCCAACGCGGCGCTGGTGCATGCGCAATACGACGACTTCAAGCAGGACGTCAACGGCGTGCAAGTCTCCCGCGACGGCAACCGCCCGGTGGACGTACCGCGCCGCACCGCCAACCTGTGGCTGAGCAAGGCCGTGACCGACGACATCCGCGCCGGTGCCGGCGTGCGGTATGTGGATGCGCGGTATGCCGACATGGCCAATCAAAATGAGCTGCCGAGCTATACCGTGGTGGATGCGACGGTGTCGTGGAAGGCGATGCGCAATACCACGCTGGGGTTGCAGTTGAATAACCTGTTTGATCGCACCTATGCGGTCAGCCAATACAATGATGGGCAGCAGTGGATCCTCGGTGAACCGCGCTCGTTCTTCGTCACGGCGGACTACACCTTCTAACCGAACACACCACAGAGCCCCATGTGGGAGCTGGCTTGCCTGCGATAGCGGTCAACCTGGCAGAGATGTATTGCCTGATCCACCGCTATCGCAGGCAAGCCAGCTCCCACAGTTTTGATCTGCGTTGGACCTGAGAGTATTGATGACATCGCTAACCCTAACTGACCTCAATTGGTCCCCCGCAGGCCACTGCCATCACCAGTTCCACCTGCGTGACGCCAGCCTGCAGGTCGGTGCGGGGGAGTTCGTCGGCCTGATCGGCCCCAACGGCAGCGGCAAGACCAGCCTGCTGCGCTGCGCCTATCGCTTTACCCAGCCGGCGCGCGGCGACGTCATGTTCGACCACCAGAACGTGTGGAAGCAAAGCGCCAAATGGTGCGCGCAACGCATCGCCGTGGTGCTCCAGGAATTCCCCGATGCCTTTGGCCTGCGGGTGGATGAAGTGATCGCCATGGGCCGTACGCCCCACAAAGGCGTGTTCGATGGCGATACGCTGCACGACCAGCAGCTGGTGCAAACCGCGCTCGAATCAGTGGGCATGCACGGCTTCGAAGACCACGCCTTCGCCACCCTTTCCGGCGGTGAAAAACAACGGGTGATCCTCGCCCGCGCCCTGGCCCAGCAACCGCAATTGCTGATTCTCGACGAGCCCACCAACCACCTCGACCCGCGCTACCAGCTGGAGCTGCTGCGGCTGGTCAAGCGCCTGAACATCGGCACCCTGGCGAGCATCCATGACCTGAACCTGGCCGCCGCTTTCTGTGACCGCCTGTATGTGATCCACCACGGGCGCATCGTCGCCAGCGGCACGCCCCATGAAGTGCTGACCGCCGAACTGCTGCGCGAAGTGTTTGGCGTCGAAGCCTTGATCGACCGCCACCCCTTGTCCGACCACCCCCGAATCACCTGGATAACCCAACCATGATCCTGCGTTCCCTGCTGGCTGTAGCCCTGTTGTCCGGTGCCGCTGAAGCCTTCGCCGAGGCCACCCATTACCCGGTCACCGTCAAAAGCTGCAACCGCGACGTAACCTTTCAGGAAGCGCCCAAGCACGCGGTCAGCCACGACATCAACATGACCCAGATGATGCTCGCCCTCGGCCTCAAGCCGCGCATGGCCGGCTACAGCGGCGTGACCGGCTGGAAGTCGGTGACGCCGGAAATGGCCAATACCCTCGACGGTTTGCCGGAACTGGCGAGCAAATATCCCTCGGTAGAAACCCTGCTCAACGCCAACGTGGATTTCTTCTTCGCCGGCTGGGACTACGGCATGCGCGTCGGCGGCGACCTCACGCCAGCCACGCTGCAACCCTTGGGCATCAACGTGTACGAGCTGACCGAATCCTGCGCCTTCGTGATGAAGCGCCCGGCCGCGACACTGGAGGACACCTATAACGACCTGCGCAACCTGGGCAGGATCTTCGACGTGCAAGACCGCGCCAACACCCTGATCGCGCAGATGCAGGCCCAGGTCGATGAGGTGCAAAAAGACCTGCCGGCCGATAAACCCCGCGTGTTCCTCTACGACAGCGGCGAAGACCGCGCCATGACCTCCGGCCGCCTGGGCATGCCCCAGGCGCTGATCGCGGCGGCCGGTGGGCGCAATATCCTCGATGACGTGGACGCCAGCTGGACCCGCGTCAACTGGGAAACCGTGGTAGAGCGCAACCCGCAGGTGATCGTGATCGTCGATTACAGCGAAATCACCGCCGAGCAGAAACAGGCGTTTCTGCTGAACAGCCCCGCATTGCAAGGCGTGGATGCGATCAAGAACCAGCGCTTTATCGTGATCCCGTATGTGCAGGCCACGCCGGGCATCGACAACGTGCTGGCCGTCGAGACGCTGGCCAAGGGGTTCCACGGCGAATGATCAGCCGTCGCTATGCCTTGTTGCTCGCGGCCCTGGCTGCGCTGTTGCTGGTGTCCTGCGTCCTCTCGCTGGGCTTTGGACCGGCGCGGGTGCCGGTGGACGTGGTGTGGCGGATCATGCTGCACAAGGCCTTTGGCATCGGCGAGGTGAATTGGCCGGCGGGGCAGGAACATATCGTCTGGCTGATTCGCGTGCCGCGCATGTTGCTGGGCGCGTTGGTCGGCGCCGGGTTGGCCTTGATTGGCGCGGTGTTGCAGGCCGTCACGCGCAATCCGCTGGCTGATCCGCACCTGCTGGGCGTCACGTCCGGTGCCACTTTGGGCGCAGTGATCGTGGTGCTGCACGTGGGTGAAATCGTCGGCCTGCTGACCTTGCCCATCGCCGCCTTCATCGGCGCGTTGGCAAGCATGCTGGTGGTGCTGGCGGTGGCCAGCCGCAATGGCCGCCTGGAGAGTGATCGCCTGCTGCTGTGCGGCGTGGCGGTGTCGTTTGTGATGATGGCAGCGGCCAATCTGTTGCTGTTCATGGGCGACCATCGCGCCGCGTCGGCGGTGATGTTCTGGATGCTCGGCGGCCTGGGCCTGGCGCGCTGGGAACTGCTGGCGATCCCCACCGCGACGGTGCTGCTGGGGCTGCTGGTGCTGGTCGGCATGGCCCGCCCGCTCAACGCCCTGATGGCCGGCGAGCAAACCGCCGTGACCCTCGGTATCAACGCCCGCACGGTGCGTTTGAAGGTGTTCCTGGTGGCCTCGCTGATGACCGGTGTATTGGTGTCCATCAGCGGCTCCATCGGCTTTGTCGGGCTGATGATCCCGCACATCGCGCGGCGTCTGGTGGGCGCCGAACATCGCCGTTTGTTGCCGGTGTGTGCGCTGCTGGGCAGCCTGTTCCTGGTGTGGGTGGACGTGGCCGCACGCACCCTGATCGCCCCCGAAGACCTGCCCATCGGCGTGGCCACGGCGGCCATCGGCGGGCTGTTTTTTATCGGCCTGATGCGCAAGCGCTGAACGCGCCCCGTTGTAGCGCACAGCGGCGCACCTGGCAGCCCGGCTTGCCATTTCATGGTGCGCCAACCCCTCGTCGCCCCGGGCGAAACGACCATTTCATGCCGTTTCCCGACTAGGCACAGCGCTTGCAATCACCTCCTCGACTTGCACCCCTCATAACAATGTTGAGTTCTCGGAGATTGCACCATGAAGCGTCGCAGCTTGATCAAGGCTTTCACTCTCTCGGCATCCATTGCCGCCATGGGCATGACCTGGACGATCCAGGCCGCCGAGACCATCAAGGTCGGCATCCTGCATTCGCTGTCCGGGACCATGGCCATCTCCGAAACGTCGCTCAAAGACATGGCGCTGATGACCATCGACGAGATCAACGCCAAGGGCGGGGTGAACGGCAAGATGCTCGAACCGGTGGTCGTCGACCCGGCGTCGAACTGGCCGCTGTTTGCCGAGAAAGGCCGGCAGTTGCTGACCCAGGACAAGGTCGCCGTGGTGTTCGGCTGCTGGACCTCGGTGTCGCGCAAATCGGTGTTGCCGGTGTTTGAAGAACTCAACGGCCTGCTGTTCTACCCGGTGCAATACGAAGGCGAAGAGATGTCGCCGAACGTGTTCTACACCGGCGCAGCGCCGAACCAGCAAGCCATCCCGGCCGTGGAATACCTGATGAGCGAAGAAGGCGGCAGCGCCAAGCGCTTCTTCCTGTTGGGCACCGACTACGTGTACCCGCGCACCACCAACAAGATCCTGCGCGCGTTCCTGCATTCCAAAGGCGTGGCGGATAAAGATATCGAAGAGGTCTACACCCCGTTCGGCCACGCCGATTACCAGACCATCGTCGCCAACATCAAGAAATTCTCCGCCGGCGGCAAGACCGCCCTGATCTCCACCGTCAACGGCGACTCCAACGTGCCGTTCTACAAGGAACTGGCCAACCAGGGCCTGAAAGCCACCGACGTACCGGTGGTGGCCTTCTCCGTGGGCGAAGAAGAACTGCGCGGCATCGACACCAAGCCGCTGGTGGGCAACCTCGCCGCCTGGAACTACTTCCAGTCGGTGGAGAACCCAGTGAACAAGAAATTCGTCGCCGACTGGAAAGCCTACGCGAAGAAACACAACCTGCCGGGCGCCGACAAGGCCGTGACCAACGACCCGATGGAAGCCACCTACGTGGGCATCCACATGTGGGCGCAGGCGGCGGAGAAAGCCAAGTCCACCGACGTCGACAAAGTGCGTGAAGCGCTGGGCGGGCAGACGTTTGCCGCGCCGTCGGGCTTCACCCTGACCATGGACAAGACCAACCACCACCTGCACAAGCCGGTGATGATCGGCGAGATCCAGGCCGATGGGCAGTTCTCGGTGGTGTGGCAGACCAATGAGCCGATCCGTGCACAGCCGTGGAGCCCGTACATTCCGGGCAATGACAAGAAGCCGGATTACGCCGTCAAGAGCAACTGATCCGAGGGGTGTCGGCACGTGAGGCCGACACGATCCCTGTGGGAGCTGGCTTGCCTGCGATAGCGGTGCATCAGGCACACCGAGTCGCCGCCATCGCAGGCAAGCCAGCTCCCACATTAGTTTGAGCAAGGCCCAAGACTATGCCCACTGCCCTGTACCGCTTCATCCTCGCCGCCCTGCTGTTGCTGCCTTTCGCCGCACACGCCAGCGACGCCGAAGATTTCCTCGCCGCCAACCCGGCGCAACAAGCCAAGCTTTTGCAAGACTGGGCTGCCCAGCCCGACCCGGCGCGCATCGAGCTGGTGGACGCCCTGCAACAAGGCCAACTCACGCTCAACGGCGAAACCAGGACCGTGCGCCTGAACAACCGCCTGCGCGGCCTGATCGACAACGTCCGCGCCAGCCAGCAATTGCTCGCCGCCGATCCTAAGGTGCGCCTGACCGCTGCGCAAACCCTGCAAAAAACCGCGCAACCCGCGCAATTGAAATTCCTCGACCAGCAGGTCGCCAGCGAGACCGATGAGGACGTGCACACCGCCCTCAGCCTGGCCCTGGCCAACCTGCAACTGGTGGACAGCGACCCGGCCGTGCGCCTCGCCGCCGTGCGTTTGCTCGGCAACACCGGCGACCCGCTGGCCCGCACGCGCCTGGAAGCCTTGCTCGCCCCCGGCGTGGAAACCGACGCCGCCGTGCACACCGCCGCCGAAACCAGCCTGGCCCAGGTCAAGCGCAAGTTGATGGTCGGCGAGATCCTCGGCCAGGCCTTCAGCGGCATGTCCCTGGGCTCGATCCTGCTGCTCGCGGCCCTGGGTCTGGCGATCACCTTCGGCCTGCTCGGCGTGATCAACATGGCCCATGGCGAGATGCTGATGCTCGGTGCCTACTCCACCTATGTCGTGCAGATGCTCATGCAGCGTTATGTGCCGCAGGCCATCGAGTTCTACCCGCTGATCGCGCTGCCAGTGGCGTTTTTTGTCACCGCCGCCATCGGCATGGCACTGGAGCGCACGGTGATTCGTCACCTGTATGGCCGGCCACTGGAAACCCTGCTCGCCACCTGGGGCATCAGCCTGATGCTGATCCAGCTGGTGCGTTTGGTGTTCGGTGCGCAGAACGTCGAAGTGTCCAACCCCGCCTGGCTGTCCGGCGGCATTCAAGTGCTGCCCAACCTGGTGCTGCCGTATAACCGCATCGTCATCATCGCGTTTGCGCTGTGCGTGGTGGTGCTGACCTGGCTGCTGCTGAACAAGACGCGCCTGGGCCTCAACGTGCGCGCCGTGACCCAGAACCGCAACATGGCGGCGTGCTGCGGCGTGCCCACCGGGCGGGTGGACATGCTCGCGTTTGGCCTCGGTTCCGGCATCGCCGGTTTGGGCGGCGTCGCGCTGAGCCAGATCGGCAACGTCGGCCCGGACCTGGGCCAGAGCTACATCATCGACTCGTTTCTGGTGGTGGTGCTCGGCGGCGTCGGCCAATTGGCCGGTAGCGTCATGGCTGCGTTCGGTTTGGGCATCGCCAACAAGATTCTCGAACCGCAGATCGGCGCCGTGCTCGGCAAGATCCTGATCCTCGCGCTGATCATTCTGTTTATCCAGAAACGCCCGCAAGGACTCTTCGCACTGAAAGGACGGGTGATCGACTGATGAACCAGCCATTGATGCTCACGGCCGCGCAAAAGGCCGGCCCCAAAGTGACAATCGCCGTGGGTGGGGTGATCCTGATCCTGCTGCTGGCGCTGCCGTTGCTGTCGCTGCTGCCGGCCGACAGCGCCTTTCATATCTCGGCCTACACGCTGACGCTGGTGGGCAAGATCCTCTGCTACGCCATCGTCGCCCTCGCCCTGGATTTGGTGTGGGGCTATGCGGGGATGTTGTCCCTCGGCCACGGTTTGTTCTTCGCCCTCGGCGGCTATGCGATGGGTATGTACCTGATGCGCCAGGCGTCCGGCGATGAGCTGCCGGCGTTCATGACCTTTTTGTCGTGGACCGAACTGCCGTGGTATTGGGTCGGCACCGAACACTTCCTCTGGGCCATGTGCCTGGTGGTATTGGCCCCGGGTCTGCTGGCGCTGGTGTTCGGCTTCTTCGCCTTCCGCTCGCGGATCAAGGGCGTGTATTTCTCGATCATGACCCAGGCCCTGACCTTTGCCGGGATGCTGTTGTTCTTCAGGAACGAGACCGGTTTTGGCGGCAATAACGGCTTCACCAATTTCCGCAGCATCCTCGGTTTTGGCATCACCGAACCGGGGACGCGGGCGGTGCTGTTTGTCGCGACGGTGTTGCTGCTGGTGACGAGCCTGTACATCGGCTGGCGCCTGGCGCAAAGCAAGTTCGGCCGCGTGCTGACGGCGCTGCGCGATGCGGAGAACCGCCTGATGTTCTGTGGCTACGACCCGCGTGGTTTCAAGCTGTTCGTGTGGGTGTTGAGCGCGGTGCTGTGTGGTTTGGCCGGGGCGTTGTATGTGCCGCAGGTGGGCATTATCAACCCCAGTGAGATGTCGCCGACCAACTCCATCGAAGCCGCCGTGTGGGTCGCCCTCGGCGGGCGCGGCACGTTGATCGGCCCGCTGCTCGGCGCCGGCGTGGTCAATGGCATGAAGAGCTGGTTCACCGTGGCCTTCCCGGAATACTGGCTGTTCTTCCTGGGGGCGCTGTTCATCATCGTCACCCTGTACCTGCCCAAGGGCGTGATCGGGCTGCTGAAGAAATGAGGAACGTCATGCTGGAACCTATTTTCGACGCCGGCAGCGGCCGCGATGCCATCGGTATTGGCCAGGCCGCCGGCAAGGGCCTGAACACGCGCCACGGCACCATCCTGACCCTGGAAGACATCAGCGTCAGCTTCGACGGGTTCAAGGCCCTCAACAACTTGAACCTGTACATCGGCGTGGGCGAGTTGCGCTGCATCATCGGCCCCAACGGCGCGGGCAAGACCACGCTGATGGACGTGATCACCGGCAAGACCCGGCCCAGCCATGGCACCGCCTGGTTTGGCGAAAACCTCGACCTCACCGGCATGAGCGAAGTGCAGATCGCCCAGGCCGGCATCGGCCGCAAGTTCCAGAAACCCACGGTGTTCGAAGCCCTCAGCGTGTTCGAAAACCTGGAGCTGGCGCAGAAGACCGACAAGTCCGTGTGGGCCAGCCTGCGCGCGCGCCTGAGTGGCGAGCAGAAGGACCGCATCGACGAAGTCCTCGACACCATCCGCCTGACCGCCTCGGTACAGCGCCCGGCCGGCTTGTTGTCCCACGGGCAGAAGCAGTTCCTGGAAATCGGCATGCTGCTGATGCAAGACCCGCAACTGTTGCTGCTGGACGAACCGGTGGCGGGCATGACCGACGCCGAAACCGAATTCACCGCCGACCTGTTCAAGCGCCTGGCGGGCAAGCACTCGTTGATGGTGGTGGAGCACGACATGGGCTTTGTCGGCGCGATTGCCGACCATGTGACCGTGTTGCACCAGGGCAGCGTGCTGGCTGAAGGGTCGTTGGAGCAGGTGCAGGAAAACGAGCGGGTGATCGAAGTCTATCTCGGTCGCTAACCCAGACACGGACTGCTTTATGTGGGAGCTGGCTTGCCTGCGATAGCGGTGCATCAGGTACACCGCCATCGCAGGCAAGCCAGCTCCCACATTTGAACCGGTTCCCACAGGGGGATCGAGGAGGTTTTGAAGATGTTGCAAGTCGACAAATTGCACCAGTACTACGGCGGCAGCCACATTCTGCGCGGCCTGTCTTTTGACGTGAAGGTCGGCGAAGTCACCTGCCTGCTCGGCCGTAACGGCGTGGGCAAGACCACCCTGCTCAAGTGCCTGATGGGTCTGTTGCCCGCCAAGGAAGGCGCAGTGAACTGGGAAGGCAAGGCCATCACCACGTTCAAGCCGCACCAGCGCGTCTACGCCGGCATCGCCTACGTGCCCCAGGGCCGCGAGATTTTTGGCCGGCTCACGGTGGAAGAAAACCTGCTGATGGGCCTCGCACGTTTCCCCGGCTCGGAAGCCAAGGAAGTCCCGGCGTTTATCTACGAGCTGTTCCCGGTGCTGCTGCAAATGAAACACCGGCGCGGCGGTGACTTGTCCGGCGGCCAGCAGCAACAGTTGGCGATTGGCCGCGCGCTGGCCAGCCGGCCACGCCTGCTGATCCTCGATGAGCCCACCGAAGGCATCCAGCCGTCGGTGATCAAGGAGATCGGCGCGGTGATCAAAAAACTCGCGGCCCGTGGCGATATGGCGATCCTGCTGGTGGAGCAGTTCTACGACTTTGCCGCCGAACTGGCCGACCAGTACCTGGTGATGTCCCGAGGCGAAATTGTGGCCCAGGGCCGTGGCGAAAACATGGAGAGCGAGGGTGTGCGCGGCCTCGTTACGATCTAATCTGTAGCGTCCTAACGATAAGCACAACGACATGAACCTGCCCTCTGCCCTGTTCACCCCCAGCTGGCACGCCGAGCTGAACCTCGGCTACGCGCGTTTCGGCGACACCACGCGCCCGGTGATGCGCCGCCACCTCGGCCCGCTGCGGGTGCAAAAGCACCTGTACGCCGAAGGCCCCGAGGTGTGCCAGCACATCATCGTGCACCCGCCCGGCGGGATTGCCGGCGGTGATCGCCTGGACATCAGCGCCCACGTCGGCGCGGGTGCCTGGGCGCAGTTGACCAGCCCCGGCGCGGCCAAGTGGTACCGCGCCAGCGGCCCGGCGTTCCAGCAGCTTGACCTCACGGTCGAAGCGGGTGCGACGCTGGAATGGCTGCCCCAGGAAACCATCGTGTTCAGCGCGGCCCAGGCCGAACTCACCACCCGCATCGAGCTGCAAGGCGATGCGCACCTGTTCTACTGGGACGTGGTCGCCCTCGGCCGCCCCGCCAGCGGCGAGCGCTTTGACCTGGGGCACTTTCAATCCCAGCTGGATATCCGCCGCGACGGCCAGTTGCTCTGGCACGAGCGCCAGCGCATTGTCGGCGCCGATGGTTTGCTCGACTCGCCGATTGGGCTGGATGGGCAACCGGTGTTTGCCACGTTGCTGCTGACGGGCGAGATTGACCCTGAATTACTGGAAACCTGCCGCGCCCTGCCCCATGCCGTTCGCGGCGACTTGAGCCAATTGCCGGGCCTGTTGGTTGCCCGCTGCCTGGCCAGTGAGGCGTTGTTGGCACGGGCATGGTTGATTGATTTATGGAAATTGCTACGCCCGGCAGTGCTAGGCCGGGAAGCCATTGCACCGAGAATCTGGAGCACATGAAGATCAAAACTGTGGGAGCTGGCTTGCCTGCGATAGCGGTGGGTCAGCAACAAATGCATTGCCTGA
>NZ_ANNV01000162.1 GCF_000346755.1 Pseudomonas sp. CBZ-4 | reverse complement strand
TGCAAGCTGACACACCGCTATCGCAGGAAAGCCAGCTCCCACAGGGGTTATCACTGGCCCGAAAGTTCGCGCCACATGTGGATTTTGTCGAAGTACTCCACGCCCACCCGCACCGCCAGCGGTTCCAGGCCGTATTGGATGAAACCGCAACGCTGGTACAGCGCAAATGCCGCGTCATTGCCGGCGGTGACGGTCAGTTGGATGACCTTGAGGCGCGGCTGTTTGCGTGCTTCATCCAGTGCCGCCTCGACCAGTTGACGGCCCACGCCCTGGTGCTGATGGCGGGCATTCACATACATGCCAAACAACGTCACCTTGTGCCGCGCCTTCTCTCGAGGCTCGTACGCCAGGCCGACGATACCGACCAGTGCATCCCCGGCAAAAGCACCGAGCAAGCAATCCAGCGGGCTGTCCAGGCGCTTCTCCCACCAGCTCAGGGGCATCGCTGCCCGCTCGGCCACGCTGGAGGTGAACGCCTGGGGATAAACGCCATACGCCTCCAGCATCAACGCCCGATAAGCCTCGGCATCCTGGGGCCCCAGCGTGCGGATGATCATGCGTTGCGGCGCTGCTCAAGCATCAGCCGCACCGCCAGCGCCGCCAAGACAAAGCCCATGAAATAACGCTGCACCGCCAGCCAGGTCGGGTTGTTGATAAACCAGCTGGCGATGCTCGCAGCAAACATCGCGATCAGCGCGTTGACCATGAAGCTCACGCTGATCTGGGTGAAGCCCAGCATCACGCTCTGGGTGAACACCGAGCCGTGCTCCGGGGTGATGAATTGCGGGAATACCGAGAGGTAGAACACCGCGATCTTCGGGTTCAGCGCGCTGGTGAGAAAGCCCATGGTCACCAGCTTGCGCGCGGAGTCGGGCGGCAGTTGCTGGGCTTCGAAGGGCGAGCGCGCGCCAGGTTTAACCGCCTGCCAGGCCAGCCACAACAGGTACAGCGCGCCGGCCCACTTGAGTACTTCGTAGGCCATCGGCACCGCGAGAAACACCGCCGTCAAACCCGCCGCAGCGGCGAACAGGTGCACAAAGAACCCCGCGACCACGCCCAGCAACGAGACCAAACCCGCCTTGCGTCCCTGGCAGATCGAACGGGAGATCAGGTAGATCATGTTCGGGCCGGGGGTCAACACCATCAGCAGGCACGCGGCGGCGAAAATCAGCAACTCGTTGAGTGGGATCACGGTTCAGTCCTTTGCGCCTGCACGTCAGGCGGTGGTGGTCAGCGATGCGCGATAAAACGGCAGGATCAGGTCACGTGTCAAGGGCGCCAAGTGCAGGCCGCCATCGCCGGCCGGGTCGATCCAGCGGACCTCTTCGATCTCCGCAGCGGGGTGTACCGGGACGTCGATATGCACCTGGAACAGTTGCGCTTCCACGGTGAAACCCGGCTCGTTGGCTGCCGGTGCCGAGAAGTGACCGAGGTAGACGGCGGCGCTCGGGTCGATACGCAGGTTGAGTTCTTCGTGCAGCTCGCGCGCCAGGGCCTCGGCTGGTTGCTCGCCAGCATCGATCTTGCCGCCCGGTTGCATGAACGCCTGGGTGCCGCGCTTGCGCACCAGCAGGGTCTGGCCGTCGCTGCCGATCAGGAGGGCGGCGGCGATGCGGATAGTGGTTGGCATGGGAGGGCTTCCTTGGCTGCGAAAAAGGCTGCAAGGATCACATGATCGTCGGGAACGCCGCAATCCAATGTGGGAACCGGGCTTGGGTGGGAGCTGGCTTGCCTGCGATAGCATCACCTGGGTCTACCTGAACAACCGAGTTGCCTGCATCGCAGGCAAGCCAGCTCCCACATTTTTGACTGCGTTTCAACTTGGAATCACGGTTTGGTCCTTGATGAACACGCTGTACCGCGCACCTTCCATGGTCTCGAACGCAATCAACTTATCCACCAACGGCAAGTTCAATACCTTGCCCGCGTTGAGCAGCAACATGCCGTTATCCGCATTCAAACTGCGCGCCAGCACCATGCCCTCCGCAAGCTCCCGGGTGCCGAGCACCTTGACGTTGGGATCCCCCAGGGTCACGTCATTGAGGTAAGTGGCACACACCTTCACAAAATCCTCGACCATCACCGGGTCATACAGGCGCCCGGCGTATTTGCGGATGTACAGCAAGGCCTCGTCGCTGTTCATCTGCCGCTCCAGGATCAGGCCCTTTTGCAGCTCGATAAAATCCACCGCCAGTTTCAACAGGCGCGAACCGGCGGGAATCGCCTCGCCCTTGAGGTGATCCGGGAAACCACTGCCGTCCCAGCGCTCCTGGTGATGGCGGATCAGCCGCGCAGCATCTTTCATCGGGTCCAGGGTCATCAGCAGTGACTCGCTCTGGGTGGCGTAGGCGCGATAACGCTCGCGGTCACTGCTGTGCAGCAGGTCCGAGGGCGAGGCCATCATGCTGTCGCTCCAGCTCAACTTGCCGATGTTGTAGAGCGCGGCGGCCATGGTCAGGTCGCGGTTGCTGGCGTCATCCACGCCGTGGGCCACGCACCAGGTGCGCACCAGGTCGATGATCTGCCGGTTGGTCTGCTTGGCGCGCGGCAGGCGCAGGTTGGCCAGCAGCGAGAACACTTCGGTGCCGGTGGCGTAGCTGTGTTTGAGTTCTTCGTAGGCCAGGTCGAGCATGTCGGCGGTTTGTTGCAGCTCGCTGGTGCGCGCGGCCACGTGTTTTTCCAGGGACGCGTTGAGCCGCTTGAGCTCGTCGTTCTGTTGCCGGGTCAACTGCTCCAGGCGCAGGCGTTCACGCTCGGAATGCTGGTGGGCCAGGGATTGGCGCAGGGCCAGCAGCAACTCCTCGTCGTTCCAGGGTTTGCTGAGGTAGCGGTAGATCTCGCCTTCGTTGATGGCTTTGACGATCAGGGTCAGGTCGGTTTCGCCCGTGAGCAGGATGCGCACGGTGTGCGGGTAATACTGGTGGATATGCGCCAGCAACGAAGCACCGTCCATGTCCGGCAGGCGCGCGGCGCTCATCACCAGGTCGATCGGTTGGCTGGCGAGAATCGCCAGGGCGTCAGCGGCGCAGGTGGCGCTGTGCAGGTCGAAGGGCTCCAGCCGCAGCAGTTGGGTGAGGCTGTGGAGGACGTCCGGGTGGGCATCGATCAACAGCACCCCGGCACAGTCGGCATCGGTAAAGGTAACGGACTCTCCCATGGGACACCTCGGATCGGCGGTGTGCGTTCCTTAGGGTATGGGCCTGCCTTCCTGGCGTTTACTGAGTAGTTTAGTAGGTTTTTGGCAGGTGATGGCTTTTCAGTATCACTCGCTAAAAACAGGCATTAAAAACCCGACTCTCTGGCCGGGTTTGCATGGGGCTGGCCCAATATCATGCGCAATGCGCCACTTTCTCAACTTCCTTGGAGATTTGAGCACCCTTGGCGATTTCCGCAGTGCGCAGATCATAGGCAGTCTGCAGGTTAAGCCAAAACTGCGCGGTGGTTTCCAACGCAGCGGCCAAGCGAAGTGCAACATCTGCGCTGATGCTGCGACGCATCAATACGATGTCATTCACCGTGGGCGCGGATACGTGCAGTGCCCGTGCAAGGGCGGCAGCGGTAAGGCCCAACGGCTCCAGGTACTCCTCCTTGAGAATCTCTCCGGGGTGTACGGGTCGCATGCCATTTTTAAACATGATTCACCTCAGTGGTAATCCACAATTTCAACGTTTTCCGGGCCGTGAGGCCCCCAAATGAAACAGACCCGGAATTGAGCATTGATTCGGATACTGTGCTGCCCCTCTCTGTCGCCATACAACGGCTCCAACCTGTTTCCAGGTGGTGACCGCAAGTCAGCGAGGTCAACCGCCGCATCGAGCATGCTCAACTTTCGCTCGATCACCGAAACGATGGCGGACCAACGCCGGGTGCGACCGGTTTCAAACAGGGTTCTGGTATCGGCGCATTTGAAGCTTCTTATCATCGCTTAATGCTTAACGTTATTCGTTAACAAGAAACTCTACATGGGTTTGCGAGATATTCAACCTGCCTTTAAATAGACACTGGGATGTAGCGACGAGCGGTCAGCGCACACGCATAAAAAAACCGCTCCAGAAACAGGAGCGGCCTTCGCGGTAAAACCGGCACGCCTCACGCGTCGGCTTTTTTCGGGCTTGAGCCAAACGACGCAAAACGCTTGTTGAACCCGGCAATCCGGCCTTCGACCTGGGTCTTGCGCTGTTGCCCGGTGTAGATCGGGTGCGACGCGCTGGACACGTCCAACGGGATGTAGGGGTAGGTGTTGCCGTCGCTGTGTGTGTGGGTGCGGTCGCTGTCGGCGGTGGAGCCGATCAGGAAGAACACATCAGCGGCGGTATCGTGGAACAGCACAGTGCGGTAGTCGGGATGGATTCCAGCTTTCATAGGGCCTCCGGGGCAAAATCAGTGTTATACAGTAACACAAATAATGCACCCAAACGAGAACCGATTACAATAAGAATAGACCCGCGGATTCTATGCAGAATAATCCCTTAGGTTGTCTGTGGTTTCCTTACTGGCGCAGAATGGCGGATCGACCTCAAGAGTCCGAACCCAAGGAAACCGTATGAGCCTGTCTTTGCTAAGCCGTTACGCCTTCTTTGCCGTGTGCGTCATTTTCACCCTCGCCAGCCTTCCGTTTATCCAGCATGAATGGCTGTGGCCGATCACCGTGGTCACTGGGATTCTCAGCCTGATCGGCATTTTCGACCTGCTGCAAAGCCCCCACGCGGTCCGCCGCAACTACCCGATCCTGGGCAATATCCGTTACCTGGTGGAAGCCATCCGCCCGGAGATCCGCCAGTACCTGCTGGAATCCGACAGCGACGCCCTGCCCTTCTCTCGCGCCCAGCGCTCGCTGGTGTATTCGCGCGCCAAGAACGAATCCGCCGACAAGCCGTTCGGCACGCTGATCGACGTGTACCAATCGGGCTTCGAATTTATCGGCCACTCCATGCGCCCCGCGCCGTTGAGCGATCCCAACGCGTTTCGCGTGATCGTCGGCGGCCCGCAGTGCAAGCAGCCGTATTCGGCGTCGGTGTTCAATATTTCGGCGATGAGTTTCGGTTCCCTGAGCGCCAACGCGATCCGCGCACTCAACCAGGGTGCCAAGCTCGGCAACTTCGCCCACGACACCGGGGAAGGCAGCATCAGCCCCTATCACCGTGAACACGGCGGCGACCTGACCTGGGAACTGGGCAGCGGCTACTTCGGCTGCCGCACCAGCGACGGCCGTTTCGACCCGGAGCGCTTCGCCGTGCAGGCGCAGAACCCGCAAGTGCGCATGATCGAAATCAAGATGAGCCAGGGCGCCAAGCCGGGCCACGGCGGCATCCTGCCCAAGCACAAGGTCACCCAGGAAATCGCCGAGACCCGCGGCATCCTGATGGGCGAAGACTGCATCTCGCCGTCGCGTCACAGCGCGTTCTCCACGCCGATCGAGTTGATGCAGTTCATCGCCCAACTGCGCGAACTGTCCGGCGGCAAGCCGGTGGGCTTCAAGTTCTGCCTGGGCCATCCGTGGGAGTTCATGGGCATCGCCAAGGCCATGCTCGAAACCGGCATCCTCCCGGACTTTATCGTGGTGGACGGCAAGGAAGGCGGCACCGGCGCCGCCCCGGTGGAGTTCACCGACCATATCGGCGTACCGCTGCGTGAAGGCCTGCTGTTTGTGCACAACACCCTGGTGGGCCTGAACCTGCGCGACAAGATCAAGCTCGGCGCCAGCGGCAAGATTGTCAGTGCGTTCGATATCGCCAGCGTCTTGGCCATCGGCGCCGACTGGGCCAACTCGGCCCGCGGCTTTATGTTCGCCATCGGCTGCATCCAGTCCCAGAGTTGCCACACCAACAAATGCCCGACCGGTGTAGCTACCCAGGACCCACTGCGCCAGCGCGCACTGGTGGTGCCGGACAAGGCCCAGCGGGTGTTCAACTTCCACCGCAACACCCTCAAGGCCTTGGCCGAAATGCTCGCCGCCGCGGGCCTCGATCACCCGTCGCAGCTGTCGGCCAAGCACCTGGTGCGGCGCATGTCGGCGACCGAGATCAAGCTGTTCTCGCAGTTGCATGTGTTCCTCAAGCCCGGCGAATTGCTGACCGGCGAGGTGAACGGCGAGTTCTATTCGCGCATGTGGCAGATGGCCCGCGCCGACAGTTTTGAACCCCATGAAGTCGTTGCCGCTTAAGGAGCCGCACTGTGTTGAAGGTCATCGCCGAAGATTTCATCAAACCCGAACACGTGGAAACCGTACGCGCGTGGTACGCCGAACTGGTGGAAAAAACCCGCCAGGAGCCGCTGTGCATCGCCTACGATCTGTTCATTGATCAAAAAGACCCCGGGCACTTTGTCTTCATCGAGCAATGGCCCGACCAGGCAGCCCTCGACACCCATTGCCAGACCGAACACTTCACCCGCCTGGTGCCGCAGATCAATGCCTATCAGGCCAAGCCGTGCACCGTGCTGTTAATGGATGCGTTCTAGCCCCAACCACTTTTCCCCTGCTGAACCGGACCACCGACGGCATCGCTGAAACAAGGACATTCACATGCCGTTACTCGACTTCGCTGCCATTGCCGGACACCTGCCCGGCACCTGGAAATCCACGCGACTGGGCCAGGTCGGCCCGGCGCAGATCAAGGTGTTGCGCATGGATGCGCAGCCCTATGAAGAAGAAACCCACGACTACAACGAAGGATTGCTGGTGACCAGCGGCCATCTGCTCTTGAGCATCGCCGGCCAGGCCATCCGCGTCGAGGCCGGCCAGATGTACCTCGTCGAAGCCGGCGTTGCCCATGGGGTCCTCGCTGGCAGCCAAGGCACCCTGGTGATCATTGATGTCTAGAGACATTCAGTAATACCCAACCTTTGCAATTGCTTACAAATACCGCCAACCTGCGCCCGCCCGACGGGAGGCGCCCTCGCACCTGCCCGTCATTACTCAAAATTCTGTACAAGAGCCCGCTGCCATGCTGAACGGACGCGACCCGCGCATCGATTTTTTTCGGGGCCTGGCGTTGATCTTCATTTTCTGGGATCACGTCCCCCACAACCCCCTAGGCCAGATCACCCTGCGTAACCTCGGTTTCAGTGACGCGGCGGAAGTCTTCGTGTTCCTCGCCGGCTTCGCCTCGGTAATGGCCTATGGCAAAGTCCTGCAACGCGAAGGCTACTGGATGGCCTGCCTGAAAATCCTGCGCCGCACCTGGGTGCTGTACGTGGTGCACATCTTCTTGCTGGCGATGCTGATGGGCATCGTGTTTTTCGCCAACAGCCATGTGGAGACCCGCGACCTGGTGCAAGAGATGGGCATGACCCACTTCATCACCCATCCGCAACAGGCCCTGCTCGATGAGTTGCTGCTGCGCTTCAAGCCCAACCTGATGGACCCGTTGCCGCTGTACATCGTCTTGCTCGCCAGCCTGGCGCTGGTGTTGCCGCTGATGCTGCGCTGGCCCATGGCAGTGGTGGCGGTGTCGCTGACGGTGTATCTGCTGGCGCCGTGGATGGGCTGGAACCTGCGGGCAATCGAGGACGGCGTGTGGTACTTCAACCCCGTGACCTGGCAGTTGCTGTTTGTGCTGGGCGGCGCGGCAGCCATTCGCAGCGGGCAGGCCAAGCCGGCCCAGCGCCAACCCTTGTTGCGCCAGCCGCTGTTTGTCGCGGCGGCGGTGTACGTCGTGGTCACCGGCCTGATAACGGTGGCGTGGCGCTGGCCCGAGATCCATGACGCGCTGATGCCGGCATCGATCAGCGACCTGATCTACCCCATCAGCAAGACCGACCTGTCGCCCGTGCGCCTGTTGCACTTCCTCGCCCTGGCCTACGTCACCGCCAAGCTGCTGCCCACCGCAGGCTGGACGCAAAACCCGGTGGCTGCGCAGGTGTGCCGCATGGGACGGTTCTCGCTGGAGATCTTCTGCCTCGGGGTGCTGCTTGCACCGTTGGCCGACATGCTCAACGCCATGGCCGGCGATGCGCTGCTGATACAACTGCTGACTGCGCTGATCGGGGTTGTCCTGATGGCGGCGCTGGGCGCCTGGCTGGAGTTGAACAAGCGCCTGAGCCAGCGCACTACATAGCTAGCGCCCACCACGCGAAAGCGAGTGCTTCCATTCTTTTCCCGATTTTATTCTGAAAGGAAGCACTCGATGCCCAACCACCCCTTTGCCAACGGCTTGTCCGGCCACTTGCAGTCCAGCGAATCCTGGGGCCAGCAACAGGCCCTGGCACTGCTGCGCCAGATAATTGCGCAATCGATGAGCCCGCTGACGTCCGCACAACGGCTCGAATACCTCAGGCTGCAACGTGCCGCCCACGACGCATTCAAGGCAGTGGACGCGGAAAACACCCGGCTGATCAAAGACTTCAAAGACATCGGCGTGGCGCAACTGCGCAACAAACTCGGCGGCCTCGACCCCCACGCCATCACGCTGCACACCCGCTACCTGGAAAAGCTCGAACCGCCCCTGCCCTGGGAACCGCGCAAAAGCACCCTCGGCGGCTTGGCCCAAGGTGCACGTTTTCGCCGTGACGTGGACGAATGGAAGTACCGCACCCATGTTTCAAGCCTGTCGCTTTGGGACGCGGCCTGCCTGAACTTCGACTTCGCCACCGGTACACCCCAGGCCTCGGGGCACCGGTATGTCGATGCGTCGTACCTGACCGGCGTCAGTGAAAAGCGGCTGAGCGTCAGCCAATTCATCGCCATCAGCCGCGAATTGGACCTGGGCGGCCAACTGCAAGCCAGGCTGTCCAGCGCCCTGGGCCCCGGCGGCAAACTGCACGGCTTGATCGAGACCAGTGCGCGCACCCACCTGCTGTTCGAAGCGCTGGAGGCGTATCGCGACCGCGCCACTACGGGCCTGACGCAACCCCTGTACGACAAGCTGGTCGCGGCGATCGATGGCAGCGGCACGGCACTGCCCTTCGAGACCCTGAGCATGGACCTCGATAAAACCATCCTGCCGGCGGTGCCCTTTGCCCTGTCGGGCACGAGCATCCCGTTGCCCCTGTTGCTAATCAAGGTGGGAAGCCTAGGGGTGGTGTCCTATTTCCCGTTCCGTCCCGGTGGCGCCTTGCGCTATCACACGGATGCCAAGGTGGCCGGCGCGGCGTTTCTCGACGACATCAAGGCCAGCCACCGTGACGGCGACCTGGGCTGGTTCGCGCGACAACTGCCGGTCACCGAGATCAACCTGTTCACTGAGCTGCTGCGTGACGAACCACGGCCTGAGGGCCTGAGCCCGGTGGCGGGGTTTCTCTATGATTCATTCCACAGCGTATTTCCAGAGCAGACCCTGGACCACCTGCGATTCGTCAACGACCCCAGGCCCAGCCGCCCGTCGAACCTGGTGCAGGCCCTCACCTATCGGCACATCCAGCATTACCAGAGCAACCTCGCCACCCTCGCCACCCAGCGCTCGGCGCGCGACCTGCAGGCGGTAATCGACGGCGCGGCAGCGATTGCCAGTGAACTCATGGAACTGCTGATAACCCCGGTACCGGGTGGGGTCAGCGGCTTGAACCGGGTGATGCAGGTCGTGGTGTTCGGCAACCTGACCTACAGCCTGATCATCGGCGTCAACGAAGCCGCCAAGGGCCAGGCCAGTGACTTTGCCGCCGCCATGGCCGACGTGGCGGACCTGGCCGTGAACGGCCTGTTGATCTCCACCGCCGGGCGCGTCCACCGCCAGCGCATCGAAGGCCTGATGCAGCGCATGGGCGGCCCGCGCAAGGTCACCCACAGCGACGGCACGCAGGCGCTATGGAAACCCGACATCACCCCCTACGCCGTCGCGGACCAACGCCTGCTCGACGGCCAGACGGCCAACGCCCAAGGCCTCTACCTGATCAACGGCCACCACTACGTACGCGTGCAACAAGGTGATCAACAACGCGTGGCCGAGGTCGCGGCCGCCCCCGAAACGCAAGGTTTCGTGCTCAAGCGGCGCAACGGCAACGGCAATGGCTTCGCCGCGCCGATCACGTTCGACCCGAAGCGGCAAGCCTGGGTCCTCGACCTGCACGGCGCTGGCCAACTCTCGGACTACCAGTTGATCGAGCAGATGCTACCCAACGGCGAGGCCGCGGTGCCCCCGGCACACCTGCGCAACCTGCTGCGCAGCACCGCCGTGTCCCGCGCCACACTGGACGCGATCTGGACGGGCGAACCGCCGCCGGTCAATCTGATCGAAGCCGTCCGGCGCGTGCAGATTGATCGGGTGATAGAACAACTGAGCTCAGGCTTCCACCATCGCGGCAACCTGCCCGCCCATGCCGGCAGCGCCCTGTTCGCCCTGTTGACGCAACTGCCGACATAGCCCGCTGACGCCGTGATCCACGTGCGCGACCAGCACGGCCACCTGGTTGAAAGCCATGCGGCCAATGAAACGGCCACGCTGGCCATCAACCTCAGGCGCAGGGACGACGGCACCTACCTGGCCCTCGACGCACCCGACACCGACGTCGCCACCCAAGAGTCCTTGTTCGAGTCGATTATCCGCCAGCAACCCGCCACTTCGACCCTGGGCAAGGAAGGCAGCCCGAACCTCACCGAGGCCCAGCGCATTGCGCGGCTACGCGTGCAGATCGGTGCCCTGGCCGGCCAAAAGCGCACCGCACTGTTCACGGCCATGACCCACTACGCAAGCCATGCGCGGCACCAGGTGCCGGCCGGGGATGCGGCACGCTCGTTTGTACCGATCAAAAATGCATCCACGGGCGTGGAGGTCACTGCGCTGTTGAGCAAACTGCAAGCACAATTCGCCCCCTTGAGTCCGCCCAACCTCAAACAATTGCTGGTGAAAACGCCCCTGAGCGCAACGCAGCAAAGCACCTACCTCAAGGACGGCAAGTTGCCGGGCAACGTACGCGAACACCTGGAACAACACCGCACTGCGTTGCGCATAGATGCTGTGATCGACGGCCTGTACCACCCTCGCACGTTCAACTCGGACACCGACCTATGGGCCCGAGAGTTTGCCGCCAGCCTGCTGCTGGAGCGTTGCAAGCGCCCCCTGGTGATCACCGAAATGGCCGGAGGCACCCCCAAGGACCGCTACAAGAACACCGGCCCCGAAGACACCACCGTCGAACTGCTGCACTACGGCGACGGCCGCTACGAAGCCTACGACATGCGCAACGCCGGGTCGATCCCGGTGTCACCGGCCGTGGACAGTTTCTACCTGGCCATCGGCTCGGTGCTGCAACCCCACGAGCGCAGCCTGCTGGGCATGAGTTCCGCCACCGATGCCCAGGGCCTGCGCAACACCCTGGGTGACCTGATGAGCGAACGCCGCAGCCCTGCCGGGTTAGTCAGCCTGCTTGACTATTCGCTCGCGCAATACGAGAAAAAGCTGGTGTTGCCCACCGACCTGCAACCCAACCCCGAAGGGCTGTATGACCACAACGGCGAACAGTTGATGCCACTGTACGGCTCGTTCTACCCGGTCACCTTCGACCAACAACGGCGGGTATGGCGGCTCAAGCACCCGCAGAAAGTCGGCGTCGATACCCCACGCCTCAAGCACAACCGGCATGGCGCCTGGCGCCTGGAAAGCGAAAACCCGCTGACCTGGGACGACTATCACCTGGTATCGCGCCTGGGGACTGAAGACTTCAGCGTCGATCAGCCCACCGCCGCGCGCCTGCTCAAGGTCACCGACACGCCACCCCGCGCCTTGCGTGAAGTGCACTGCGCCGGGCTGCCCCCGCCGCCCTTGTTGAAAGACAGCAGCAAGCGCTTTGGTATCGAGCGCAAAATCCTGCATTTCATCAAGGCGATGACCACCTATTCGGCCACCCGCAACGCCAAGCCCTCCTTGCAATTACTGCTGGTCTGCGCGCTGCCGCAATGGCCCGCCAGCCATGTGCTGGAGCTGCATGATGAGGCCGGACGCACGATTGCCCATTACCCGGCGGCGAATGCCGGCGCGCCGCACAAGATCCGCCTGTCCGACACCCACAGCCGCAGCCAGGAACCCCTGGCCCACCTGGTGCGCAACGACGACCTGAGCCGCGCCCTGCTGGGTGAGCTGCCGCAAAGCCAAGAGGAACGCCTGTTCAAGCTGGCGAAAAAAATCGCCGAGCACGCCTACCGCGAACGCAGCCAACTGTTCGACACGCTGTACGCCCAAGGCGAACGCAACGGCAACCGCCTGCACACGCGCATGCGCGCCCATTATCCGCAGTTGCCCGCCAGTGCGATCCAGGCCCTGATCGACCATGCGACCCCCCATGAAATCAAGCAACTGAGCGAGACGGATGGGGTCCCGCTGCGCTTGCAAGAACAGGCAAGACTGACCGCCAACGACATGCGCCTCAACCGGGCGTTCGAGGGGTTGTACCTGTCCACCGTCGCCAACCCCGACAGCGAAAAAATCATCTTGCATGTGCTCAAGCTGCTGCCCGGCTGGCCCACCGATGTCCGCCTCGATATTCACCAGGGCAGCGCCACCGGACCGTTGCTCGAGAGTGCCGGGTACCTGGCCGGCAGCGAGCGCAAGAAACTGGCGCGGGTGGATGCGCGCTATCAGGCGTATGACGCCGAAGGTCAACTGATCAGTGACCCGGTAAACACCGCTACCGATCTGCTCACCGCCGTCTGGCGCGTATTGAACGATACCCAGCGCAAAGCCCTCGGGCTCGACGACAGCGGCGAACTCTCGCCCCTGCGCAACGCCATTGCTGAACTGGCACTCAGCCAACGCATCGCGATCAAGGGCCTGCTCGGCCTGCCGCATATCCCGTATTGGCTGCAACCGCCCATGCCAGTCAACAGTACGTTCACGGCCTATCCGTTCAGCATGCGCAACTGGTGGCCGCTGAGCCTCCTGTTCTCGGTGGACATGGTGAGCAAGGTCCGCGAGGTATACCCCAGGATGTCCAGGGACGACGCGCTCGATCTGACACGCAACATGCGGCTCAGCGAACCGCAGGTGTTGCAGGAACTGGAGCGGCGAAAAATGGAATACCAGGCATTGGAGCTTGAACTCAATCGCTGGGCTGCTGCCGACTACCCCGGCGACCACGAACTTTTAGGCTGGATGAACCCCAACCTGCGCATCGCCATGATTCCGCAGATTCTCAAAGCCTGGCGCCAGGAGTCACTGGATTATCATCCTGGCCTGCTGCATGCCCACAGCCTGGAGTTGCGACTGGACGGCAATCAATTGCCGAACATCGACTTCATGCCTGCGATCAAAGGCTTCGAGCACATTGAATACCTGAAGATCGCAGGCACTGCGTTCCCCCCGACCGGCAACGCGTTCCTGCGCCAATTCCCCAACCTCAAGAAGCTCCACCTGGACTGCGGCCTGACGCAGTTGCCCAGCAGCATCACCCAGATGACGCAACTCGAGATCCTCGACCTGAACAACAACAACATCGTGCTAGACACGCAATCGCGGCAGCAGCTGGCCGGGATGACTCACCTGGCACGGTTGAACCTGAGCCACAACCCGCTGAATCTGAGCCCGGATGTCTCTGCCATGACTCGCCTGCACAGCCTGGACCTGCATCGCACCGGTATCAGCCAATGGCCCATCGGGGCGGAGCGCCTGCCCCAGTTGCGGGACCTGCGACTGCAAGAAAACAACATCGCGACGATTCCCGATGTGCTCTTCACCGACCCTCAAATGCGCCCTGCCAACCAGGGCACGTTCCTGCATGACAACCCCTTGAACGCAGACGCGCAGCAGCGTCTGGCCGAATACCGTGATCGCACCAACCAGGCGCTCGGCGGGGCCATGCCCGGCATCCACCATGTGCCGCCCGCATCGAACCCCGTGGACAAATGGCTGGTCGGGGTTCCGGCGGCCGAACATGCACAACGAAGAACCCTGTGGGAGCAACTGGAGAATGACAATGCCCCAGGCAGCGCAAGGCCTGACGACACGTTTCGGGTCCTGCGGGACTTGACCGAAGCGGACGACTACGTGAACAAGCTGCATCGCCGACCGGCCCTGATCGCCCGCGTCTGGCGCCTGCTCCAGGCCATGGCCGAATCCTATGAGCTGCGGCAAAGCATCTTTCTCAACACCTACGTGTCCGGCACGTGCGGTGACGGTGCCCTTTTGACATTCATCGATATGGAGTTGCGGCACAAGCAGCACCAGGCCATGGCGCTACCCAGCTCCAACCAGGCGAACCGGGAGTTGCTGGCACTGGCGCAAGGTCTGTTCTATTTACGCAACCTGGACCAGTTTGCCGAGGACCATCTGCAAGCGCTGCATCGCAATCACAGGCCTCCAGCACCCGAGCCGGACGATGTTGAGGTCAAGCTGTTCTTTCGGCTTGAACTGGCGGAGGAGTTCAACCTGCCCATCCTGAAGGAGAGCCGGCGCTACTCGCCAGGCGACCACGTGCTGCCGGAAGACCTGGAAAGAGCGCGTAAAACATTGCGCGACGTGGGGAAGACCAGCGCCTTGGAAGACGCTCTGCTGACGGAAGAGTTCTGGGTCCAGTACCTGGTACGCCATGTCCCGGAACCCTTTACCACCATCGAAGAAACAGCGCGCTACAAGCTCGAAGCACTGAAACAGGAAGTGCCCGACACGCGGTCCATGGACTATCAGGAACGGCGCCAGTCGATCAAGGAGGTCAAGGAAACCGAGCTCAACCGACTGATCAGCCAGTTGACCCGTGCGGCCCAAAGCGGGGCGCAACGGGTCGACTGAAGGTCAAGCCGAAGGTGAGGTGACAGCACCGGCGTTGTTGGGCTGCAACTTGAACACGTAGAACAGCACCGTCAGCAGCACCAGGAACGCCGGCCCTACGTACAGCGCCACGCGGGTGTCCGGGAAGTACGCCATCAGGCCCACCACCAGCACCAGGAACGCCAGGGCCAGGTAGGAGCTGACCGGGTACAGCCACATACGGTACTTGAGTCCCGCCTGCTCGGCCGGGCTCAAGCCTTTGCGGAACTTGAGCTGGGCCAGCAGGATCATCAGCCAGGTCCAGATCGCGCCAAAGGTGGCGATGGAGGTCACCCACACGAACACCTGGTCAGGTACCAGGTAGTTGAGCAGCACGCCCAGCAACAAGGCGAAGATCGACAGCAGCAAGGCCTTGCGCGGCACGCCATTGCTCGACGTGGTGCCGAACGTGGCCGGGGCCTGGCCGTTCTGCGCCAGGCTGTAGAGCATGCGCCCGGTGCTGAAGATGCCACCGTTGCACGACGACAGCGCAGCGGTGATCACCACGAAATTGATGATACCGGCGGCGGTCTTGATACCCAGGCGCTCGAACGTCATCACGAACGGGCTGCCCTGGGTGCCGATTTCATTCCACGGGTAGATCGACAGGATCACGAACAATGCGCCGACGTAGAACAACAGGATGCGCCAGAACACCGAGCCGATGGCACTCGGGATGGTCTTCTGCGGGTTCTTCGCTTCGCCGGCCGTCAGGCCGATCATCTCCACGCCCAGGTAGGCGAACATCACCATTTGCAGGGACATCAGCACGCCTTGCACGCCGTTGGGCATGAAGCCGCCATGGCTCCACAGGTTGGAAATACCCAACGCGACGCCGTCATTGCCAAAGCCGAAAGCGATGATGCCGACGCCGCCGATGACCATCGCAATGATGGTGACGATCTTGATCAGCGCGAACCAGAACTCGAACTCACCAAAGGCTTTCACCGCGACCAGGTTGATCGTGCCCATGCTGATCAGCGCCGCCAGGGCCCAGATCCAGCGCGGCGTATCGGGAAACCAGACGCCCATGTACACCGCCACGGCGGTGATCTCCGCGACGCAGGTCACCAGCCACAGGAACCAGTAGTTCCAGCCGGTGAGAAAGCCCGCCAACGGGCCGAGATAGTCCTGGGCATAACGGCTGAACGAACCGGCGACAGGGTTGTGCACCGCCATCTCGCCGAGGGCGCGCATGATCACCAGGATCGCCAGGCCGCCGATGATGTACGACAGCATGATCGCCGGGCCGGCCATCTCGATGGCCTTGGCCGACCCCAGGAACAGGCCGACACCGATACAGGCGCCCAGGGCCATCAGGCGGATGTGCCGTTCACCGAGTTCGCGTTTGAGCGGGCCGCCTTGAGCGGTCTCGCCATGGGGCAGTGGGTTGCCGACTGGCATAGGGGTACAACCTCATCTTGTTATTGGAGTGTCCGTCTCGAGACAAGCTCGGCGGGGCGTGCAGTATAAAAACTGAAGGTCAGGGCCTTTCACTATAAAACAGGGGTAATTTAGTGAAACAACGCGACATAACGCCACTTTACAGGAGCATATGACCTGCCCGCAGCGGCAAAACGCCGCAGCACACCTCCGAGAAGCGCCCTACAAACAAAACACAATTCCCTCACAAGCAGCCCCCAGCGACTAAGCTTCCAGCAAGTCCGATCAATCTGCGTGCAGGGATCAATCGACTATGGGCGCACTGTGGCAAACCGACTCGAACCAGGCTGCGCAGCATCGCAGCAGTGAGACCCCGGCGCCGTTGCCCGCGAAAAACCCCCGCTACACCCGCCGCCTGATCTGGCTGGTGCTGCTGATGGCGTTGATTGCCCTCGGCTTTGCCGCCGCCAAGGAAGTACGCACCTCGCGCCTGCAAGCCGAACACTTGAGCCGCCTGGCCAGCGACCTCACCTACCGCGTGCAACCCGGCCCCAGCGACGCCATGGTCTACCCCGGTGCAGGACCGTTTGACCGCCGCCTGGGCTACAGCGACCTGGAGGGCTTCCTCGCGCGGCTGCTCAAGCGCGGTTACCTGGTTGAATCCCAGGTGCGCTTTTCCCCCGGGCTGATGGATTACACCGCCAAAGGCCTGTTCGTACCCTATGCCGAAAAAAGCCAGGCCGGCCTGGCGATCACCGACTGCCGCGCGCAGCCGCTGTATCAATACACCTACCCGCAGCAACTCTATGCCCGCTTCGCCACGATCCCGCCGCTGGTGGTGGACAGTTTGCTGTTCATCGAAAACCGCGACCTGCTCGACCCCGCCCAGCCCCAGGCCAACCCGGCGGTAGACTGGCCACGCTTCGCCAAGGCGGCCTGGTCGCAACTTGCGAAAATCCTCCACCTGCCCGGCCAGAGCGCAGGCGGCAGCACCTTGGCGACCCAATTGGAAAAATACCGCCACTCCCCGGACGGCCTGACGCTGTCCGGCGGCGAAAAACTGCGGCAGATGTTTTCTGCCGGTGTGCGCGCCTATCAAGCCGGGCCGGACACGTTGGTGGCGCGGCAAACCATCGTGCGCGACTACCTCAACAGCGTGCCGCTGTCCGCCGTGCCCGGCCACGGCGAAGTACACGGCATGGCCGAGGGTTTGCGGGTATGGTTCGGCGCCGACTTCAATCAGGTGAACCAGGCACTGCTGGGCCCGGACCTTGCCCCCAAGGCCCTGGCTCTGCGCCAGGTGCTGGCGCTGATCATCGCCCAGCGCCGGCCCTCCCATTACCTGGCCCGAGGCCGCGAAGAACTGGCGCAACTCACCGACAGTCATTTGCGCCTGCTGGCGCAAAACGGCGTGATTGATTCCGCCCTGCTCACGGCGGCGCTGGCGGCGCAGGTCACCTACCGCGACTGGCAGTTGCAACCCACCGTGCAACCGATCGACACCAACAAAGGCATCAGCGTCGCCCGCAGCCGCCTGGCCACCTTGCTCCAACGCCCGCTGTACGACCTTGATCGCCTGGATCTGTCCGCCACTTCAACCCTGCAAGGCCCGTTGCAACAGGACGTCACCGCCTACCTCAAGCAACTGGCCGACCCCGAGTTCGCCCGCCAGACCGGCCTGCTCGGCGAACGCCTGCTGACCCCGGCCAGCACGCCCCTGGTGCGCTACAGCTTCACCCTGTTCGAGCTCACCCTCGACGGCGCCCGGGTGCGGGTGCAAACCGACAACACCGACCAACCCTTCGACATCAACGAAGGCAGCAAGCTGGAACTGGGCTCCACCGCCAAGTTGCGGGTGCTCACCACCTACCTGCAAATCATCGCCGAACTGCATGGGCAGTACGCCGCACAGGCCCCGGCAGCCTTGAAAAACCTCCAGTTCGACCCCCAGGACCGCCTGAGCCGCTGGGCCGTCGACTACCTGCTGCAAAGCCCGGACAAAAGCCTGGCGAAGATGCTCGACGCGGCGCTGGACCGCACGTACTCCGCCAGCCCCGGCGAAAGCTTTTTCACCGGCGGCGGCCTGCACCACTTTCATAATTTCCGCAGCCAGGACAACGCTCGCAACCCCACCCTGCGCGATGCCCTGCGCGAGTCGATCAACCTGCCGTTCATCCGCCTGATGCGCGACGTGGTGCGCTACACCACCTACGCCGGCGCCAACAACAGCGCGCAACTGCTCAAGGACGACAACGACCCGCGCCGCCAGGAATACCTGGCGCAATTTGCCGACCGCGAAGGCACGGCATTCCTGCAGAAATTCTGGAAGAAGTACCAGAAGAAGGACACCCAGGCCCGGCTCGACACCTTCCTCGACAGCCTGCGCCCTACGCCCATCCGCCTCGCCGCCGTCCACCGCTACCTGTTGCCCGAGGCCAGCCAGGACAGCTTCAACCGTTTTGTGCGCTCGCACCTGGTCAACGAAAAGCTCAGCGACGAGCGCCTTGAGCGGCTGTACCAAAGCTATCGCCCCGGCGCCTACGACCTGCCCGACCAGGGCTATATCGCCAAGGTCCACCCGTTGGACCTGTGGTTGCTCGGCTACCTGCTCAACCACCCCGAAGCGACCTTCAGCGAGGTGGTCAAGGCCAGCCAGTTCGAGCGCCAGGAGGTCTATAGCTGGCTGTTCAAGAGCCGCCATCAGAGCGCCCGCGACAGCCGCATCCGCACCATGCTGGAGATCGAGGCCTTTCTGGATATTCATCAGCGCTGGCAGGCCGTGGGTTACCCCTTCGATCACCTGGTGCCATCCCTGGCCACCGCGATTGGCAGCTCTGGCGACCGCCCGGCGGCCCTGGCCGAGTTGATGGGGATCATCCTCAACGATGGCGTACGCAACAAAGTGCTGCGTATCGACAGCCTGCACTTTGCCGCCGACACCCCCTATGAAACCCGTCTGGTCAATGACCCGGCCCCCGGCAAGCGCGTGCTGCCGATAGAGGTCGCCCAGGCCTTGCGCGGCGCGCTGTCCCAAGTGGTGGACGCCGGTACCGCCAAACGCGTGGCCGGCAGTTTCAAACTGGCCGACGGCACGCCGCTGGCCATGGGCGGCAAGACCGGCACCGGCGACAACCGCATCGAGGCCATCGGCGCCGGCGGGCGAGTGATCAGTTCGAAGTCGCTGAACCGCACCGCGACCTTTGTGTTCTATCTGGGCGAGCAGCACTTCGGCACGCTCACTGCCTACGTGCCGGGGCGCACGGCGCAGCAGTTCACCTTTACCTCGGCGTTGCCCGTGCAGGTACTCAAGGGCATGGCGCCGATTCTGTTGCCGTACCTGCAACCGGGCAGCCATACCCTGTGTGCGCCACTGGCTTCAATCGACACTGAAAAATAGCCTGCGCGCCAGCTGCAATTGGATCTCTGCACGGTGCACCTGCAGTTTCCGCACCCGCCCACTCTGACCACTGCGCATGCGGGAAAACGCCTGGGCTTCGACCTGGGCCTGGGCCTGGCGGCCCATGCGCACCTGCTCGACGGTCTTGAGGTGAGCGGCGGTGAAGTGGTCATCGAGGTCACCTTTTTTTTTATAGTGGAAATGGGCAAACGCGAGGGTCTCGCCTGTGCGCGCATTGTTGACCGCGTACTCCTGCAAGTATTCCGGGGGCGGCCCTTTAAGCGGGGAACGCGGGCCACGGCGGACAATCATGACTTCATGGTGCTGGTCGAGGAACGCCACTTCGTCTTGAGTCAGCGGCTGGTTTTTTTTCGCGAGGGTTGCGCGGATTCGCGCGGTTAACCCGGCCTCGTTCAACCGCACCACGGCCGCCCGCAATCGGCTTTCGAGACTGCGCGCCCTGGCCTGTTGCAACGCCGCCAAGCGGGCGTGTTCCAGGCTGCGCAATTTCTTCTGGATCGCGTCCGCCACCCACAAACGGCGCCGCGCCTGGGCTTCCAACAAGTGTTGCGGTGACGCGGGTTCCTTGACCTGCAAGGCCGTCACCTCGACCTTGGTGATGTCTGCTTCAACGTCCTGCAACAATACGTCGGCGGTTTTCAACAAACTGCCCAGCTCCGGGTCGGTACGCGGGGTTTGTGGCGCGAGCTGCTGCGCCCACACGCCGTCCGGCTCTTCGGTGAAGGTTCCGATGACACTGCCGCTCGCATCGGTTACCTGCGCGGTCCTGCTGCCCTCGGCCTCGGTACCGACCACGATCAAATCGCGGTTGCGCGTACGGATGATCTTCTTGCGCCGGGTCACCACCGCGGGTGGCGAGGGCTGCGCAGGCGCCTGCGGTGATGTCGGTTCCAGCAGCTCGCCCAGGTCCCGCTCCACCTGTTCGCGCAGGGTGCCGAGCAAGGCCTGCAGCTTGCCCAGGTACTCGGCGTCGAACCGGTCCGGCTCGGTGGCCCGCCAGAGGTCAATGCGGTCGTCGGTCTGCGCCAAGACGTGGTCCACGCTGTCGAGCAATTCGATCTGCTGGGCGTCGCTGGCGTGCAGTTGAGGCAGTTCGGCCAGGGAACGTGTGGCCCAGCGGGCACGCTCAAACGTATGCATCAGGCTGTCCAGCAACTCGGGGTCATACAAGGTGCCGGGGACATCGACAGCCAACCCGGCCAAGGTGCCCAATTGCAGGGATTGCAGATCGAGGATCGAGGGCCGCTGCGCGATTGTCTCGGCGGCCTGGCGGGCCTTGTCACGTCCGAACCTGGGGACTTGCCGCAGCTCAGCAAAGCAGTTCGCCTCCTGGGTGCGCCAGTGAATGGTGCTGTCGTAACTGGCCGCCAGCTCACGCATGCCCCGGTTCAACTCGGCGTGGGCCTCCTCGCCCCCGCTCAACAAGGGCAACAGCCGGGCATTGGCTTGCTGTACCTGGGCGCGCATCTGGCTATCCAAGAGTTGCAAGGTGAGCAGCGTCGAATACAGCAGCTCACTCAGTTCCTGTTCATAGCGCGGCCGTGGCGCCAGCTCACGCAAGCGCCGCAACAATTGCACCTCATTGCGTGAGTGCTCGACCTTGCTTTCCAGGGCCTTGCAGTAGCTGGCCAGGACACGCGTGCGCTGCGCATCATCCATTGCGTGCGAGGATTGCTCGGCGAGATTGCGCGCGATTTCCATGGCCCGCTGGGCGCGTGCGCTCGCGGTGATGGCTTGGCGGTACTGCGCGTCCAGCACCTGGGAGTCGGCCGGTGCTTGCGCGGTACCATCGGCCCCGCCGCTGAGGCGCAATTGCAGATCCACATCCCACACCCCCGGGGCGACGGCTTTGAGCCAGGGGCCAAGGCGATTGCCATCGGCACTGGTCACCCGCACCCGCCCGTCCTCCATCCGCACGCGGTATTGACGGCCGCGCACCAGCGCATCCCATTGCGGCGGGGTCTTTTGTGCGTCACGTAACAGGCCTTGCCACGGCCCGCTTGTGTGCGCGCCGGGCAGGTTTTTTGGCCAGGGTTCGGCAAAGGTTTTGACGCTCATTCCCTGAAGCCGCGCCAGCAATGCCGGGGTCAGGGCATTGCGCGCGTTGGCCCAGCCGGTGGGCGCCGTGAAGCCGACGGGAGGCAGCCTGAGCACAGGGGCCACAGGGGCCGGGTCCGCCACGGCCAAGGGCGCAAAAACCGGGTGTTCGAGTGCCACATGCTGGCGCACATCCTGGGGTGTGGCCTGGTGCGCAAGCACCACCATCAGGTTGGCCAGCATGTCCATCAACGCGATGTTGCGGGCCTGCAGGTCAGTGCCTTGCAGCGCGGCGATATCCTGCTCGGCAGTGTCCAGCAACTGCACCAGCCAGCCCACCAGCATCAGTGGCCCCGACAGCAACGGTTGCAGGGTGCCAAACACCATCCAGCCAATCTGCTTGAGGCTGGCCCAGCGTTGCTCGGCGTTGGACACCGATTGCCGGTCCGCCAGCGTCACCAGTGCCTCGGCCATGGCGCTGAACAACTGGTGCGCCGGGTCGAGGCTGGAGACGGTCTTGCTCAACTGCGCAGGCGCAGGTTTCTGGTACGCGGTGAATTCGTCCCCCGGCAGGAAATGCCGCACATGGGGCTCATGAAAACCATTGTTGGCGTACACCGCCCGGCGTTGCGCGTCGATCCAGGTCAATACGCTGTCCTGCAGTGCGCCGGGTTGCCGGATCGCGTCAAACAACGCCGCCTCCGAGGTAAACGCTTGCAGAGTGGGCTCGAACAGCGGGCGATACAACAGGTGGCACCCGTCCTCGCCCTGCTGCGGGCCGATGATGAACATATTGGCCACCCGGTCTGCGGTGGCGGTCGCCGTCGCCTTGAACGCCAACGGCCACAGCGCCATCGCCCGGCCATCGACCTTGCGCTCGTCGGCGCTGGCGTGCAGAGCCGCCCGCAGCCGACGAAAACCGTCACGGGTCATGCCCTGCTCACCCTTGATCTGCCACTCCAGCGCCTGCATCGGCAATTGAATGCGCAGCTGCTGGCTGAAGCGCCGACAACGGCGGGTGGCGTCCGCCTGATCATCGATCAGGTGTTTTTTCAGCAGCGCCGGGTAGGCCTGGCCGACATCCGCCTCGGTCACGCAGGCCTTGAGCAGCGCATACGTCAGCCAGGCTGGGGCCGTGGCGTCCTTGAGGCGAATCGACTTGGCGGTGTAGCCATGCCCGGCGAGGTTTTCCAGGGCCAGGCCGGTCAGGCTTAGGGTCTCACGGTGCACTTCACCGGCGATGAAGCCGCCGGGCACCGGCACTGCGGCGGCGATGACCCGCTCGAAGGTCAACGCGATATCGGCGGGATGAATGTTTGCCGTGCGGGGCTCTTTGCCCAGGCAGGCTTTCAGGCGCGCGTCGGCATAGCTGCGCAACGTGGGAATATCGTCCAGAAAATGCTGGTAGCCGTGCTGCTGGCGGTCCAGCACCAGGGCCTGGAGCAGCTGCGCGTAGTCGATGCACGCGTCGCTGTCGGCATGGGCCAGCCACGGCGGCAGGTGGTCACGCAGGTAGTGCTGGCGGGTGCTGAGGTCGGGCTCGAACCAGCGGCGGCTGTCGGTGATGATCGCCAGCAGCCGCTGGTAGTCCTCGACGCTGCGCGGCACCTTGAGATCGAGGCTGGCGATTTCCAGCAACTGGCGCTGCAAATAACTGGCGGCCAGGGCGTCGAAAGGATCGCCCTGGGCATCCAGCGCAAACCATTCGCCCGCCAAGGGCGCAAGCAACGGGCTGGCATGGGCCGGCAACAACGCTTGTACCGCGCCGAGGTCATCCAGCACCTGCACGCCACTGGCCGGACTGAACAACACCACCCCAGGACCGGACGGCTGGCTGAACAGCAGCAACGGCAACATCTGCGTAGCGCCGCCGCTGCGCACATGCACCGTCTGCACCCGCAGCGCCGGCCCGTGGGCACTCCACAGGCGATTGGGCCGGCGGGGGTACAACCGCGATTTAGGGAGCACCACGGCAAACTGTTGCGCGCCCATGCCGGGTGGCCGGGGGGTGTCGTAGAGCAGTTCCAGCAGTGCATCGGACAGGTGGCCCCAGCGCGTCAAATTCACTGGCAACGCTTCACGCCACCAGGCTTGCAGGCGCCGCGCGTACAACCCCAGCAACTGGGTGCCGCAGCGGTTGATCAGCACCTCCACCTGCGCCAGGCTGAGATGGTTCGGCACATAGATCTCGCGCACCCGTGTCGCCACCCGATGATACTGCTCCACCAGCAAGGTCGGTCGCCCGGCGGCGAAGCGTTCCAGGACCCACGCGGTGACCGAGCGAAATGGCCCGCTCGGCCCGGCTATTTCAAGATGCCCCGCGTTGAACTTGCCCTCGGCGAAATGCACATCCAGGTAGGCCTGGGCGCTGTCAGCAGCCACTGTGGCGAGGGCAGGCGGGGTGTCAAACACGCTGCGGATCTGGTCAACATGTGTTTGGCGCAATGAAATCGGGCGGGTGTCGGTGGTGGTCATCAACGCAATTCTCGGTGGAGTTCAAAGGCCCACCGTAGCGCCCTCCCGCCCCTGCCTCGCACTAGACAAATACCCCACAGGCCGATGCCCGCCATGCCGTAACTATCTAACCCCAGCCGCCCGCCCCGCCCTCCTAGGCTGTTGGCCTTGTCTACGACTCAAGGTCCATCACCATGCCTGCCACACCGGATAAAGGCCCGCATTACGCACTGATCAAAAACACCCTGCCCGACTGGCTGCACGCCACCGCCTGGCACCGGGCACAAGCGCTGGGCCGGGCGTCCCTGGAGCGGCTGCCCGAACTGAGCCACGCTCCCGCCGCCCTGCACGCCCCGCTCAAGGCCGCCAATGCCCAGGCCTGGGCCGCGCAAAACAGCGTCGATCAGCGCTTGAAAGACCTGCAGGATGTGTACACCTTTGCCGAGCCCTTGCTGGTCGCTGCACTGCAACACCAGTACGGGCTGACCCTGGACGTGCGCGCCACCCATGTGTTTCTGGTCAGCAGCCGCGGCACCATTCTTCAGGGCAGCACCAGCCGCACCCTGTCTCTGCTCAACGCGGCCCTGCAAAACTTTGCCAGCAACGAACGCTTCACCGACAGCTCGCGCTACATCAGCCAGCCGGACGCCCGCGGTCAGTTCAACATCGAAGCGCACCACACGCGCATGAGCATCGAGCAATTCGTCACGCTGTGCCGCGAGCTGGACCTCGGCGCCCACTACGCCAAGCACTTGCAAACACATGTGCAACCGGCACTGGAGGCCGACAGGAACAGCCTGCAAGCCCAAGTGATCGCCAGCCAGCAAGCCGCCCTGAACGCGGCAGCGCATCTGGCCCGACTGCGCGGCGAGATCGACCCTGCGACCTTTCACCTGCTGCAACGCACCGTGAAGGGTGAGCGCGCAGTGACGCAGTTCTATCGATTGCGCCTGATGGGCACCCTGCTCACCGGCGTACTGTTGATTGCCAACGACCTCGACCTGGCGCGGGATGTCGCGCCGGTGGTGGCGTACATCCCCCATGACCCCCACGGCGCAATACAGGCCTACCCCAGCACCCTGGCCTTTCGCGAGGCGTTGGCGAAAAAACTGCAAGACCCGACCTACCGCCAGTTCTTCAGCCAATTTGTCGACCGCCAACAGCAGCGTGCATTTATCCACGGCCTGCAGCAACGTGCGCCCTACAGCGCCAGCCGCATCGACGGCGAACTGTGGCCGCAGCTGTACCAGGCCGCTCTGAACAAGATCCTCAACGATGGCCGCGAGCAGGCGGTGTCCACGGCGCAGGCCGACCGCCGTGCGCGCTGGGCCTGGTGGGACACGTTCAGTCATATCCTCGAGAGCGCGCTGAATGTCGTGCTGTTGGTTGCGACCCCATTCGTGCCCCTGCTGGGGGAAGTGATGCTGGCCTATACCGCCTACCAACTGCTGGATGAAGTGGTCGAAGGCGTGGCCGACCTGGCCTGGGGCCACGCCAAGGAAGCCGCCGGGCACCTGGTGGGCATCGTCAGCGACGTGGTGCAACTGGCGACGTTCAGTGTTGGCGGCAAGCTGCTTGAATCGGCCTTCGTCAATCAGCTCAAGGCCGTCGAGGTCAACGGCAAGACACGGCTGTGGAACCCGGACCCGAAGCCGTATCAGCACGCCCTGCAGTTGCCTGCCGACTCCACACCCGACGAGTTGGGTGTACATACCCATGCCGGACAGCAGATTCTGCCGATGGAGGGCGCGCACTACGTGCTCAAGCCGGATGGGGCCAGCGGCGACTATCGCATCCAGCATGCCACCCGCGCCGAAGCCTATGCGCCGCCGATCCGCCGCAACCCCAGCCCCCGCGCCTGGAGCGATGCCCGACGCCTGCGCGAACTGGGGCCGTTCAGCCCTGCGCAACAGCAACAGATCCTTGCCACCAGCGGCCTCGACCACGACACACTGCGCGCCGTGCAAACCGACAACCTGGCCGCCCCCCTGCTGGAGGACACCCTCAAGCGCATGCGCCTGAACCAGCAGGCCGCCGAGATCCCCGAACAACTGCGCGCCCACAAGCCGGTGGACCAGGACACCTACTGGAGCCCCCATATCGCCCGCGAACTGCCGGGTTGGCCGCAGGACTGGGCAATTCTGGTGTATGAAAAAGCCGACCTGAGCGGCGACCACCTGCGCTTCGGCGAGGCCGACGCCACTCGGTCCCTGGCCATCAGCCGTGATGAGTTGAACCTGGGCCTGTTGCCCGAACGCCTGGTGGACAGCCTCGACAGTAGCGAACTCACCCCCCTGCTGGGCACGCTGCCCGAGGGCCGCACGCAACAGATAGATGCCCTGCGCAACCGACTGGCCGACCACCTCGCCCAACGCCAGGGCTCATTGTTCGCCTACTTCTACCGCCACAGCGAAGACCTTGTGAGCGAGCGCGGCCTGCGGCTGCGCGAAGCGTGCCCTGGGCTGCCGAAAAGCCTGGTGGACCACGTGCTCGGCCAGGCCTGGCCGGAAGAACTGAACCTGTTGGACACGCACAAGCAACTGCCCTTGCGCCTGAAGAACCTTGCTCGCGAATGGCAGTTGCAGGCCAGGGCGGCCCACGCCTACCAGGGCTTCTACGACCCCCAACTACTGGGACCGGATACCGAACAGATGCTCCTCGACACCCTGCGCATCTACAGCGACAGCCTCGAAGACTGTCGCATCGAAATACGCCAGCACACGTCGATCGCCAAACTGCGGGCGAGTGCCGGCCCGCAAAATGCCCGGACCCAAAGGCTGCTGCTCAAGACCGACGGGCACTATGAAATTCATGACAACGGCCAGGCACGGGAGCAGCCCGCCACTGATCTGTTCAACGCCGTGCTCGACGCCTTGCCCCCGGCCAAAACCCAAGCCCTGGGCTACACACCCGGTGACGGCGCAGCGCTCAAGCGTTGGATGATGGACACCCTGCGTGCACCGCCACAGCGCCGGCAGGTGCTGACGGACACAGCGCTGGATCAAACGCCCTCCAGAGACACCCAGGCACTCCTGCAAAAACCCATGCACCGTGCCGCCTCATGGTTTTGCGACCTGTTCCCCAACTCTCTGGAACGCCGGGTCAAGGCGCTGTACCCCTACGCTGATCCAGCCGTCATCGATACGTACCTGCAAAGCCTCGACGCCCCCCTGCAATTGCGGCGCTTCGCCGCCCGCGAGAGCGAGAAGGACCGACTGCAGGAGGACCTGTTGGAGTGGGTCAACGCCGCGCCGGGCGACGAGCCGATAACGCTCAGCCAACAGCGCCTGACACTGGCCAGGGGCATGCTGCGTGCCTGGGAGGCCAACATCGAAACCACCGCCCAGACGTTTTCCATACGTGGCGTGCAACTGCCGGGCGAGCTGGGTAGCCTGCCGTTGTACGCCAACTTCGATCATCTGCTGCACCTGGAGTTGGCCGGCAACCAACTGCTCGACAGCGACATGGCCCTGCTCGACCACTTCCCCCGCCTGATCAGCCTCAGCCTGCGCGACAATCAACTGACTCGGCTGCCGCAAGCCCTGCGGACCATGACCTCTCTGACCCACCTGAGTTGCAGGGACAGCACGATCCAGTGGGACGCGGCCGACCTCGCCCAACTCGCCGAACTGACCCGACTGCAACGCCTGGACCTCAGCGACAATCGCCAGTTGACCCGTGCCCCGAACCTTGCCGACCTGGCGCAGCTGCACACCGTCTCATTGAACAACACCGGCATCCAGGAATGGCCCGACGGCCTGTTCGAGCAAACCAGGCCCAGGGGGTTCGAGCTGGACCTGCAAAACACGGCGATCAACCACGTGCCACGGTTTTTGCCCTGGTCGCCCGAAGCCGAAGTCGTGACCTGGGCACGCCTGGACCGCAATCACCTGACCGCCGATGCCGAGCAGCACCTGATCAGCTACCGCCTGGCCGCAGGCCTGGACCCCTATCGCACCTACCCCCCCAAGGGAGACAGCGCGTATTGGGTGGAAAAGACGCCGCCACAGCACCAGCCAGAGCTGAAAGACCTGTGGCAGGACCTCGAGAGGGAACAGGGTGCCCAGGGGTTTTTCGAAGTCATCAAAAGCCTGGAGTTTGCCGACCTCTTCGAGACCCTGGCCAACGGCGAGCACCACGCGTCCGGCCGCGCACAAATGACCGACAAGGTCTGGCGCATGCTGCGGGCCATGCACGACGACCACGCCCTGCGCTCGCGCCTGTTTCTCATGGCCAGCAACCCGGTGAACTGCGCCGACGCGGGGGCACAGGTGTTCAACAGCATGGGCGTGGAAGTGCGGCTGGCGGAAATCTACCGCAACCCGAACCCGGCCTTGCGCGAACGCGAACTGGTGGAGCTGGCCCGAGGCAAGTCCCGGCTGGACCGGCTCAATCGGTTCGCCCAAGCCGACATTGCCCAACGCATCAAACCCATCGCCGAGGGTGGCCAAGGCTTGCGCTACAGCAGCGAGGTGGTCGGCGGCGTACCCGGCACGGTGGATGAAGTGGAGGTCTACCTGGCGTACCAGACCGCCCTGCAAGAGCGCCTGAAACTGCCGTGGATATCGCCGCACATGAGCTACCGAAGGTCGGCCAACGTCAGCCCGATCCAGCTGGAAAACGCTCTCGACAGCGTACAGGTGCCGGAAGCCGGCGACGGGTTGATGCAGGGCGTGATGCAGCAACCTTTCTGGGACCTGTACCTGCGCGAGACCTATGCGCCAATGTTCCAGGCCAGCCTCGACCACGCCAATGCCCTGCTTGACCCGCTCGACGATTTGTCGTTCGCCCAGAACCAGTGGGCCAACGCGACCGCCGAGCAACGGCTGGCCCAACAGCCGCGTCTACTGGCCCTGGCCGATGCCCTCAACGTGCCCCACGCCGAGGTACTGACTGGTCAACCGATGAGCACGGCGACCTATGAACGCATCCTCGCCGCCGGCTTTACCGACGACCTGCCCAGCCAGACGGACCTGGCCCGCCGCCTGACCCGTGAGGCGTTGCAGCGGCTGGAGGCCCATGAAGCGGGTGGCGCCTGACGCGGCCTACAACTGCGAGTCCCAGACTACGGTGACGGTGCCGCCATAGGTGCTGCCCGCCTGTTCAAGCATCTGCGCCACCGCATCGGCCTTCACTTCGAAGTGCAAGGTCGAGGGCTTGCGGTCGATGTAGCGCGACGGCTGGAACAACTCGCTGCCACTGCCATCCAGGCGCAAAGGCAGGCGATTGACTGCACGCCCACCGGCATCGGTGAGGCCGTTGGGCAGCGACACGGCGATGTCCAGCGGCACCTGATGACCGGCCGCGTTGCGCAGGCTACAGGTGTTGCCCATGGGCTCGGGGCATTCGAGGGTCATCTTGAAGGGCGCACTGGTCCACAGGCTGACGGTCTGGTCGCGGAACAGCCGGCTGGGTTTGCGCCCGTTCTGCAGCCAGGCTTGCCAGCCGCCCTGGGGTTCAAGCTGGATGCGATTGCCGCCGGGGGGGACCTCGACTTTGAGCTGGTGGTCCACGTCCAGGGTGAAGTTGAAGGTCAGGACCCCGTCATTGGGAATCATGATGTCGCCGAAATCAAAGTCGGCATTCGGCCCAATGCTGTAAGTGATGCTGCCGACGTACTGGCCGGCGTCCATGTTCAACGGGTTGGGGGTCCGCAACTCGTAGGAGTACTCGAAGGTCTCGTAAAAAAGCCCCTGGATATCCTTGACCGCCGGCCGGGTGCAGGCGCCGATGTTGAGCGGGGTGATCCACGACCACAGCAAAAAACGCGCACTTCCCGTCGCGTAACCCGTGCCGAGGCAAGGCGGCCCGGGAAACGCCCAGCGATAGGTCCCGTCTTTCCAGACCGACTGATCATGCCCTCCCGGCAGCAAATACTTGCCTCCAATCCCGGCAATTCTGATTTGAACAGTCTCGGTTTTCGCCGTGACGGTGTTCGTTACCGTCAGCTCGCGCCATTCGGTGGGCACCTTGAACATCGCGCCCTTTCGCGGGTCGCTGTGATTGCCTTGGATGACGGCGTTGGACACGAACTGAATGTCGGTCGTACGAATACTGAAAATCCCCAACTGCTTGCACCGCTCAGGAATATGCCAGGGGCAGATGCCGCTTTCCGGCGTGGTGTTCTTGAACGTATTGACCATCGGGGTCGAGGGGTCGGGGCGAAACTCCGCGGTCATCTCTTGCACCAGCGCCTGGGCCGGAGCCATGCATAGCGACAACAGCAGCGCCACGCACCAGCGTGCACGCAACGCACTCATCAAAAAACACTCCCGCAGCTCAGGGCGCAATCGCATCAAACACCATATGCACCGTGCCGTAATAATTGCCCGGTCGATAATCGTCCACCGGCTTGATTGCGGCGATTTCCAGGCCCACGCGCTTGCCCGGGCGGGCATCAGCGCTGGCGACCACTTCGCTTTGTGTGAGGCTCAGTTCGACGTTGTTGAACGTCACGCGCAGGTCCACGCGGTCGGTGCCGTTGGACAGGTACGCTTCCTGGTCCAGCCGGGCACCGATGGCGCCACCGATGTTTTTCACGTCGAACGGCGCACGCAAGGTGGCCAGTTGCGAACTCACCGGGTTGAAGGCCAGGCGCTGTTCGCGTTGCACCAGTTGCGGGTCCACCGGCAGCACGTAGAAGTCGGCCGTGGGGATCGTCACGTAGACCTCGAAGGTCTCGCGCTCGACGGCGGCCTCGACGCGGGAAACCGATAGCCCCAGGACAATGACCAGCACAATCAGGGCGGCTACTTTGTACATGGGCTCACCCCTTGACCGCGATGGGGCGGCTCTTGTCGCCTTCGATCAGGCTGAAGCGGTATTCGCGGCCAGCCTCCTTGTCGAAGCCGTAACTGCTCCCGGCACGGATGTGATGGCGCAGGGTCGGCCGACATTCCTGGGGGGCGGCGGCGGCACAGTCCTTGAACTCGTCCACCACCACCACGCTGTTGCCGTTGTTGCGCAGGGTGTAGCGCTGGCCGCTGTCCAGGAGCGCGGTGTCGAAACGGGTGTTTTTGGGGCGGACGAAAAACACCGTGCCGTACCCGGCGAGCACGCGCACGCCGGCGGCGAGGCTGGCCTTGTAGTCGGCGCGTTCTTCGTCCGTTACGGCAAAGTCGTCCTCGGCCTGGGGCACCACCGGCACGAAGCGCACGCGGAAGTAACGCTCCTTGTCGCGGTCGCCCATGAACAGCAGGCGCGTGCCCTGGGTGCCGTTGGCCGGCACGATCAGGCGCGCCGGGCTGGCCATCAGGCCGTCGCGAGCGGTGGCGCCGGCCTGGTCCTTGAGGGGCACTTCGCGGTAAGTACCGTCGGCGTCGTAGATCATTTCGAGGATGTTGACCTTGACGAAGGCCGTCGACGTGCCGCCGTTGAACACCCGTTTCATGTAGGTACTTTTATCGCCACTGAGGTAGTCGTACACCACCCCGACATTGATTTGCGGGCCCGCCAGGGCGCCGACAGAAACCAGCCACAGACTGCACAGCATCAACACACGTTTCATTGACTCAACCTCATGGAAAAAATGTTTCAGGCTTCCGAATCCCAGACCACCGTGGCAGTGCCCGTATAGGTGCTGCCGGGCTGTTCGAGCATCTGCGCGACGCCGTCGGCCTTGATCTCGAAATGCAGGGTGGAGGGTTTGCGGTCGATGTACCTCGACGGCAGGAACCGTTCGCTGCCGCTGCCATCCAGGGTCAATGGCAGGCGGTTGACCGGGCGCCCGGCGGCGTCGGTCAGGCCCGGAGGCAGGGTCACGGCAATGTCCAGCGGCACCTGATGCCCGGCGGCGTTGCGCACGCTGCACGTATTGCCCATCGGCTCGGGGCATTCGAGGGTCATCTTGAATAGGGTACTGGTCCACAGGTTGATGGTCTGGTCACGGAACAGCCGGATCGGCTTGCGCCCGTTTTGCAGCCAGGCTTGCCAGCCGCCCTGGGGTTCGAGTTGGATGCGGTTGCCGCCAGGGGGGGCTTCGACCTTGAGGATGTGGTCCACCTCCAGCACAAAATCGAGGGTGGCAAGATTCTCGTTCGGCAGCACCCGGTCACCGAAATCAAAGTCCATGCCGGGACCTACGGTGTAGGTCTGGCTTCCGGAGTACGTGCCAGCGGGCATGGTCAAAGGGTTGGGCGTGCGCAACTCGTAGCCGAAATGCACATAGCGATAAAAATAATTGGGGATGTCGAACAATGCCTGAGTGGCACAGGCGCTTGCATTCTCCGGCACCAGCCAGAACCAGACGATATGGATATCGCTGCCCGTCAGGCCACCAGAAGGAAGACAAGGCGCCGGGGCCTTGTGCCAACGGCCGGTACTCCACAACTGCTCATGGTTGCCACCCCCCGTGATCGCCACCACGCTCGCGCCCAAGTCATGCCGACCACCGATACCGGAAATGCGTATTTCCAATTGAGCGCTGTCGCCTCGGTCGTTCGTCACCGTTACGGTTCGCCATTCCGAGGGAACCTTGAGGTACGCACCTTGGCGTGGGTCGGGATGATTGGCCTGCACCGGTCCGCCGCTCGTCTGAATGATCGGCCCGATCGGCAAGTTGAGACTGAACAAACCGCGGGGCTCGCAAAACCCGATGAAGTGCTCGCAATAGCCACTGCTGGGCGTCACGTTTTTGAAACGATTGACCAGCGGGTTAGAAGGGTCCGGGCGAAACTCTGCACGGATTTCGGCATTCCCCGCATACACCGGCGATACCACGAGCAGCAAAACCATGCTGATTACAAACCGATGGAACGTATTCACAATTTGGCTCCGAGACATGGCATCAGCCCGCCGCACGATGGGTGAAAGTGACATCCGCCAAGGTGTCCGGCGTGCACTGCAAATCGCCGATCATCAATACATCGCTCTCCCGCCGCGCCGTCGTGGGGTCCAAGCGGAACTGACACAGCAACTGGTTGGCAAAACGCACCTCCAGGGTCGGCGCGCCGGCGGTCATCTCCATGGAGAAGAACCCGTCAACCTCACTCACCGCACGGCTGGCGTGGTTGATCACGTGGTGCCCGCGCAGGGGCTGGCCTTTTTCATCCACCAGGCGGCCAAGCACGGTGACCGTTTTCATCACGCTGACCTTGCGGTATTCCACACCGCCCTTGTTCAGGTGGTAGTTGCTGCGTGCCGGCTGGATAGTGGCGGCGGGTGGGGAATTGCCATCGAAGTCGAACGCCAGGGTGCTGCTCTTGTACGCGGTGATCGGTACAAAATTGCGCCCCGGCCGCAGGCGCGCACTGCCGCCGGAGAGGTCGTCGGCGCGCAGGGTGATGTCGTCGAGGTCGGTTTCCACGTCCACGATCATCCCTGCGCCGCCGCCCTGGGGCTGGCTGCTGAGCACCATCCGGCTGCCGCCCACCGCCACGGTGCTGGCCAGATTGAGGCCGCCGCTCAAATTGTTGTTGAACGAGGAACGCTGCACGTAGGTGTCGCCGTAGAGCAGCTCGTTCTGGAAGCTGGCACGCCCCGATAACCCGACGCCGTAGGTGTCGGCAGTCGCAGTGCCGGAAACGCTTTGCAGCAGGTGGTCCTGGAAGCTTTTCTGGTAGGTCAGCGAACCGTTGTTGTCACGGCTGCCGTCCCGGGCGGTGCGCGTGCCGAGGCTGGCCGACCATTGTTCCCCCGGCGCCCCCAGCGCCACGCTGACGCTGAGGTCGATGCCACGGTTGCGTTGATCGCCGGTGCTGGCAGTGGCCGGGCGGTCGAACACCGACAGGCGCCAGTTGGCATCGCTGCCCAGGAAGGTGCCGCGCTGGGTCCAGCCCACATCCAGGCCCAGCCCTTCCAGGTTGCCTTGACTGTAGGAAAGCCGCGAGTTGATCGAGCTTTTATTGCTCACGCGATGGTTGAGGGACAGCGATGTGTTGCTGGTCTGGCCGACAAACACGTTGCGCTGGCGCAGCCGCGTGCCGTCCGGCAGCAGCTCGTAGGTGCGGGTGGGGTCCAGCCAACTGCGGTTGTGGCTGAACACCACGCTGCCCACGCCGTAGCTGTAAAGGGTTTGCAGGTCCATGCCGGTGCCGTGGTCCTGGGTCTGGTAGACGTTGGCATACAGGCTGAGGCTGTTGCCCAGGGTCCAGTCGATGGACGTGCCGTACTGCATTTTTTCGCGCACTTTACGCGCGGACAGGCCGAGGATCGCCCGTGGGTGCAGCAGGTAGTTGAGGCCCGCCCCGTAGGTGATGAAGCCCGTGGGCTGTTCATCCCAGTTGCTCAATAGCCTGGATTCGCGCCCGACAAAGGTGTTGTAGCGCCAGCGCTCGTCGGCGTTGCGCCAGTTGTTGGGTTTGTAGATCAGCTCCTGGGTGGTCGAGGTGGTCAGGCCGTCTTCGATCAGGCGCACCTCCACTTCGTAGATACCGCCTGGCAAGGGCCGCGTATCCAGGGTTTGCAGGCCGGCGGCGACGGGCTGGGTGTTGATCAGCAGGCCATTGCGGTAGATCTCCACGGAGGCCTGACGGCCGGCCGTGACGTACACCGGGTACACGCTGGGCTTGGGGTTGTTGATCAACAGGCTGTCGGAGCTGCCGTACATCAGGCCGACCGCTGTGTCCGGGTTGGCGCCGAAGGAGCGGATCTGCCGGGTCAAGCCATTGGACCCGGGGGTGAAATACCCCAGGCGCAAAAAGTCGCCCTCCAGCTCGCGCTGGGTATATAGCTCATGCATGGCGTGGTAGAGGGTGGTGTCGGTGCCGCCCAGGCGCGACAGCTGCAGGTTCATCGCCTGGGTCCAGTTGCCAATGCTGGAACTGGCCTCCAGGCCGAAGCGCCCGCCTAACTCTTCGTCCTCGCCACCGGTAATGTTCAGTTGGTTATTGACGATCAGACCGAGGCTGCCGGTGTTCGGCTGATCGTAGTATTGCTTGAGTTGGGCCATGCGCTCGACGTTTTCCGTGAGGATGGAAACCAGCGAATTTTCCAGGCTGTAGTGCACGGCCAACAGTTGTGACGGGCAACTTTGTTGGCATCCGCCCAAGGCCATGCCTTGTTGCAGAAGTTGTTCCCAATTGGCCCGGGTCGTTGCGGAAACAGGGCTATCACCCGTGTCGGTAAACTCCAGCAGGGTAATACGGTCGTCGCGCCCCAATATAATCATGGCTTCGCCGAGAAACTGTTGATCCAGCTCTAAGCGAACCGCCAGGGGCACATCGAAAAAGTGTTGTTCGAAATCTTCAGGCAGTCCTTGGGACTGTGACAGCAAGTTGCCCGGCGTGGTGCCGGGCGCGGCCCAGGCACTGGCGCACAGCAACAGTGCAAGTGCGCCCGCAATTGGCGTTCTCGAAAACATGGACGCAATACTCATTCGGTACGGACAGTCGAGACTGTTTAAACCAGGCCGGCTTTCGGGGAGGAAGAGACCGGCCTGTCTTTTCAACCGCCTGCGCTCGGGCGAGCGCAGGGTCTACCCATGGCTTACGGTGCCGGGGTGCGGGGTACCGCGTCGAAGATCACGGTGTAGCTGGAGGTGTACAGACCGTTCTGGGTGTCGGCCGGACGCGCGGCGGTCACCACCAGGTCAGCCTGGGTGCCAGGGGTGGATTGTGGGTCATCCACCACTTCCTGCGGGGTGGCGGTCAGGACGACGCCGTTGAACATGTTGGTCAGCGCGATGCTGTCCGAACCGTTGTACAGCGCAGCGGCGGTCGGGCCACCTTCGATGTAGGCATGCACCGAGCCGTCGGTGTTTTTCACGTCGAAAGTGGCTCGCAGGTTGCTCAGCTCACCGCTGACCGGGTTGTAGTTCATGACTTCCGCTTTACCGAACTCCGGGTCGCGCGGTTGGGCATGGAACTGCTTGGTCGGGATGGTGGCCGAGATGTTGATGGACGAGCGTGCGTCATCGGCAGCCATCGCCATCGGAGAACTCAGGGCGATTGCAACAAACGGTGCCGCTGCGGCAAGTTTCTTGAACATGGTGAATACCTGTCATCTAAATAAGAATTTTGGAAAGTGAATTTCCAACTTATTGCATTGCACGGCAGCTGCCTGTGCAACGCAGGACAAGTATCAAGTTGACTTCCGAAAAAGTAAGCCGTCCGTTTCGTTTAACCCCGTAGCTCTGTTACACCTCGATACACCGGAAAAATATAGCACTTTGCCAAAACTTTAAATGCATCCGTAAGACGCAGACTACGCGAGACTTAATGAGAATGGTTTAACCAAGAAACTATACGTAAGACGAGGATTACAGCAACTAAAAAACAACAACATATACAACGAATTAGAACTTACAGCACAACTTGAGTAGTTGCTCTAGTCAATCGACGAATGGCGCGTCCAAGCCCTGCGCAGGGGCGACCGTTTGTCGGGCGCTCTTGCACCGGCCTCAAGATATATCTTACGTTATATCTAGACACACACAGAGGCTCCCACCCATGCGAGACCATCCTCACCAGCGCGACGGCTTTGACCCGCGCGCAGGCCGCGGTCGCGGCCCCCGGGTATTTGCACCCGGCGACTTGAACCTGCTGCTGCCGGCGCTGATCGCCGAGCAGCCGTGCCACGGCTACGACCTGATCCGCCGTATCGAAAGCCTGTTTGACGGCGCCTACAGCCCCAGCCCCGGCGTGATCTACCCAACCCTGACGTTCCTGGAAGAGAGCGACCTGATCGTCAGCGATCCTGACGGCGGAAAAAAACGCTACACAATCACCGACGCCGGTCGTCTCTTCTTAAGCGAGCAACAGGTGGCGTTGGACGGTGTGCGCATGCGCATCGACGTGAGCAAGCGCTCACTGCGCGGCCATGACCGCCCGCCCGAGATCCACGAGGCGGTGCACAACCTGCGCCACGCCTTGCACTCGCACCACGGGCGCTGGAGCCCGGAAGAAATCGTTCGTGTCGCGGCGCTGCTCAATCGCACCGCTCAAGCCATTGCCGACGGGAAAGACCAATGAATAGCCAAGTGATCCACCGTGTCAGTCACGAAATCAAACGCCGCCGACTCGAAGTGTTGCGCGTAGTCGATATCACCCCGCGCATGCGCCGCGTCACGTTGGGCGGGCCGGAACTGGCAGGCTTTGTCAGCCTGGGCAGCGACGATCACATCAAGCTGCTGTTCCCGCAGAACGCAGCGGAACAGGCCGCACTGGAAAGCCCGACGTTCAGCATCAAGGGCGACGGCCCGCAACCGGCGATGCGCGACTACACGCCACGGCGGTTCGACCTGGACATCGGCGAACTGGACATCGACTTCGTGCTGCACGGCGATGGCCCCGCGTCCACCTGGGCCGAGCGGGTACAGGTCGGCCAGCACCTGTACATCGGTGGGCCACGGGGCTCGATGATCGTGCCGGATATCTTCGACAGCTACCTGCTGATCGGCGACGAAACCGCCCTGCCCGCCATTGCGCGGCGCCTGGAGGAATTGCCGGCGGGGCGTACAGTGTTGGCCGTGATTGAGATTGCCGATGCGGCAGAAAAACAGGCGCTGCAGAGTGCTGCCGGCGTTGAGGTGATCTGGGTGATTCGCGGCCAGGATGACCTGCTGGAGACCGTACAGAAACTGACGCTGCCGAGTGGTTCGCTGTACAGCTTTGTAGCGATGGAAACCAAGCTGTCGCGCCAGGTGCGGCGCGTGCTGTTGGATACGCACAAGGTCAACGAAGAATTCCTCAAGGCCGTGGGTTACTGGCGTGCGGAGGGCAGCGAAGAAGAATAAGCCTGGCTCGGTCAAAAATGTGGGAGCGGGCTTGCCCGCGATAGCGGTGTATCAGCAACAGAGGTATTGACTGACCCACCGCAATCGCGGGCAAGCCCGCTCCCACATTTGAACCTTTTTTCACCTCAGGTCTGGGGTGATTTCAAGAGCTTATCCAGACCCACCACCCCTAAAGCAATCGCCACAAACCCCACCAGAATCCCCCCGGCATTCACAAACACATGTGGATAACCCAGCGTGTCCACATCAATGAACGGGTACTGATACTGCCCCAGCAAATGCCCACGCAGCAGCACATAGGCGAAGTACACCAGCGGGTAAATCACCCAGGCGCCGATATGCTTGAGCTGCAACGTGCCCTTGGGCACGCACCGCCACCAGTAGATCAAGAACAACACCGGCATCACGTCGTGCAGCAATTCGTCGGCGATGAATTGAAAGCCTTCAGGCTGCCACAAATGCCGCAGCAACAGGCTGTACGCCAGGCCCACCACGGCGATGCTCACGGCAATGCCACTGCTGACCTTGGGCGCGAGGAAAAACCGCTTTGCCGCCGAGTCGCGCTTGACCAGCGCATAACTCAACACCACCACGGCCAGCGTGTTGGTCAGCACCGTGAAGAAACTGAAGAAGTTGACCAGCCCGCCCAACAGGCTGGCGCCGGACGTCCAGCGCGAATAGAAAATCAGGTACTGCTGGATCGCCAGCCCCACCCAACCCGCCAGCGCCGCTGCCGCGACAAAGCGCTTCACCGGCTCAATCCAACGGACGTTTGGTGCGCATCAGCTTGACGTACAACCCTTCGACTTTCTCCCGCGCCCACGGGGTTTTACGCAGGAAAGTCAGGCTCGACTTGATGCTCGGGTCGCTCTTGAAGCAGCGGATATCAATGCGCTCGGCCAGGCCGTCCCATTCGTAGTGTTCCACCAGGGTGGTGAGGACGTGTTGCAGGGTCACGCCGTGGAGTGGGTCGTTGCTTGTCGCGGTCATGCCGGGCCTATGAAAAAAAGGGTCACGAAGGCGCACACCTTATCACCCCGCCCGCCCAGTGCTAAAAAGTTCCCGTTCCCAGACGAAAAAGAGATGTTATATTGTAACTATCCATATCAAATCTTTTCGCCGTTTTGCCAAGGAATGTCCGATGTCCCTCTCTTCTCTGTGGCGCTTGTCCCCGCTTGCCGCCGCCCTGCTGATCAGCTCCCACGCCCAGGCCCTTGAGCTGCAACCCCAAGTCATCACCGGCAACCCGCTGGGCAGCGAACAACTCGCTTCGCCCACCACCGTGCTGGAAGGTGATGACCTGACCCTGCAACAAAAAGGCAGCCTTGGCGAAACCCTGAACAAGCAGCCCGGCGTGTCGTCGTCGTACTTTGGCCCGGGCGCCAGCCGGCCGATCATCCGTGGCCAGGACGGCGACCGCATTCGCATCCTGCGCAACGGCGTCGGCGCACTGGATGCGTCGTCGCTGTCCTACGACCACGCGGTACCGCTGGACCCGGTCAACGTCGACCGCATCGAAATCGTCCGTGGCCCGGCGGCGTTGTTGTACGGCGGCAGCGCCATCGGCGGCGTGGTCAACACCTTCGACAACCGCATCCCCACCGAAGCCATCGAAGGCATCCACGGTGCCGGTGAATTGCGCTACGGCGGCGCCGACACCACCCGCAGCAGCGCGGGCCGCCTGGAAGCCGGCAACGGCACGTTCGCCCTGCACCTGGACGCCAACGCGCGGGAATTCAACGACCTGAAAATCCCAGGCCAGGCCCGCAGCCGCCACGCCCCCGAGACCGAAGATGCACCCGGCAAAAACGGCCGCCTGGGCAACAGCGACGGACGCCAGGACGGCGGCGCCGTGGGCGGTTCCTACACCTGGGATGACGGTTATGCCGGCCTGTCCTACAGCAGCTATGACGCGAACTACGGCTCCCCCGCCGAACAGGACGTGCGCATCCGCATGAAGCAGGATCACTACGCGTTCGCCTCGGAAATCCGCAACCTGCAAGGGCCGTTTACCTCGGTCAAAGTCGACGCCGGCTACACCGATTACGAACACCGCGAAATCGAAGGCGGCGAAACCGGCACGATCTTCAAGAACAAGGGTTATGAAGCCCGCGTAGAAGCCCGTCACCAGTCCATCGGCCCGTTCAACGGCGTGGTCGGCGCGCAAGTGACCCGCAACGAATTCTCCGCCCTGGGCGAAGAAGCCTTCGTGCCGCAGACCGACACCAACGCCGGCGCGCTGTTTATCCTCGAAGAAATGCAGGCCACCGAGCGCCTCAAACTCAGCCTCGGCGGGCGCCTGGAACACACCAGCGTCGATCCGGATGCCAAGGGCAACGCGCGCTTTGCCGGCGCGGACAAATCCAATGACTTCACCGCTGGCAGCCTGTCGTCGGGCGCGGTGTACACCCTCACGCCGATCTGGTCCGTCGCCGCGACCCTCGGCTACACCGAGCGCGCACCGACCTTCTACGAGCTGTACGCCAACGGCGCCCACGTCGCCACCGGCACTTACGAGTTGGGCGACGCCAACCTGAAGAAAGAAAAAGCCGTGTCCAGCGACCTGGCCCTGCGTTTTGACAATGGCACCCACAAGGGCAGCTTCGGCGTGTTCTACAGCCACTTCTCCAACTACATCGGCCTGCTGGGCAGTGGTCGTACGTTGAACGACGAAGGGGAAGAAGACGCGGATGGCATCCCTGAGTACAAATACTCCGGCGTACGCGCGCGTTTCGCCGGCTTTGAAGCCCAGGATCACTGGAAACTCGGCGAAAGCGCCTACGGCAAGTTCGCCCTGGAACTGTCGGGCGACTACACCCGCGCCACCAACCTCGACACCGGCGAAGCCTTGCCACGTATTGCGCCGCTACGTTTGAACAGCGGTTTGCTGTGGGAACTGGACCGCTGGCAGGCGCGGATCGACGTGGAACATGCGGCGGGCCAAGGCCGTGTGCCGGATAACGAAAGCGGCACCGACGGCTACACCACCCTGGGCGCCAGCGCGGGTTATCGCTTCAATGTCGGTGGCAGCCAGTGGCTGGCGTTTGTGAACGGTGAAAACCTGACCAACCAGACCGTGCGTTATGCCAGCTCGATCCTGCGCGACATCGCGCCGGCGCCGGGCAGAAGTGTGCAGGTCGGCATCCGCACCACGTTCTAACCCACACCGAAATCCCCCCTGTGGAAACTGGGCTTTTCTGTGGGAGCTGGCTTGCCTGCGATAGCATCACCTCGGTATCACTGATACACCGAGGTGCCTGCATCGCAGGCAAGCCAGCTCCCACACAAGCCAGCTCCCACAAAAGCCCACCCACACCCGCCTTTTTGCAGCGACGTTCTGTCACTGTTACCAATTCAGAAATGATGCATATCGCGATTCGCCCTTTCTCTCCAACACAACTCCCTTTATCCTTCCCGGCAACAACCTGAAACGTTTCACGCTCCCGGTCGATCCCATCTTGCCGAATATCCCCCTTCGCAAAGACAGCGCTGTCTTACACCCCTCCGCGCCTGGGAATAAATCGCCCGCCTGTGGATAACCCGCTTTATCCACAGAAAAACCGAATATCGCTGAACCAAGCCTGTGCTGAATCGTCATCTACAGTGAAGCACGGGGTTACATAATTCCAACGTAACGGAGAAACACACTATGAGCACTGATGGTGCTTCAAGTCCAAGCCGCTTGCTGCCCAAGCTGCTAGGCGTCTTGCTGCTGATCATGGGCCTGGCCTTGCTGGCCGGCGGCGTCAAGCTGAGCATGCTCGGCGGGTCGTTGTACTACCTGCTGGCCGGTATCGGCGTCGGCCTGACCGGCATTCTGCTGCTGGCCAACCGCCGCGCCGCGCTGGGCCTGTACGCACTGGTGTTGTTCGCCAGCACCGTGTGGGCACTGTGGGAAGTCGGCCTGGACTGGTGGCAGCTGGTGCCGCGCCTGGCCCTGCTGTTCGCCTTGGGCATCGTCATGTTGCTGCCGTGGGTCCGTCGCCCGCTGCTGCGCGGCCAACCGGCGCCACTGGGCACCGGCGCGCTGAGCGTAGCCGTGGTGCTGGCTGGCGCCGCTGCGGTTGCCAGCCAATTCACCAACCCGGGTGAGATCAAAGGCCAACTGGACCGCGACGCCGTCCCTGGCATGGCCAGCGCTGCGCCGGCCCAGCCTGATGGCGACTGGAATTCCTACGGCCGTTCGGCGTTCGGCGACCGTTACTCGCCCCTGGCACAGATCACCCCGCAAAACGTGAGCAAGCTGGTGCCGGCATGGACCTACCGCACCGGCGACCTGCCTGGCCCGAACGATCCAGGCGAGACCACCGCGGAAAACACCCCGCTGAAAGTCAACGGCATGCTTTACGTGTGCACCCCGCACAGCCAAGTGATTGCCCTGGACCCGGACACCGGCAAGGAAATCTGGCGCTTCGATCCGAAGATCAGCAGCATGGGCGCCGAGAACTTCAAAGGCTGGGCCCACATGACCTGCCGTGGCGTGTCGTATCACGATGACGCAGTCTACGCTTCCGAGCAGAGCCCCACCGGCAGCGCCAGCCCGGCGGCTGCACCGAATGCCTGCCCGAAACGCATTTTCGTACCGACTGCCGACACCCGTCTGATCGCCCTGAACGCCGACACCGGCAAGATGTGCGAAGACTTCGGTGACAAAGGCCAGGTCGACCTGCGCGCCAACATCGGCGGCTTCGCCCCGGGCGGTTACTACTCCACCTCGCCACCGGCCGTGACCAAGAACCTGGTCGTGATCGGCGGCCACGTTACCGATAACGTTTCCACCGACGAGCCGAGCGGCGTGATCCGCGCGTTCGACGTACACACCGGCAAGCTGGTGTGGAACTGGGACAGCGGCAACCCGGACGACACCACTCCGTTGGCCGAAGGCAAGACCTACACCCGCAACTCGCCGAACATGTGGTCCATGTTCTCGGTGGATGAAAAACTCGGCATGCTCTACCTGCCGATGGGCAACCAGATGCCCGACCAATACGGCGGCGACCGTACCGAAGATTCGGAAAAATTCAGCGCCGGCCTGACCGCCCTGGACATCGACAGCGGCCACGTGAAATGGACCTTCCAGTTCACTCACCATGACCTGTGGGACATGGACGTCGGCGGCCAGCCGTCGCTGATCGACATCAAGACCGAAGCCGGCGTGAAGCAGGCGGTCATGGCGTCGACCAAGCAAGGCAGCATCTACGTGCTCGACCGTGCCACTGGCCAGCCCGTGGTGCCGATCCACGAAATCGCCGTACCGCAAGGCGCAGTCGCTGGCGACCACACCTCGCCGACCCAGCCCAAGTCCGACCTGAACTTCATGCCGCCGCCGTTGAAAGAACGCGACATGTGGGGCGTGACCCCGTTCGACCAACTGCTGTGCCGGATTGATTTCAAATCCATGCGCTACGATGGCCCGTTCACCCCGCCATCGCTGCAAGGTTCGATCGTGTACCCAGGCAACTTCGGCGTGTTCGACTGGGGCGGCATCTCCGTCGACCCGGTACGTCAACTGGCCTTCGTCAACCCAAGCTACATGGCGTTCAAGTCCAAGCTGATCCCGGCTGCCGACATTGCCAAGCAAGGCCCACGCGTCAGCGAAACCGAAGGCGTGCAGCCGAACAAAGGCGCGCCATACGGCGTGATCCTCGAAGCGCTGCTGTCGCCACTGGGCCTGCCGTGCCAGGCACCGGCCTGGGGTTATGTGGCCGCGGTCGACCTGACCACCCACAAAACCATCTGGATGCACAAGAACGGCACCGTGCGCGACAGCTCGCCGGTTCCAATCCCGCTGAGCATGGGCGTGCCTAGCCTGGGCGGCACATTCACCACCGCCGGTGGCGTGGCGTTCCTCAGCGGCACCCTGGACCAGTACCTGCGTGCCTATGACGTGAAAAACGGCAAGCAACTGTGGGAAGGCCGCCTGCCAGCAGGCGCGCAAACCACACCGATGACCTACACCGGCAAGGACGGCAAGCAATACGTGCTGGTCGTGGCGGGCGGTCATGGTTCCCTGGGCACCAAGCAGGGTGACTATGTGATGGCGTTTAAACTGCCGGATTAAGCTTCACCAGCAGCCATAAAAAGGCGGCGACCTGTTGAGGGTCGCCGCCTTTTTCATGTCCGGTGCAATTCAAAATGTGGGAGCTGGCTTGCCTGCGATAGCGGTGGGTCAGAGAAAGCTGTTCTGCCTGATACACCGCTATCGCAGGCAAGCCAGCTCCCACATTTGGACATCATTGTCTGGGGGGTCAGTGTTCGATCACTTCTGCGCGCATCACCGCCAACCGGGCGATCAGGCGATTCTGTACCGGCACCGAAATCCCCTCTTGGTCCATCGCCTTGATCAAGTCTTCCACCAACGCATTAAAGTCACTGCGGCTCACATTCTGCCCCTTGTGACTCTCCGCCATGCTGTCCCCGGTATAGGTGCACGGCCCGCCCGCCTCCACGCAGAACTGTTCGATCAGCTTGTTGCGCAGCCGCTGGATATCAATCCGCCGAAACCGCTCGACGATGCGTTCATCCCGGGCGATGTTCAGCAACAGGCCTTCGACAATCCGCGTGATGCCGGGCATGGCGCCCAGCTCGCGGTACAGGCTGTCATCCTTTGGCGGTTGTTGCGCGCAGGCACTGAGGCACACGACGAGAACCAGCGGTAACCAGCGCATCAGAAACTCCCCTGCACGGACAGATAAGTGCCGTTCTGCTTGTCCAGCGTGGCGATTTCACCAAGGCGCGCGTAGGCCAATACAAACGACACATGCTTGTTCGGGAAGTAGCCGACAAACACATCGGCCCAATCGCTCTCACCGGCAAACGACAGGTTGTCAGGCTTTTCGCGGTACTCCACACCCACCGCCCAGCGCGGGTTGAACAGCAGCGCCACCGAGCCTTCCTTGAGCAGGCTGCGGCTGTCACGGCGGTCGCCGCCAAAGCCGAGCAGGCCGGTTTCGTTGGCGCGGCTGTAGCGCAGGCTGCCGTTGACCAGCACGTTGTAGCCAAAGGCCGCGCCCATGAACAGGCGGCTGGCGGCGAGGTAGCCTTCGACGTCGCTGTTGCGCTTGGCGCCCACCAGCTTGGGGATGTCGAAATTGGTCTGGTGCTTGTATTCCAGGCCCAGCGAAACTTGGGGCAAATCGTCGTAGATCACATCGCCAAACAACCGCACCTTGAGGCCGAGCACGTCCTGGCCGAGGTTGTCTTCGGGCAGGTTGAGCTTGTGCACCAAGGTGCCGAGATCGAAACGCTGGCGGGCGAAAGACACTTCGACGCGGTTGTCATAGGCCAGCGCCAACCCGGCCACGTCCAGCCGATAGTCCGGCAGGTTGACCGTGGTGGCGAAGGCCGTGGCGCCCCATTCGTGTTTTTCGCCGTAGCCGGCCAGCACCGCCCACGGCGTGATCCCGCCGCCCGCCGTGCCTTCGATGCTGCTGGCGCCACCGGTGGCGATCAGGCGGCCGTTGTCGGCCAGCGCCGTTTGCAGGGTCAGGGCGCCAAGGCAACCGATCAGAAAAGAACAACGCACGCGTAAGCCACTCAATGAACCAGGGAAGTTTGCGCACTGAGGGGCAACGCCACCCAGGCTTCGAAAGCGTCGGCGCTCAACGGCCGACTGATCAGGTAACCCTGGGCCGTGTCGCACTGCCAGCGTTCCAGCAGGCGCAGGCTGTGGGCGTATTCGACGCCCTCGGCGACCACCTTGAGGCCCAGGTTGTGGCTCATCTCGATAGTGGAGCGCACGATCACCGCGTCTTCACTGGTTTCATCGAGGTTGCGCACGAAGGATTGGTCGATCTTCAGCTCTTGCACCGGCAGGCGCTTGAGGTGCGCCAGCGACGAGTAGCCGGTGCCGAAGTCATCCACCGACAGGCTGATGCCGCAGTCGCGCAACAGGTGCAGGACTTTCAGGGCTTTTTCCGGCTCGCGCATCACCGCGCTTTCGGTGATTTCGAACAGCAGTTGTTCGGCCGGCAAGCCATAACGCCGCAACAACGCCGAGACTCGATGGGCCAGCTCGTCACCGAGCAAATCATCGGCCGAGATGTTCAACGACAGTTGCAGGCACAGGCCACGCCGGTTCCATTCGCACAGTTGGCGAATGCCCTCCTCGATCACCCAGTGGGTCAACAACTGAATGCTGCCCGAGCGTTCGGCCAAGGGGATGAATTCTGCCGGCGACACCATGCCGAACAGCGGGTGCTGCCAGCGCAACAAGGCTTCGGCCTGGCGTACGTGGCCCTGGCGGATGTCGAGTTTGGGTTGGTAATGCAGCAGCAACTGGCCTTGGTTCGGCGCGTGGCGCAGGTCGCGGATCAGGGTGATCTGGCGGCGGTGCGCGAGGTCGCGGCCGTGTTCGTAGATCTGCAAGCGGCCGGGCATTTGCGCGGCGTCCTTCATCGCAATCGACGCGCGCTCCAAGAAGGTGTGCGCGCTTTCGCCGTCGGCCGGATAAGCCGCGATGCCCAGGCGGCAATCCAGCGCCAGGTCATGGCCGTTGATGCGGCGCGGGCGCAGCAGCAGTTGTTGCAACTGGTCGGCCAGGCCCACCGCTTCGTCGCAGCCGGCGCCTTCGAGCAGCAGCAGAAATTCGTCGGCGATCAAATGTGCCAGGGTATCGCCGGGACGCAGCGCGGCTTGCAGGCTGCGGCTGACTTCCAGCAACAGCTGGTCCACCGCATCCGGCCCGGCGGTTTCGCTGGCGACGCGCAGGTTGTCGATGCCCAGGTAGATAAGGGCCATTGGCCGGTGCGTGGCGATGGCACTGCCCAGGCGCTCCATCGCCAGCGCGCGGTTGGGCAAGCCGGTGAGGCGATCATGCAAGGCGTTGTGCGCCAGTTGCTGTTCGCGCTCGGCGATGCCGCTTTGCATCGAATTGACCGCGTTGGCCAGGCGCCCCAGTTCGTCACTGCGTTGCAACACCACGGGCGTCTGGTAATCGCCCTGGCCGATGCGTTCGGCGGCGAGGGCCAGGGCCTGCACCGGACGTGACACGCCACGGGCCAGCAGCAAGGCACCGATCAGCGAGGCAATCAGCGCGATCAAGGCAATGCCGAGGATTTTTTCATCCAACGGCGCAAAGGCCTGCATCGCCGCGTCCAACGGGCTCTGCAACAAGGCCAGGACCTGGCCGTCGGCATCGCTGGCCAACACCAGCGACTGGCTGAGAAAACTGTGTTCCAGGTGCTCGGTGGTGGCCACGCCGTGTTGGCGGCCCTGCTCCAGCATCAGGTTGGTGAGACTGTCGCGCAGCACCTGGGGTTGGGTGCTGACCAACTCCCCCGGTTGCTGGCGGTCGATGGTCAGGAACGACACTTCCAGGTTGCTCAGCGAACGCAGCTCTTCGGCGAACGCGCTGTCCATGCGCAAGCCCATCACCACCCGCGCAATCGGCAGCGGCGCCAGCACCGGCGCTTCCACCAGCAGGTGCGGCATGCCTTGCAGCGGCACCATCAGCATGGTCTGGCGATTGCGCCGCGCGTCACGCAGGGCCTGGTCGTAACGGAAAATCGAACCCTCGGGGACATCGTCGAGGGTACTGGCGAGGACGGTGCCATCCATGCCCAGCAGGATCATGTCGCTGGCATTGATGCGCTTGCCGTGGTTGAACAGCACCGAGCGCATGGTCGCCGAATCGCCGCTGGCCACCGCATCGCGAAAACCGAAGTCCGCCGCCAGCAGTTGCACGCCATCGGCCAGGCGCCGGCCACGCACGTCGAGCAAGCGTTCGAACACCCGCGCGCCGACGTCCAGTTGCGCCTTGGCCTGACTGCGCACGGCGTCGCCCGTCGCCGCTTTCACGCTGAAGTACAGCGCGCCGATCACCACCAGCAACAGCAGGATCAGCACACTGGCGACACGCGCCTGGAAACTACTGCGCAGTTTCACGGGCGGCTCGATTGAAGGCATCGCCAAACGCAGTTGGCGTGGGTGTGGGCGGCAGGTCGGCGGACGGTGGTTCCAGGCTCAGCTGCACGGCGTGGCTCAGGCCCGCCGCCGGAAGGTTCAGCGTGCCGCCGTCCAACGGTTGCATGTCGGCCAATTGCGGGTGCCACAGGGTGACGTGGTAGGCACCGGCCGGCAGGTCGTCCAGGCGCACGCGGCCCTGGGCATCGCTGACGCCGAAGCGCGGGTCGTCGGTGACGTAGACATAGCCGAGCATCCAGTCGTGAATATTGCAGCCGAGCACCACCACGCCGGGCTTGTCGAACAGCAGCGGGTCGGTGGGCGTACCTTCGTACAGGCGCAGTTCGAAGCGCTTGGCTGGCGAAAACGAATAGACCTGGTGACGGATATTGTCGCTGTTGGGGAAACGCACCTGGGTGCCGGTGTGCACCGCCAGCACATGGGGCGCGAACTTCTGGCCGCGCTGGTCCATGTCGGCCTTGAGCGTGCCGGCCGGCGCGCCGACCGGGCCTTGCAGGGTCACCACGGCGTCGCTGACCGGTGTTTGGTCGGCCTGGCGCAGCACCACATCAAGGGTCGCCGCGCGCGCCAGGTCATGGGCCGAGAGCAGCAAGGCGGCAAAGGATAACTGCAGGAAAATCCGATTCATCAAGGGTCCGCGCGGCAATAGAAAAAGAGGCGGCCTGCCTTGGCACTGAAACTGGGGCAATGCGTGTCACGACGCAGATGATGCCGCAAATAAGGCAAATTGCCATCATTGATTTTGCGGCAAGGCCTGACCGTTGGTCGGCAAAAACCTATGCAACCGGTCAAGGTATGTAGAGCTTATCGGCGCGACGCAAAGAATCTGTAGGCGCGCAAAAGGCCTTTTCTAGAGCGGCACCCGCTCGCGGCGCATCCACATCTCGAACGCCATGGCGTTCAATGGCCGGCTGATCAGGTAACCCTGGGCGGTGTCGCACTTCCACTGCTTGAGCAGCTTCAGGCTCGGCGCGAACTCCACGCCTTCGGCCACCACCTTGAGCCCCAGGTTGTGGCTCATCTCGATGGTGGAGCGCACGATCACCCCGTCACCGCTGGTGCTGTCGAGGTTGCGCACAAAGGATTGGTCGATCTTCAACTCCTGCACCGGCAGGCGCTGCAATTGCGCAAGCGACGAATAGCCGGTGCCGTAGTCGTCCACCGACAGGCTGATGCCACAGCCGCGCAGTTGCTCCAGCACGTTCAGCGCCTGTTGCGGGTTGTGCATGATCGCGCTTTCGGTGATCTCGAAAATCAGTTGCTCGGCGGCCACAGCGTATTGCATCAACAAGGCGGTGACGCGAATCGCCAGGTCATCATCGGCCAGGTCATCCACGGAAATATTCACCGACAGCTGGATATGCAAACCCCGCTGCCCCCACTCGCCGATCTGGCGGATCGCTTCTTCGATCACCCACAGGGTCAGGCTGCCCATGCTGCCGGTGCGTTCGGCCAGGGGAATGAATTCGGCGGGCGAGACCTGGCCCAGGGTCGGATGCTGCCAGCGCAGCAAGGCTTCGGCCTGGCGCACATGCCCGTGGTTGAGGTCGAGCTTGGGTTGGTAGCACAGGAACAATTCGCCCTCGACCACGGCGCGGCGCAGGTCGCGGATCAGGGTGATCTGGCGCTGGTGGGCCAGTTCGCGGTGCTGCTGGTAGATCTGCAAATGCCCCGGCAGGCTCGCCGCATCATGCCGGGCAATCGCGGCGCGGCTGATCAACTCTTCTACCTGCTGGCCATCGGCGGGGTACGCGGCGATGCCGATGCTGACTTCATGGCGCACTTCGTCATGGCCGATGCGCTGGGTTTCGGTGAGCAGCGCGTAGAGGCGGTCGGCGCGCGCGACGGCGCGGTCGATCTCGGTGTTTTCCAGCAGCACCAGGAACTCACTGCCGGTGATGCGGGCGGCGGTGTCGCTGGCCAGCAGGCTCATGGACAGGCAGCGGCTGGCTTCGCGCAGCATTTCTTCCACGCCCTGGGGGCCGAAGCCTTCGTTGATCACCCGGTAGTTTTCGATGCCCACGTACAGCAACACCACGGGCCGGCGCGCACTGATCGCACTGCCCAGGCGTTCCATGGCCAGCGCGCGGTTGGGCAGGCCGGTGAGCGGGTCATGCAAGGCGTTGTGCGCCAGTTGCCGCTCGCGCACGGCGATGCCGCTTTGCATGGCATTGAAGGCGCGGGCCAGCAGGCCGAATTCATCGTGGCTGCGCACCCGCACCGGCGTGCGGTAGTCGCCGGCACCAATACGCTCGGCCGCTTCCACCAGCGCATTCAACGGGCGCGACACGCGCCGTGCCAGCAACAGCGCACCGGCCAGCGACACCACCAAGACGGCCAGGGCAATCCCGAGGAACTGCCGGTCCAGCGGCGCAAAGGATTCCAACACATGATCCAGCGGGCTTTGCAGCAGCACCCGCACCTCATCCCCTTCGCCGGTGTTGGCCAGCGACAGTACCTGGTTGAGCATGCGCTGGCCGTGGAAACCTTCGATGTAGGCCTCGCTGCTGACCTGCGCCTGGCGCAGCGTAGCGACGATATCGGGCTGCACTGCATCGGGCTGCGTGGTGAACAACGGTCCGGGGCGGCCGTCCTGCACGGCGAGGAACGACACTTCCAGGTTGCTCATGGAACGCAGTTCGTTGGCAAACTGCGCGTCCATCGGAAAGCCCATGACAACGCGCGCCACGGGCTGCGGATTGAAGACGTCCTTTTGCACCAGCAGGTACGGTCGCCCATCCATGGCCACGATGAGCATTTGCAGGCCACTGCGGCGCGCATGGCGCAAGGCGTTGCCCTGGGGGAACGGCGTGCCGCGGGAGAACAGTGGCAGGGTGCTGACCATCACGTTGCCGTCGAGGCCCAACACAAACACTTCGCTGGAACCGATACCGGTGCCGTGGCGGTCTAGCGCCGCCAGGATCGGCGCAGGCTTGCCTTCGGTCACCGCTTGCTTGAAGGGCTCGTCCGCCGTCAGCCAGTCCAGCCCGTATTGCAGGCGGCGGCCGCGCAGGTCGAGCAGGCGCTCGAACACCTGGCTGCCGGTCTCCAGCTGGACCTCGGCCTGGTTCTCCACGGCACGGGTGGTGGCGGTCTTGACGGCGAAGTAGGTGGCCGCGACCACCACCAACAGCAACAGCGCGAGCACCCCGGCGATACGGGTCTGGAACGTATGGCGCCACCTCATCGCTGTGCCCTCTGGCAGGGTGCGTCTGTTTCTGCCACTACGTCCCTGTGTCATAGGCTTCCCTGGCAACTGCTGACTCGGCGTCAAAAAAACATCCATTTGCATTGGATATTCGATTTAAGCAGATTAGCTGGGAGCTGGGATAAGTACACCCAATAAAACAAGGAATATTGCTGTCAAGTTATTGGCGGCACGCGCTTGACTTTGGGCTTTGCCGGGGCGCGGAGCGCCCGTGGAGGCGTTCCCACGCGGAGCGTGGGAACGATCAATCCAGCAGAACGATGAAGATCCAATGTGGGAGCGGGCTTGCCCGCGATTGCGGTGGGTCAGCCAACACAACTACTAGACCTGACAAAACCCGAAGCTCTGGCTCTGGCTTTTGATTTGGCTTTTGATCTTGGGCGCCCCGTTAACCACGCTGGCCGAACGCAGGCTTGAATTCGT
>NZ_ANNV01000161.1 GCF_000346755.1 Pseudomonas sp. CBZ-4 | reverse complement strand
GACACCGAGGTGATGCCATCGCAGGCAAGCCAGCTCCCACAGAAAAGCGCCACCCATGACCCGATAAATATCCTTACAATCGCGCTTTGTTAGCTGCCTAAGCAAGGATTCTGCAATGCACGCCGCCAACCCCCGCAAGGGTTACATCCTGGGCCTGAGCGCCTATGTCATCTGGGGCCTGTTCCCGCTCTACTTCAAAGCCATCGCCAGCGTCCCGGCCGCCGAAATCATCGTGCACCGCGTGTTGTGGTCCGCGCTGTTCGGCGGTTTGCTGCTGATGGTGTGGAAGCACCCCGGCTGGTTCCGTGAACTGCGCGACAACCCCAAGCGCCTGGCGATCCTGGCCCTCAGCGGGTCGTTGATTGCGGGTAACTGGCTGACCTACGTGTGGTCGGTGAACAGCGGGCGCATGCTCGAAGCGAGTCTGGGTTACTACATCAACCCGCTGGTGAATGTGCTGCTGGGCATGCTGCTCCTCGGCGAACGCCTGCGGCGCTTGCAGTGGGCCGCGGTCGCGCTGGCAGCGGTGGGTGTGGCGCAGCAGGTGTGGCAGGTGGGCAGTTTGCCGTGGGTGTCGCTGGTGCTGGCGCTGACCTTTGGTTTCTACGGTTTGATCCGCAAACAGGCGCCGGTCAAGGCACTGCCGGGGCTGGTCGTGGAAACGTGGATGCTGGTGCCGATTGCCGTGGCGTGGTTGTTGTTCAACCCCACCGCCCACAGTGCACAACTGGCGTTCTGGAGCACGTCCGAAGCCTGGTGGCTGGTGGCCGCAGGCCCGGTGACGCTGATCCCGCTGGTGTGTTTCAACGCCGCCGCACGGCATTTGCCCTACACCGCCTTGGGCTTTTTGCAGTACGTCGCGCCGACCCTGGTGCTGCTGGAAGCCGTGCTGCTCTTCGGTGAACACCTGGCACCGAGCACGCTGATTGCCTTCGCGTTTATCTGGGCCGGCCTGGTGGTCTACAGCGTGGATGCGTGGCTGAGCGTGCGCAAACGCTGATCAAATAACGTACAAACCTCTGCAAGCCACAGCCGGCGTGGCTTGCAGACATCCACCCCAAGGTTATCCACAGCCTGATCCCCGCCATTTGTGCACAAGCTTTTGAAATTGCTCGTTTTTTGCTCAAACAGTGAAGACGCCCGGCCGGCGTGGCCTGGCGCCGGGTCTCTACAGGTTATCCACAGGCCCATGCAAGATTTTCATGCATAACCTTGTGGGCAGATTATTCCTCGTGATGCAGTTCCACCATCAGGTCGTCGGCCAGGGTTTCCAGGGATAGCTGCAAGGTATCCAGGGACAGCGCCGCGGGCACCTGCAACAGCGCCTCGGCGGTGAACAGCGGGTCGCCGCTCATCGGCGCCGGGCGTACATCGGTGCTCAGGCTCTCCAGGTTCACCCCCTGCTTGCTCAGCAGCGCGGTGATCTCGCGCACGATGCCTGAACGGTCATTGCCCACCAGCGTCATCATGATGGATCTGGACGCGCTAGCCTGCCCACTGCTGCCCTCGCCCACCAGCACACGAATGCCGTGTGTGGATAAGTCCTCCAGCGCGCCCACCAATGCCTGACGGTTTTCTGTGGGAACACTGACCCGCAAGATCCCGGCAAATTGCCCCGCCATGTGGGCCATGCGGCTTTCCAGCCAGTTGCCGCCGTGGGCGGCGATGTTCTGCGCAATACGTTCAACCAGGCCGGGTTTGTCGGCGGCGATAATTGTGAGTACAAGATGGTCCATGGCGATGCCCTCTGGAATTCAATCTACAAGGTGGACTCGACGGCCACCGAAAACAAATCGTGTACCATTTTTAGATTTATCTGGAACAATCCAATAGTTTTTTGAGAACATCCCGTTCTCCGCTGTGACCGTACGACCAAAGTGGGTCGCTAAACGACGTATTTAGTCTAATTTTCACAACCGCAAGTCATCATGTAGTATGCGCAACCTGGCACTACATAATGAAAATCTAAAAAGCGCTTAAGCTGTGCAGAGTGAGGCAAGCAATGACTGAACACGTTCAAGTCGGTGGCCTGCAGGTCGCCAAAGTCCTGTTCGACTTCGTGAACAACGAAGCCATTCCCGGCACCGGCATTACTGCCGACCAGTTCTGGGCCGGTGCCGACAAGGTCATCCATGACCTGGCACCGAAGAACAAAGCCCTACTCGCCAAACGCGACGATTTCCAGGCGCGCATCGACACCTGGCACCAGACCCACGCCGGCCAGGCCCACGATGCGGTGGCCTACAAAGCCTTCCTGCAAGACATCGGATACCTGCTGCCAGAAGCCGCAGACTTCCAGGCCACGACCCAAAACGTCGACGACGAGATCGCCCGCATGGCCGGCCCGCAGCTGGTGGTGCCGGTGATGAATGCGCGCTTCGCCCTCAACGCCTCCAATGCCCGTTGGGGCTCGCTGTATGACGCGCTGTATGGCACCGATGCCATCAGCGAAGCCGACGGCGCCGAAAAGGGCCAGGGCTACAACAAAGTGCGTGGCGACAAAGTGATTGCCTTCGCCCGCGCCTTCCTTGACGAAGCCGCGCCGCTCAGCGCCGGCAGCCACGTCGACTCCACCGGTTACAAGATCGTCGACGGCAAGCTGATCGTCAGCCTCAAGGGCGGCAGCAACAGCGGCCTGCGCGACGACGCGCAACTGATCGGCTTCCACGGCGACGCGGCACAACCCACCGCCGTGCTGCTGAAACACAATGGCCTGCACTTCGAAATCCAGATCGACGCCAGCACCCCGGTCGGCCAGACCGACGCCGCCGGCGTCAAAGATGTGCTGATGGAAGCCGCGCTGACCACCATCATGGACTGCGAAGACTCCGTCGCCGCCGTCGATGCCGATGACAAAGTGGTGATCTACCGCAACTGGCTCGGCCTGATGAAGGGCGACCTGGCCGAAGAAGTGGCCAAGGGCGGCAAGACCTTCACCCGCACCATGAACGCCGACCGCGTGTATACCGGCGTGAATGGCCAGGACGTGACCCTGCACGGCCGCTCCCTGCTGTTCGTGCGCAACGTTGGCCACTTGATGACCATCGACGCGATCCTCGACAAAGACGGCAACGAAGTGCCGGAAGGCATCCTCGACGGCCTGGTCACCAGCCTGGCGGCGACCCACAGCCTCAACGGCAACAGCAGCCGCAAGAACAGCCGCACCGGTTCCGTGTACATCGTCAAACCGAAGATGCACGGCCCGGAAGAAGCCGCGTTCACCAACGAGCTGTTCGGTCGCATCGAAGACGTGCTGAAGCTGCCGCGCAACACCCTCAAAGTCGGGATCATGGACGAGGAACGCCGCACCACGGTCAACCTCAAGGCCTGTATCAAGGCGGCCAGCGAGCGCGTGGTGTTTATCAACACCGGCTTCCTCGACCGCACCGGCGATGAAATCCACACCTCCATGGAAGCCGGCGCGATGGTGCGCAAGGCAGCAATGAAGGCGGAAAAATGGATCGGCGCCTACGAAAACTGGAACGTCGATATCGGCCTGAGCACCGGCCTGCAAGGCCGTGCGCAGATCGGTAAAGGCATGTGGGCGATGCCCGACCTGATGGCGGCGATGCTCGAACAGAAAATCGCCCACCCACTGGCCGGTGCCAACACCGCCTGGGTACCGTCGCCGACCGCCGCTGCGCTGCACGCGCTGCATTACCACAAGGTCGACGTCTTCGCCCGCCAGGCCGAACTGGCCACGCGCGAACGCGCCTCGGTGGACGACATCCTCACCATTCCTCTGGCGACCAACACCGATTGGTCCGACGAAGAAATCCGCAACGAGCTGGACAACAACGCCCAGGGCATCCTCGGTTATGTGGTGCGCTGGATCGACCAGGGCGTCGGCTGCTCGAAAGTGCCGGACATCAACGATGTCGGCCTGATGGAAGACCGCGCCACCCTGCGCATCTCCAGCCAGCACATCGCCAACTGGCTGCGCCACGGCATCGTCAACGAAGCCCAGGTGCTGGAAAGCCTCAAGCGCATGGCGCCGGTGGTGGACCGTCAGAACGCTGGGGATAAGTTGTACCGCCCACTGGCACCGGATTTCGACAGCAACATCGCGTTCCAGGCGGCGGTGGAGTTGGTGATTGAAGGAACCAAACAGCCGAATGGCTATACCGAGCCGGTGTTGCACCGCAGGCGTCGGGAGTTCAAGGCCAAGAATGGCCTGTAAATGAAAAAAGCCCTGGTTGAGAGACCGGGGCTTTTTCTTTGGGGAGTTGTGGTGAATGTGGCGGCCCCATCGCAGGCAAGCCAGCTCCCACAGTTGACCGAGTTCCTACAGGATGTACGCGGTCAACTGTGGGAGCTGGCTTGCCTGCGATAGGGCCCGCCCAGTCACCCCAAAAATCAGGCCGCCATCCCCAACTCCCGCTTGACCATCTTCGCCAACTTCACGCTATCAATCGGCTTGAGCAAAAAGTCCACCACGCTCAGATGCATCGCATCGATCACATCCAATGCTTCGGCGTCCCCCGACATGATGATGATCGGCAACGCCGCCCGTGTGGACTCGCGCACCTTGCGGATCAGCTCCAAACCGTTGCTGGGCGCCATGCGCAGGTCGGTGATGAGCAGACCAATGGAACCGCTGGACTGCAACAATGCCCACGCCGCCTCGCCACTCTCGGCGGTCATGCAGCGAATACCGTCCAGCCCGAGGATTTCCGCCAGCAGTTCACGGGCGTCCTTGTCGTCATCGACGATCAACACCCGTTGCGGCGGTAAATCAGGCTCCAGCATCACGGCGCTCAGCGCCTCGCGCTCGGCATCACTCAAAATATCGTGGTCGGACATACGGTTCTCAGCAGTTCTCATCAATCTCCCAGCACACTCGTCAGACATCTGCGGAAGGGCGAACAATGTGCACTTCGTCGGAAAGTTTGCCTAGTGGGCGTTCTACGGGTTTTGCACAATCTTCATGTAAGGTTTTTCCCTAGGTTTACGCCGGCTCCCGGGACCTAGACTTACGTCCAATGGGCACCCGCCCCGCAGGAGCCGACCATGCAGGACGATAACGACAATAAAATTGCGGTCACTGTTATGAGTAAAGCTGATGCCTTCGCCCAGGCGGGGAAAACTGCTGTGTTGCAGAACATTCACGGCACCTTGCAGTTCCTGCAGCGCTTCCCGCCGTTCAACCAGATGGAAAACGCGCATGTGGCGTTTCTGGTGGAACAGTGCCAATTGCGCTTCTTTGGCCCCGGCGAGAGCATCCTCAAGCCGTCGGGCGGGCCCGTCGAACACTTTTATATCGTCAAGCAGGGCCGTGTGGTCGGCGAACGGCCGGACTCGGCCGAGACCACTTTCGAAATCGCCACCGGCGAATGCTTCCCCCTCGCCGCGCTGTTGGGCGAGCGCGCCACCCGCACCGAACATAAAGCCGCTGAGGACACTTTCTGCCTGCAGCTGAACAAGCCGGCGTTTATCAAACTGTTTGCCCTTTCCAGCCCGTTCCGAGACTTTGCCCTACGCGGCGTGAGCAGCCTGCTGGACCAGGTCAACCAGCAGGTCCAGCAAAAAGCCGTGGAGACCCTCGGCACCCAATACTCCCTGAACACCCGCCTCGGCGAGTTGGCCATGCGCCACCCGGTGACGTGCAGCCCAGCCACACCGCTGCGCGAGGCGGTGACGCTGATGCATGAGCAACAGGTCGGCAGCATTGTGATCGTTGACGAGCACAAGGCGCCCCTGGGGATTTTCACCCTGCGCGACCTACGGCACGTGGTCGCGGACGGTGTCAGCGATTTCAGCCAGGCCATCGCCGGCCACATGACCCAGGCACCGTTCTACCTGACCCCGGACCACAGCGCCTTCGACGCAGCCATCGCCATGACCGAGCGGCATATCGCCCACGTCTGCCTGGTCAAGGATCAGCGATTGTGTGGCGTGGTGTCCGAGCGCGACCTGTTTTCCCTGCAACGGGTGGACCTGGTGCACCTGGCCCGCACCATCCGCAACGCGCCCCGGGTGGACAACCTGGTGGCGATCCGCGGCGAAATCGGCCAGTTGGTCGAGCGCATGCTCGCCCATGGCGCGTCGTCCACCCAGATCACCCACATCATTACCCTGCTCAACGATCACACCGTGTGCCGGGTCATCGAGCTGACCCTCGCGGAAAAAGGCGACCCTGGCGTGCCGTTCAGCTGGCTGTGTTTCGGCAGCGAAGGCCGCCGCGAACAGACGCTGTACACCGACCAGGACAACGGCATCCTGTTCGACGCCAAGGACGCCGCCGAAGCCGCGCAGATCCGTGCCCAGTTGTTGCCGCTGGCGCAGCAGATCAACCAAAGCCTGGCGCTGTGCGGCTTCAGCCTGTGCAAAGGCAATATCATGGCCGGCAACCCCGAGCTGTGCCTGTCGCGGGCCGAATGGGCGCGGCGTTTTGCAGCGTTTATCCGCGAGGCCACGCCGGAGAATCTGCTGGGTTCGAGCATCTATTTCGACCTGCGCGTGGTGTGGGGCGATGAACGCGGCTGTGAGCAGCTGCGCCAGGGCATTCTCGATCAAGTCGCGGACAACCGGCTGTTCCAGCGCATGCTCGCAGAGAACGCCTTGCGCCAGCGCCCGCCCGTAGGACGTTTCCGCGAGTTTGTGCTGTCGCGTAAAGGCAGCGAAAAGGCCACGCTGGACCTCAAGGTGCAGGGCCTCACGCCCTTTGTCGACGGTGCGCGCCTGCTGGCCCTGGCCAATGGCATCCACGCCAACAACACCCTGGAGCGCCTGCGCCAGTTGGTGGTCAAGGAAGTCATCGAACCGCTGGACGGCGCCGCCTATGAGGAGGCGTATCACTTTATCCAGCAAACCCGCATGCAGCAGCATCAGTTGCAGACCCGGGAAAACCAGCCCTATTCCAACCGCGTCGACCCCGACAGCCTCAACCACCTCGACCGGCGCATCCTGCGCGAATCCCTGCGCCAGGCCCAGCGCCTGCAAAGCAGCCTGACGTTGCGGTATCAGCTGTGAGCCTATTCAGCTGGTTGCGTGCGAAAAAACCACGGCTCGACACCCCGCAACAGCAACGTCTGGCGCAGTTGCCCACGCCTGCCGCACTGGGAACGGGCACCTTGCGCAACCAGCGCTGGGTGGTGCTGGACCTGGAAACCAGCGGCCTGAACCTCAACCGCGACCAGGTGCTGTCCATCGGTGCTGTGGTGATCGAAGACGGTGCGGTGGACTTCTCGCAGATGTTCGAGCGCACCTTGCAACGGGCCGAAGCCAAGCCTGGCCCCAGCGTATTGATCCACGGCCTCGGCCCCAGCGCGATTGCGGCCGGCAGCGATCCGGTGGAAGCGCTGCTGGACTTCATGGCGTTTGTCGGCGACAGCCCGCTGCTGGCGTTTCATGCGCCGTTCGATCAACACATGCTGAGCCGGGCGCTCAAGGACAGCCTGGGTTATCGCCTGGCCCACCCGTTCCTGGATGTGGCGGATATCGCCCCGCTGCTGTGTCCCGAGGCGCATATCCGCGAAGCCGGGCTGGATGACTGGATCAACCATTTCAACCTGCACGTGGGCGAACGCCATCACGCCAGCGCCGACGCCCTGGCCACGGCCGAGCTGATGCTGATCCTGTTCAGCCGCGCGCGCCAGCAGCACATCGACACGCCGCAAGCGCTGCACGAGCGTTTGAGCCAATGGAAGCGGCGTAAACAGGCGCCCTCTTTTTAGCGGGACGCGGAGCGTCCTGTGAGGCATTCCCACGCAGAGCATGGGAACGATCACCCGACAGACGCCAATTGCGCCCACCCGACGCCTCTGACACAATCGCGAATAATTCTCGTTAGTTTAAACGTTTTGTTTGCCAGGTGATGCCTTGTCGTCGATCCAGAACCCACACAGTGAGCTTGTTGGCGCGTTGTATCGCGACCATCGTGGCTGGCTGTTGGCCTGGCTGCGACGCAACGTGGCGTGCCCAAGCCGCGCCGAAGACCTGAGCCAGGACACCTTCATGCGCCTGCTGGGCCGTGACGAGCTGCGCGAACCCCGCGAACCACGGGCGTTCCTGGTGGCCATTGCCAAGGGCCTGCTGTTCGACTACTTCCGTCGCGCCGCCCTGGAACAGGCTTATCTCACCGAACTGATGCTGATCCCGGAAAGCGAACACCCGTCGCCGGAAGCGCAGCAACTGATCCTCGAAGACCTCAAGGCCATCGACCGCCTGCTCGGCAAGCTGTCGAGCAAGGCCCGCGCCGCCTTCCTCTATAACCGCCTCGACGGCCTGGGCCACGCGGAAATCGCCCAACGCCTCGGCGTGTCGGTGCCGCGTGTGCGCCAGTATCTGGCCCAGGGCATTCGCCAGTGCTACATCGCCTTGTATGGCGAGCCGCTGTGAGCGTGATCAGTTCCAAACCGGTGTCGGCCCGGGTGCTGGATGCGGCGATTGCCTGGCAACTGTCCCTCGATTCCGGGGATGGCAGCCCGGTGGAGCGCGAAGAGTTCGACAAATGGCTGGCCAGCGACGAAGAACACGCCCGTGCCTGGCGCCAATTGGGCATGCTCGACCAGCGTTTCAGCGCGGCCTCGGGCCCGGCACGGGCGGCGTTGTTGCAGTCACGCGAGGGCATTCGCCAGCGGGTGCGCAAGCTCGGCAGTGGTTTGGCGAGCATCGCCGTGGTGATTGGCCTGGCGTTGTTTGCCGGGGAACGCTATGTGCCGATCCACTACTGGCTGGCCGACCAGCGCACCGCCACGGGCGAGCAGCGCACGCTGAAACTGGCGGACGGCACGCTGATCAACCTCAACACCCACAGTGCCATCGACGTGCGCTTCGATGAAAAACGCCGGCTGATCGTGTTGCAGGAGGGCGAAATCCTCGTCGAGACCGGCCACAACGACGCGCGGCCGTTCTATGTGCAGACCCGCGACGGCAGCCTGCGGGCGCTGGGCACGCGGTTTATCGTCAGGCGCGAAGACGACGCCACGCGCTTGAGCGTGCTGCAATCGGCGGTCGGCGCCCAGCCCGAGGCGTTGCCGCAGGAACAGATCTTCAAGGAAGGCCAGCAGGTGCTGATGCGCAGCGATGGCCTGGGCCCGACGCTGGCCGTCACCCCCGCCACCGACGCGTGGACGCGCGGCATGCTGGTGGTGGACAACGCGCGCCTGGGGGATGTGGTGGCGGAACTGGCGCGCTACCGCACCGGGCACCTGGGTGTGGATAAGAATGTGGCGGACCTGCGCATTACCGGCAGCTTCCCGCTGCATGACACGACCCTGGCGCTGAATGCGCTGCTGCCGACATTGCCGGTGCAGATCGAGCAGCATACGCCGTGGTGGGTGACTGTCGGCGCCAAGCCTTAGGTTCTGGGGTGCCTGGGCGATTGCTATCGCAGGCAAGCCAGCTCCCACACTCGACTGTGTTCACAAATCAAATGTGGGAGCTGGCTTGCCTGCGATGAGGCCCTCAAGAACACCCAAAAAATATTTTCACCCAGCCCTATCACTTTTCGATTCTCGTTCGGCACCTAGGCAATTGAGAAATATTTCCATTCAGGAGCCGCCCCATGTCCCGCACGCTAGACACCCTGTTGCGCCCCAGCCTGTTAGCCGTGGCCATCGCCCTCAGCGCCCCGCTGGCCAGCCCGTTGCTGATCGCCGCCGAACAGGCCTCCAGCGTGCGCGCCTACAACCTGCCGGCGGCTCCCCTGGCAAGTACCTTGAACCAGATCGCCAGCCAGGCGGGCCTGGCGCTGACCCTCAACCCGGCGCTCGCTGCGGGTAAAACCTCGGCTCCGGTCAAAGGCCAGTTCGATGCACAAGGCGCACTGCGCGAGGCGTTGCGTGGCACGGGCTTGCAGCTGGAGCAGAGCAGCGCCGGGACTTACACGCTGGTGGCGATCCCGGAAGGTGTGGTGGCGTTGCCGGAGACCAATATCATTGGCCAAGGCAGCACTGAAAGCGCCTGGGGCCCGGTGGACGGTTATGTCGCAACGCGCACCGCCGCCGGCACCAAGACCGACACCGCCCTGGTCGAGGCGCCACGCTCGATTTCCGTCGCCACCCGCCAGCAGATGCAAGACCGCAACGTGCAGAACCTGGATGACGCGGTCAAATACATGCCCGGCATCGTCTCCGCCAGCTACGGCAGCGACACCCGCTACGACTGGATGCGGGTGCGCGGTTTCGAACCGACCCAGTTCCTCGACGGCCTGCCACTGCCACGCGGCGTGTACGCCAACCCGAAGGCCGAGACCTGGAACCTCGACCGCCTCGCCCTGCTGCGTGGCCCGGCGTCGTCGGTGTACGGCCAGACGCCACCGGGCGGCCTCCTGGACATGGTCAGCCGCCGCCCCAGCGAAGAGTCGAGCCATGCCGTCCAAGTGCAATACGGCAGCGACAACTACCGTCAGATCAACTTCGCCAGCACCGGCAAGATCGACGATGAAGGCCAGTTCCTCTACGGCCTCAGCGGCGTGGTGCGCGATGCCGGCACCCAGGTCGATCATATCGACAACAAGCGCTACAACATCGCCCCCAGCCTGACCTGGAACATGGATCCCGACACCAAGCTGACCTTCCTCTCGCAGTTCACCCGCGACGATACCGGCACCACCAGCCAGTTCATGCCGATCCAGGGCACCAAGATCAAATCGCCGCTGGGCGAAGTGTCCCATCACAAGAACCTCGGCGACCCGGACTACGAGTTCTACGACCGTACCTACTACGCGCTGGGCTACGCGTTCGAGCACCGTTTCAACGACACGTGGCAGTTCAAGCAGAACCTGCGCTACACCAAGTCGGAGCTGTCGTTCCAGCAACTGACCGTGGGTTCCTACGCTTACTCGCCAGCCGATGCGGCGGGCAACATCAGCCGTTCCACCACCAACGTGGACGAAAACATCGGCCAGTTCGCCGTGGACAACAACTTCCAGGCCGACTTCGTCACCGGCGACGTGATCCACACCCTGCTGCTGGGCCTGGATCACCAGCGTACCGATACGTCCTACCGTGCGATCTACGGCACCGCCTCGGGGACCAACATCTTCAACCCGATCAATACTACGCCGACAGTACGCCCGACCGACGTCCGGCCGTTCTACGACTACAACCAGAAAACCGTGCAGACCGGCCTCTATGTGCAAGACCAGATGGCCCTGGACAAATGGCGCCTGACCCTGGGCGGGCGTGAAGACTGGGTGCATCAGGCCACCACTTACTTCAACGACAGCGATGCAACCAACACCGACCGCGTCAAACACTTCAGCGGCAACGCGGCGCTGAGCTATGTGTTTGATTCGGGCTTCGTACCGTACTTGTCCTACGCCGAATCGTTCCAGCCAGCGAGCAACGCCGATACCAGTGCGTCCAAGACGTTTAAACCGACCGAAGGCAAGCAGTGGGAAATGGGCGTCAAGTATCAGCCGCCCGGCTCCAACACGTTGTTGACGGCAGCGGTCTACGACCTGACCCAGAAGAATGTGCAAGTCACTACCCTCGGCGCCGGCAACCAGCAGATCAACAGCCAGACCGGCGAAGTGAAGGTCAAGGGCCTGGAGCTGGAAGCCGTGTCTGACGTGACCGAGAACCTCAAGGTCATCGCCGCCTACACCCTGGCCAAGTCCGAAGTGCAAAAAGGCATCTACAAAGGCAACCGCCTGACCTTGATGCCCAACCAGCAAGCCTCGCTGTGGACTGACTACACCTGGCACACCGGCCCGCTCGATGGTTTCGGCATCGGCTTCGGCGCGCGCTACACCGGCAACACCTACGGCGACCAGGCCAACACCTGGCTGGGCAAGGCCAACGCCTACACCGTGTTCGACGGCTCGGTGCATTACGACCTCGGCCGCCTGGACACCAGCCTCAAGGGCGCATCGGTGAAGCTCAACGCCACCAACCTGTTCAACAAGGACTACTTGTCGACCTGTGACGCCAACTACTGCTACTTCGGCGACCAACGCAGCGTCGTCGCCAGTGCCACCTACCAGTGGTAATCGGCTGAGTTAACAACCGGGCCGCCCAATGGGCGGCCTTGGCATGTCTGAAGGCTGGAAAATGAAAAGCAAAACCATCCGCCGCTGGTCCTTCGTCCACACCTGGACCAGCCTGATCTGCACGGTGTTCCTGCTGCTGCTCGCCCTCACCGGCCTGCCGCTGGTGTTTCACCACGAGATCGACCACCTGCTGGGCAACGAGCCGCAGCTGGCGCACATGCCTGCCGACACGCCGCAGCTCAACCTCGAGCAACTGGTGGCCAAGGCCCAGGCCCATCGCCCCGGCGAAGCCATGCAATACCTGGCCTGGGACGAAGACGACGCAAACGGCGTGATTGCAATCATGGCGGCTACCGCCGGCACCGAGCCCAACGCGTCCCACACCTTCATGCTGGATGCGCGTACCGGGGATGCGGTGGAGATGCCGTCGGCGAATGGCGGTTTCACCCTGTTCCTGCTGCGCCTGCATGTGGATATGTTCGCCGGGTTGCCGGGCAAGTTGCTGCTGGCGTTCATGGGCATCTTGTTTGTGCTGGCGATCATTTCGGGCACGGTGTTGTACCTGCCGTTCATGCGGCGCTTGAAGTTCGCCACCGTGCGCCAGGACAAATCCACGCGCCTGCGCTGGCTCGACCTGCACAACCTGCTCGGCGTGGTCACCCTGACCTGGGCGCTGGTGGTGGGCGTCACGGGTGTGATCAGCGCCTGCGCCGACCTGATCATCGCCGCGTGGCGCCAGGACAGCCTCAGCGCCATGGTCGAGCCGTACAAACACGCGCCGCCGCTGACCCAACGCGCGCCGGCCAGCGAACTGTTGACCATCGCCGCCAAGGCTGCGCCCGGCATGCGGCCGGACTTTATCGCCTTCCCCGGCACGCGGTTTTCCAGCGAGCATCACTATGCGGTGTTCATGAAAGGCAGCACCCACCTGACCTCGCACCTGCTCACGCCGGTGCTGATCGACGCCAGCACCCTGGCCGTCACCGCCATCGCCGAACGGCCGTGGTACATGGACGCCATGGGCATGTCCCAGCCCCTGCACTTTGGCGACTATGGCGGCATGCCGATGAAGATCCTGTGGGCGGTGCTGGATGTGCTGACCATCATCGTGTTGGGCACTGGGGTTTATCTGTGGATCGTCAGGCGTAAGACATGAAGCCAAGGCAATCGAGTTTCTGGAAGGTGTTTGCGATTCCGCTGGGGATTGGTTTGCTCAGTGCCGCCGGTTTGTTTGCGGCGTTGCTGGGGGACGGGTGGTGGGATTCGTTGAGTTGGGTGGGGTTGGGGGTGCCGGCGGTGATTGGTGTTTGGGGGTTGTTTAAGCGGCGGGGCTGAGGGCGCTATCGCAGGCAAGCCAGCTCCCACAGGTTGATGTGTGAACACGGTCAACTGTGGGAGCGGGCTTGCCCGCGATGAGGCCTTCAAAAACACCACCAATGCCTCTAGGCTAGCCGCTGCCATCTTGAGGAATGCCCATGCCCACCATGACCCTGTTCCACAACCCCGCCTCCCCCTTCGTGCGCAAAGTCCGCGTGCTGCTGCTCGAAACCGGCCAGCAAGACCGCGTGGCCTTGCAAGCCACCCTGCCGACGCCGATCCAGCCCGACCCGCACGTGCTGCAAGGCAACCCCGTGGGCAAGATCCCGGCCCTGCGCCTGGCCGACGGTTCGGTGCTGCACGACAGCCGGGTGATCCTCGATTACCTCGACCACCAGCACGTCGGCAACCCGCTGATCCCCCGCGACGGCTCGGCACGCTGGCGCCGCCTGACCCTGGCGTCGATGGCCGACGGCATCATGGATGCCGCCGTGCTGGTGCGCTACGAGACCGCCATGCGCCCGGTGGAGAAACATTGGGACCAGTGGCTGGACGAGCAGCGCAACAAGATCCGTCGCAGTGTCGCCGAGCTGGAAGCGGACGCGATTGCCGAACTGGCCAGCCACTTCGACATTGCCGCGATCAGTGTGGCGTGTGCCTTGGGTTACCTGGATTTCCGCCATCCGGACCTGCAATGGCGCCTTGATAACCCGAAGCTTGCCGCGTGGTACGCCGAGGTCAGCCAGCGCCCTTCGATGCAGCAGACCCAGCCGCCTGCCTGAAGCTCACCGCTGCCCACTGTGGGAGCTGGCTTGCCTGCGATAGCGGTGGGTCAGCCAAGCAGGTGCAAACTGACAGCCCGCCATCGCAGGCAAGCCAGCTCCCACATAGTCCCGTGGCGTGGTTGAGGTAGTCGATCATCCGCGCCTTCATCTGCTGATCTTCCCTTAACCCAATCATTGCACCCCCTCCAGATCAAACTGCAACGGCTCCACCGCCTTGCGCTTGCCCACCCCATACCAATCCAGTTTGCGCGTCAGCACCATCACCGTGCCCAACAAACCAAACAACAGCAGCGAGCCCATCAGCAGCGCGTAATCCTCGGCACTTAACAGCCCGTAGAGCAAGCCATACAACGCCGCCAACCCCGCCGAAAAGCCCAGCCCATGGCTGATGCTGCGCAGCACATGGCAGACGTAGAAGCCGATCAACAACACACAGGCACTGGCGGAGATGAGGTAAGCCAGGGCGAAGCCGATGTGCTCGGACAACGACAACAGCAGCAGGTAGAAAAACGCCAGCGCAAAGCCCACCAACGCGTATTGGATCGGGTGCACTGCCAGGTTCTTCAGCACTTCGAACAGGAAGAAGCCGGCAAAGGTCAGGGCGATAAACAGCAGCGCGTATTTGATCGCACGGTCACTCTTGAGGTACTGGTCCACCGGGTCGATGAAGTTCACGCCGAAGCTGCGGTTGGTGAAGTCCTTGCAGCCTTGGCCGTCCAGGCAACTTTGCAGCGCCTGTTCGAGGTTGGTGGAAAAGAAGGTGGTCTGCCAGTTGGCGGTAAAGCCTGTGTCGGTAACGTCCCGCTGGGCTGGCAGGAAATTGCCGATAAAGCTCGGGTGCGGCCAGTTGGAGGCCAGCGCCACCTGGCTGATCTTGCCCACCGGCACCACTTGCAACTGCTCGGTGCCTTGCAGGCGCAGGTCAAAGGCGAAGTCCACGACGTAGGGCTTTTTGCTGTCCTGTTGCGGCAACGCCACATGTACGCCTTCCCCCAGCCAGTCCACTTGGGAGCCGGGTTCGAAGTCCAGCTGCTGGCTGCCCAGCTCCAGTTTCAGCGCGTTTTCAATGCCGCGAATATCGCTGATACCCACCGCCAGAAACGCCGGCTCAAAGCGGTAATCGGCGAAGTCTTCAGTGATGCCCAACTGCGCAGGCAACTCGAAGCGCCCACTGATGCGGTTGTCGGCATGGAACAGCCGCGCCTGGTAGATGCCCCGCGCGCGCAGTTCGGTCTGCACCTTGCCGTCGAGCTCAAAACGGTCCGGCAGGAAATACAGACGACCCCGCTCTTCACGGGTGACTTCGTAGCGTTTGTTGAGCTTTTCATTGAGCTTCCACTCGCGCACGGTCTTGCGGTAAGGCACCACCATCACCGGGCCGGTGAGGCGCTGGCTGTAGCTGGAACTGCGGGCAATATCCTCCAGCACGGTGTCGCGAGTGTATTGGCGATCGCCGATGATGCCGTTGATCATCAGCAATGGAATCAGCAATACCAGCATCAGCAGCGCAATCGCGCCGAGTTTGAAAAGCAGACTGCGGTTCATGGGACTCTCCCTGTTTTGATGGGGCGAGTCTGGGCAGCCTGTGTGGGGGGTTTATGTCGGCAATGTGGAGACTGTGTGGAGATGCAGCACCACTTGCACGCCGCCGGGTACGTTGCCGATCTGCAAGGTGCCGCCGTGCAGCTTCACCACTTCTTCGACAAAGTTGAGGCCCAGGCCGGTGCTTTTGCGCCCGCTGGCCGGGCGTGGCAGCGAGTAGAAGCGCTCGCTCAGGCGTGGCAGGGCGTAGTCGGGAATCGGCGCCGCCTGGTTGAACACGCGGATGTGCACGTCGTTGTGCTGCGCGTGCGCGCTGAACGTCAAGGTGCCGCCCGCAGGCGTGAAATCCAACGCATTGTCCAGCAGATTGCCCAGGGCCTGGCGCAACAGGAACGGCTCGCCGTAGACCTTCACATCGGCAGCAATCAACTGTTCCACCTGCAAACCTGCTCGCTCGATCCGCGCACATTGCGCCGTGAGCATGTCCTCGACCATCGCCGCCAGCGGGATGCTCGCCTGTTCTTCCAGGCCCTGGCGCTGCTCCACCTGCGCCAGGTTCAACAGGCGTTCGATCAACTGCTGCAAGCGCGCGCTTTCGCTGTCGATATTGCCGACAAACCGCTGCTGCTGCTCACGGCTCATATCACCCTGCAACAGCTCCGCCGCGCCGCGAATCGCCGCCAGCGGGCTTTTCAGTTCGTGGGTCAGGGTGTGCACGTAATGCTCGACGTAGGCCTTGCCTTCCAGCTGCGTGCGCATGTGCTCCACGGCGGTGGACAACTGCTTCAACTCACCGCCACGGTAATGCGGCAACTCGGCACGGCGGCCTTCGCTGACGGCCTCGGCATACGCCGTGAGGCGACGCAACGCGACCGTCAGCCACCACGACAACAACGCCCCGAGCAACAGGCCCAGCACCACCAGCCCGGCGCCGTACCACAGCAGGCGCCGCTCGGTGCGGTCCACATAGGGCTGCAACGAACTGTTGGGCTTGGCCACGGTGACCACGCCGATGATCTCGCCGTTGTCGCGGATCGGCGCGCCGACGTGCATCACCGACGACGTGGCGTCGTCCTCCGCACTGCGGGTGGAACGCGCACCGTATTCGCCGCGCAGGGTCAGGTACACGTCGTTCCACTTGGAATAGTCCTGGCCCACCGCCTCGCCCGTGGAGTCGAGCAGCACGATGCCCTTGGCGTCGGTCACGTAGATGCGGTGGTTGACCTGGTTTTTCGGCAACCCCCAGATGGTCGCCCCCGGCTGGCGATTGCCGTAGGCCTTGAGCCATTCGGGCCAGTGGCTTTGGCCGAGGGTGCCGTTCTTCACGTCATCGCGCAGGATCTCGGCGAGCAGGTTGGCGGTGTCCACCAGGGTTTCTTCGGTGGACTGGCGCACGCCGGGGCGGATTTCCTTCATCACCGTGCTCAGCACAAAGTAGCCGGTGAGGCCGATAAACAGCGCATACACCAGGAAGATCCGCAGCCCCAGGCGCATCAGCTGTGGCTCGGGCTGTAGCTGTAGCCGAGGCCGCGATGGGTCTGGATCGGCTCGGCGTCGGCCGCCACGCTGCGTAGCTTGCTGCGCAGGCTTTTGATATGGCTGTCGATATTGCGCTCATAGCCGGCATCCGCCGCCACGCCGACCGCGTCCAGCAATTGCTCGCGGCTGAACACGCGCTCAGGCTGCTCCAGCAGGCTTTGCAGCAGGCGGAATTCGTGGCGGGTCAGGCTCAACGGCTGGCCGCGATAGCTGATCTGCATGCGCTCCAGGTCGACCTGGAACACCGCCGGCGCCACACCGGGGCCGACGCGCTTGAGGATCGCCTTGACCCGCGCTGCCACTTCCCGTGGGCTGAACGGCTTGACCACATAATCGTCGGCGCCGATTTCCAGCCCCACCACGCGGTCGATCTCACCGTCGCGGGCACTGAGAAACATCACCGGCACTTCGCTGAAACGCCGTAGTTGCTTGCAGGTTTCAAAGCCAGTGATGTCGGGCAGGCCGATGTCGAGGATGATCAGGTCGGCCGGCACCTGACGCTGATGGGCCAGCGCCTCCTGGCCGAGGCTCAGCCAGGTGGTGGTGAAACCCTCGCCTTGCAGGGCGAATATCAGCGTGTCGGCTATCGCCGCTTCGTCTTCGACAATCAGGATGTGGGGCATGGGGCTCTGTCAGCAGTCCGGTTTGTCCGCAGTGTAACGACGCGCCGGGTTCACCGCAGCGCCAAATTCACGCAGGGCCTTGGCGCCGATCAGCAGCGGGTAGTTGAAGCTGCTGCGGTCGGTGAGGTTGACCTCGACGGTGCGCTTGACGTTGCCCAGGCACATTTCCAGGTCGATCACCGGACGCTTGGCCACGGTGGCTTCGTCCTTGTCGTCGTCTTCGTCGGCACGGCTCTTGATCTTGCTGATGCGCGAGACTTTGTGTTCGAAGACCTTGTCGGACGCGTCCTTGCCGCCAAGGCGGAAGCGCACCCAGTCGTCGCCGTCACGCTGGAAGGTTTCGATGTTGCGCGCAGAGAGCGAGGCCGTCAGGGCGCCGGTGTCCATCTTGGCCTTGAAGGTCTGGCCGATCTCCGGCAGTTGGATGTATTCGTAGCGACCGTAGAGGGTCGGTTCGGCGGCCATGACAGGCACGGCAACCAGGGCGAACGCAGCAAGTAACAGTTTCACGAAGGGATGTCCTCGGAAAGAAGTAGGCGGATTCTAGACCGCAAAGACCCTACTTAGTTAGCTCGTTCCCACGCAGAGCGTGGGAACGATCACATCACACGATCACATTCTTCCGGCGATTTGCGATTTGGCCTCTAGACTCTCCTTGCTTATGATGACCCGCCCACAAGAATCCAAGAGTTGCTTATGCGCCGCCTGCTCACCGGCTGTTTTGTCACCCTGCTGCTGTTGCTCAACACCCTGGTCCTGATCGGCCCGCTGATGGTATTTGCCCTGCTCAAGCTGGTCGCCCCCGGCCGCTCGCGCGACGCCATGTCGTGGGCAGTGATGTGGATTGCCGAGACCTGGGCCGAGATCGACAAGCTGATCTTTGCGCGGTGCATCCCCACTCAATGGGACATTCGCGGCGGCAGTGACCTGCGGCGCGACACCTCCTACCTCGTGATCAGCAACCACCAATCCTGGGTGGATATCCCCGCGCTGATCCAGGCCCTCAACCGGCGTACGCCGTTCTTCAAGTTTTTCCTGAAAAAAGAGCTTATCTGGGTGCCCTTCCTTGGCCTGGCCTGGTGGGCGCTGGATTACCCGTTCATGAAACGCTACAGCAAGGCGTTCCTGGCCAAACACCCGGAGCTGGCCGGGCAGGATTTGCAGATCACCAGGCAGGCGTGCGAGCTGTTCAAGCGCCAGCCGGTGACGGTGGTCAATTATCTGGAGGGAACGCGATTTACCGAGGCCAAACGGGCGCAGCAGTCATCACCCTTTACCCATCTGCTCAAGCCCAAGGCGGGCGGCGTGGCGTTTGTACTGGCGGCGATGGGTGAACAACTGGACGCGATCCTCGACGTCACCGTGGTTTATCCACAGGAGAAGACGCCAGGGTTCTGGGACTTGATCAGCGGCGCAGTGCCGAAAGTGATCATTGATATCCGCACCCGCGAACTGGACCCGGCGTTGTGGCAGGGGGATTACGAGAACGATCCGGCGTTTCGCCAGACCATCCAGAACTGGGTGAACCAGCTCTGGACGGAGAAGGACCTGCGTATACAAGCGCTTTCAAATGAACGCGGCGGGACCGCTCACAGAACCTTGGAGCCTTAGTGTTTTCGGTTCAATGTTCAGGCCTGCGACTGCAGGCTATTCACTAGAGCCTTTCGTACCTGTTCGGCGTCACTGGCCGTAGCGCCAACGCCAACAAGATCTTGAATGGCCGAGCGCAGATCGGCCAAGACCCGTCGGGCATCTGCGCCGGTAGCGCCGCCATCCAGGAGCTTCTTGAGCGTTGAAGCGACAGTGTCAGCCTTATCGTCCAGGGACTTCGACGTCTTCGACTGCAGGCCTTTAAGACTGACCGCACCTGGCATCTCTCCGTCGCCAGTCCACTGTTTCACCGGCCCGACCACTATTGGCTGGCCGTCCTTCCCCTTTATAATCTCGACCCCGCCGGAAGGCAGCTCTTTGTCGGCTGGCCACTCCTTCACACCTCGCATAGCCGCTTCATCGGTAAGCTTGACCTCACCTGGCATCGTTGCGTCGCCAGTCCACTGTTTCGCCGGCCCGACCACTATTGGCTGGCCGTCCTTCCCCTTTATAATCTCGACCCCGCCGGAAGGCAGCTCTTTACCCGCTGGCCATTCTTTCGCCGCTCCATCGCTGCGAGAGCTTTCCCTGCCGATATATGTCTGGAGTGTTTGCAAGCTTTTCAGCAGGTTGGCAACTGATTTATCAGGATTGGTTCCATCAAGTACGGCCTTCACGTCATTGCGCAAATCCTGCATTAACCACGTCGGGATCTGCGAGCTATGCGCTGCGTTTGCGCCAACCTGTCCAGTTTTTTGACTCTGCTCATGGCTGTTGAGCTGGTTGATAAAGGTCTGCACTGTATTCTGAAGCTGGTTGACAGAAGTCATGTGTTCACCAGTGGGGCAGTTGATTGAACCTTCCTACAGATCAACTATCGCGATGCTGTGAAAGGTACTACTGCGTGGCCCTCACAACTCCTACCGTTCCCAGCGCCTCACCACAATTTATTACGACGACAACCAGCCCCCAATATTGCGGTTAAACCTGCCTACCCAAGGCAAACACAGTCAACCGCCAGTCCCCCAAGCCTGGGCCAGCTTGCCCAGCACCGAGCTACTGGCACCCTGCCCGCCCAGGTACTGCAAGATCACCGGCGCAAACTGGCCGATCATCCCACTGTCCATGCCCAGGGCGCTGAACGCCGTATTCAGGTCATTGGTGCTCTTCACGTTGCCCAACAGACCGTCCAGGCCGCTGACCTTGCTGCCGCCCGCCTGGCCGAGCATCCCGCTCAAGGCCCCGAGGCTGCCCAAGGCATTGTTGCCCGACAGTTGATCCAGACCCGGCACGCTGTTGCCCAATTGCGAGTAGTCGTTGCCACTCAGCTTGTTCTTCGCCAGGCCCAGCATGGCGCCGGTGCCGCCGACGGCTTGTTCGGGGGTGATGTTGAGCTGCGAGGTCAGTGCGCTCAGCAAGCCGGCTGTCTCGGACGACGGTGCGGCTGCGGCGGCCTTGTTGTTGCCACCCTGCATGCCGGAAATGGCATTGGCGGCATCGCCAAGGCTGAACCCGGCGGCAAACGCCGGGCTGGCCGCCAGGGTCATCAGGCAGGAAAGGGCGAAACCGCGTGAAATCTTCATCAAGACAACCTCTGAAAGTAGGAGCTAAAGCGAGGGTTTGACTGACGATCCCGAAGGATTGTTCCCATATCGAGATTAGTTCAGAAAAAGCTGCATCCGAATCATCCGCCCGTGCGTATATCCCAGCAGCACCGCCGGGAGTGGCATGGAATGAACGCACAAGCTGAACTACCCTTTGCCTACCGTGCGCAGTCCCGTCGCCCTCGTCCGAGTGCCTGGAGAAGCCCTATTCCGATCAACGATGCAGACCCATTGAGCGCCTTGCTCGCGCAGTGCGCCTTGGGCAACCGCCAGGCCTTCGAAACGCTCTACCGTAGTGTTTCGCCGCGCTTGCACGGTGTCGCCTTGCGGTTCATGGGCCGCTCGGACCTGGCTGAAGACGTGTTGCAGGAAGCCTTCGTGCGCATCTGGTACAACGCTTCGCGCTACGAGGCCCACCTGGCGGCGCCGATGACCTGGATGGTCAACATCACCCGCAACCTGGCCATCGACCAACTGCGCAAACGCCGCGAACAGCCCCTGGCCGACGGTCAGCAGGATGCGATGCTCGACGACAGCCCCAGCGCCCACGAACAACTCGACCGCGAACGCGATGCCCATGCCCTGAACCGCTGCCTCGATAGCCTCGACGGCCTGCAACGCCAGTCCATCAGCGTGGCTTACTTCAAGGGCCTGTCGTGCGCGGAGCTGGCCGAGCATATGGCCGCGCCCCTGGGCTCGGTCAAATCCTGGATCCGTCGCGGCATGGAGCGCCTGCGCAGGTGCCTTGAATCATGAACTACCAAACCACACCACTGCGCCGGGCGCTCGCCGCCGACTACGCCATCGGGCTGATGCCGGCTACCGCTCGTCGTCGATTCGACCGCTTGTTGCTGGAAGATCCAGCACTGCGAGTCGAACTCGGCCACTGGCAGGATGCCCTGGCCAGCCTGACCGGCACGCTGCCTGAACATCCGCTACCGGACCACGTATGGGCAGGCATCCAGGCGCGCATCGAACCGCAGGTGCTGCATCTGCCGGTGAGGAAGCCGATGTGGAGGAATGTACGCTTGCTGGCGGCCGCATGCGCAGTGGGCGTGGCGTTGCTGGTAGGCGTGCTGTACCCGCGCGATCCGGGCGTGACGTACAACGCCACGCTGGTCAACGCCAGCCAGGAACCGGCGTTGCGGGTCCAGGCGGTGGGCGATCATCTGCAAGTCGAGGCGCTGACCCTGGCCGCCGTGGAACCGGCGCGAGACCTGGAGCTGTGGGCGATTCCAGGCGGCGGCAAGCCGATCTCCCTAGGCCTGGTGCCTGGCAGCGGCAAAGGTCGGATCCCGCTCAATCGGGCGCAGCAAGCCTTGCTCACCCAACCGCTGACCCTGGCGGTCAGCCTGGAGCCACGCGGCGGCTCACCGACCGGCCAGCCTACGGGTCCCGTGCTGTACCAGGGCGCACTGGCAACTCGCTGATAAACGACTGGTGTTTACACATCCAGACCGGCAAAAAAAAGCGACCTTTCGGTCGCTTTTTCCAGGCTCTAGGGGTTACGCCGCACTGAACAGCTTGTGCGGATCAATCACAAACTTCTTCGGCACGCCCGCGTCAAACTCACCGTAGCCACGTGGCGCTTGATCCAGGCTGATCACCTCCACGCCGACGATGTCGGCGATGTTGAGCCGGTCCCACATGATCGCCTGCATCAGTTGGCGGTTGTACTTCATCACCGGCGTCTGCCCGGTGTGGAAGCTGTGGGACTTGGCCCAGCCCAGACCGAAGCGAATGCTCAGGCTGCCCATCTTCGCGGCGGCATCCACGGCACCCGGGTCTTCGGTGACGTACAGGCCCGGGATACCAATCTTGCCCGCCACGCGCACCACGCCCATCAGCGAGTTGAGCACGGTGGCCGGCGCTTCGGCCTTGACGCCGTCATGCCCGTGGCCACGCGCTTCGAAGCCCACGCAATCCACCGCGCAGTCCACTTCCGGCTCGCCCAGCAGCGCGGCGATCTGTTCGTGCAGCGGGGTGTCGGTGGACAGGTCGGCAATCTCGAAACCCTGGGCCTTGGCGTGGGCCAGGCGGATCGGGTTGACGTCGCCGATAATCACCACGGCCGCACCCAACAGGCGCGCAGAGGCGGCAGCGGCCAGGCCGACCGGTCCCGCACCGGCAATGTAGACGGTACTGCCCGGGCCAACGCCGGCAGTTACGGCGCCGTGGTAGCCCGTTGGGAGAATGTCGGAGAGGCACGTCAGATCACGGATTTTTTCCATGGCCTTGTCGCGGTCCGGCAGCTTCAGCAAGTTGAAATCGGCATACGGCACCAGCACGTACTCGGCCTGGCCGCCGGTCCAGTCGCCCATGTCCACGTAGCCGTAGGCACCGCCCGGGCGGGCCGGGTTGACGCTCAGGCACACGCCGGTGTGTTGTTCTTTGCAGGAGCGGCACAGACCGCAGGCAACGTTGAACGGTACCGAGACCAGATCGCCGATTTTCAGGTTTTCGACGCCGCTGCCCATCTCGATCACTTCGCCGGTGATCTCGTGACCGAGCACCAGGCCGACCTGCGCAGTGGTGCGGCCGCGCACCATGTGTTGGTCGGAGCCGCAGATATTGGTGGAGACCACGCGCAGGATGACGCCGTGCTCAATCTTCCTGCCACGGGGGTCCTGCATTTTGGGATAGTCGATTTTCTGTACTTCGACTTGGCCGTTGCCGAGATACACGACACCACGATTACCAGACATGCTTTCACCTCGCTGTTGTTTTTATGGAACTGCGTTGCCCTTGGTTGGGCAGCGCGTTAAATGCTCGGGTACAGATGCTGTTTCTTGGGTTGTTTGTTGGGGCCTCATCGCAGGCAAGCCAGCTCCCACAGGCGTACGCATTCCAAATGTGGGAGCGGGCTTGCCCGCGATAGCGTCAGTCAGAGCACCACCGTCCGATTGGCGTTCAAGAAAACCCGCCGCTCAATGTGATACCCAACGGCCCGGGCCAACGTCAGCCCTTCAATATCGCGCCCCTTGGCAATCAAATCCTCGGGATAGTGACTGTGGTCCACCACCTCCACGCCCTGGGCGATGATCGGGCCTTCGTCCAGATCGTTGTTGATGTAGTGCGCCGTCGCGCCGACCAGTTTCACACCCTTGTTGTACGCCTGATGATAGGGCTTGGCGCCCTTGAACCCTGGCAACAACGAGTGGTGGATATTGATCGCCTTGCCATCCAGCTTGCGGCACAGCTCCGGCGACAGCACTTGCATGTAGCGCGCAAGAATCACCAGTTCCGCACCGGTGCCTTCCACCACCTGCCACACCTGACGTTCCTGCGATGGCTTGTCGTTGGGGTCGAGGGGGAAATGGTAGTAGGGAATCTGGTGCCAGTCGGCCAACGGCTTCAGATCGGGGTGGTTGGACACCACTGCGACCACGTCCATCGACAGTTGACCGATGCGCTGGCGGTACAACAGGTCGTTGAGGCAGTGATCGGCCTTGGAGACCATGATCACCACTTTTGGCCGGTAGTTCGGCGCCGCTAGCTCGAAGATCATGCCGAAGGCTTCACCGCGCGTGGCCAGGCCGTCGCGGAAACCTTGTTCGTCAAAACCGTCCGGCTGGCGGAACTCCACGCGGATGAAGAACCGGCCGGAAAGCCGGTCATCGAACGAGTGGTGCTCGGTGACGTAGCAGCCCTGCTCGAACAGGTAACGGGTGACCGCGTCCACCGTGCCGAGCACGCTGGGGCAGTCGGCGGTCAAAATCCATGTATCAGGGGCGCGGCTCATAAGGTATTCCTCAGGCTTGGACACTCAGGCCGAACTCGGCGGACGCGTCCTGCAACCACAACCACCAGTAATCCGAGAAGCTACGGCGAATCAACAGTTCCCAGGTGTCTTCGGCGGTATGACGGATCACCAGTTGCGACTTGGCGAACACCGTGCCCACGGCCTTGCCCACCGGAAAGTTGTCGGGGTGCACGTCGTAGCTGGTGGACTTCATCAGCACATCGCGTACGTTCGGGCCGCTCAGTTCAAGGATCTGCTGGCCGCCGCTGACGTTGACGATCTGGATATGCAACTCACCCAGGGCGTCACGCAGCTTTTGTTCGGCGGCGAATTCTTCACCGCTGGGCACGATGAGCAACCACTCATCCGGGCCGAGCCATTGCAGGCTGGTGTCGCCCTTGACGATCACGGTCAAGGCGCTTGGCAATTCGATGCCCAGGGCCTTGTGTACACCGGCGGCGAAGGCTGCATCGTGGCCATCACCACGAATGGTCAGGTGGCCCAGGAGTTTCTTTTCGCGCACGGTCACGCCGGCGTTCTTGCGGCCCTTGCCGACCAGGCTGGCGAGGTCGGCATGGTGCAGCGACGACTCGGCCTTGGCCCCGGTGGTTGGGCGTTGTTGGTAAACATTGGCTGCTGTCATAAAGCACCTGTTCTGAATGCTGTGGTGTCTGTTCTGGCCTCATCGCGGGCAAGCCCGGCTCCCACAAGGGAATGCATTCCAAGTGTGGGAGCTGGCTTGCCTGCGATGCAGGCGACTCGGTCCATCAGATGTTCTGGCGATCGCCCTTAGGATCGAAGAACACCGAAGACACAATTTCCGCCTCGATCACGCTGCCATCCGCCTGCGGTGAAAACACCCGCTCGCCGATGCGCTTCAAGCCGCCCTTCACCACGCCCATCGCGAACGAATAGCCGAGGGAGTTGTGGGCATAACTCGAGGTCACGTGACCGACCATCTTCATCGGGATCGACTGCTTCGGATCGAACACCAACTGCGCGCCTTCCGGCAGCCACACTTTCGGGTCCACCGGCTTCAAGCCCACCAGTTGCTTGCGCTCTTCACGCACGCAGTCTTCACGGTTCATGCCGCGCCAGCCGATCCACGAGAACGGTTTGGTGCGACCGACACACCAACCCATGTTCAGGTCGTCCGGGGTCATCGAGCCGTCGGTGTCCTGGCCGACGATGATGAAGCCCTTCTCGGCCCGCAGCACGTGCATGGTTTCGGTGCCGTACGGGGTCAGGTTGTACTTCTTGCCGGCGTCGACGATTTTTTCCAGCACGCCCATGGCGTAGTCGGCTTGCACGTTGACTTCGTACGACAGCTCACCGGTAAACGAGATCCGGAACACCCGCGCCGGCACGCCACCCACCAGGCCTTCTTTCCAGGTCATGAACGGGAAGCCGTCCTTGTCCAGGTCGATGTCGGTGACTTCGGCCAGCAGCTTGCGGCTATTGGGGCCGGACAGGGTCATGGTGGCCCAGTGGTCGGTGACCGAGGTGAAGTACACCTTGAGGTCTGGCCACTCGGTCTGTTGATAGATTTCCAGCCACTGCAGTACGCGGGCCGCGCCGCCGGTGGTGGTGGTCATCAGGAAGTGGTTGTCGGCGAGGCAGGCGGTGACGCCGTCATCGAAGACCATGCCGTCTTCCTTGCACATCAGGCCGTAGCGCGCCTTGCCCACGTCGAGCTTGGTCCAGGCGTTGGTGTAGATGCGGTTGAGGAACTCGCGGGCATCCGGGCCCTGGATGTCGATCTTGCCGAGGGTGGACGCATCCAGCAGACCAACGCTGTCGCGCACGGCCAGGCATTCGCGTTTCACCGCAGCGTGCAGGTCTTCACCGTTGCGCGGGAAGTACCACGGGCGTTTCCACTGGCCGACGTCTTCAAACTCGGCGCCGTTCTTCACGTGCCAGGCTTGCAGGGCGGTGTAACGGACGGGTTCGAAGATGTGCCCACAGTGACGACCGGCTACCGCGCCAAACGTCACCGGCGTGTAGTTCGGGCGGAACATGGTGGTGCCCATCTGCGGGATGGTCACGTTCAACGAACGCGCAGCAATCGCCAGGCCGTTGACGTTGCCCAGCTTGCCCTGGTCGGTACCAAAGCCCAGCGCGGTGTAGCGCTTGACGTGCTCCACCGACTCGAAACCTTCGCGGGTCGCCAGTTCGATGGCGGCGGCGGTCACGTCGTTTTGCAGGTCGACGAATTGCTTTGGTGCCCGTGCGGTTGGTTTGTCGTGGGGCACTTGGTAGATCGCCAGGGTCGGCTCTTCCAAGCGGCTCAGGGCTTTTGGCAAGGTGCCTTCGACCGGCGCAAAACCAGCTTCGCTGGCCGCGCGCACGCCGCCTTCAAAACCGTCCGCCAGGGAATCACCGAGACCGTAGACGCCGTTGATACCACCGACGCACACGCGTTTTTGCGGTGCCTCGCCCGGCACAAAACCGAGGATGTCTTCACGCCAGGTCGGCTTGCCGCCCAGGTGCGAGGCCAAGTGAACCACCGGGCTGTAGCCGCCGGAGCTGGCTACCAGGTCGCAGTCCAGCCACTCGCCGGGGCTGGTGACTTTGTGTGCTTTCACATCGATCGCAGCGACACGAGCAGCGGTCACGCGCTTGGTACCACGGGCTTCGACCACGGCGCTGCCGGTGAGGATGCGAATACCTTTGGCGCGGGCTTCTTCAACCAGTGCGCCGCGAGGGTTGTGGCGCACATCGGCCACGGCGACCACTTGCAGGCCCGCATCCAACCAATCCAACGCAACGCGGTAGGCGTGGTCGTTGTTGGTCGACAGCACCAGCTTCTTGCCCGGTGCCACGCCGTAGCGACGCACGTAGGTCGACACCGCACCGGCGAGCATGTTGCCCGGCACATCGTTGTTGCCGTACACCAGCGGGCGCTCGCACGCCCCGGTCGCCAGTACCACACGCTTGGCGCGCACACGGTGGATACGCTGGCGCACCACACCAATCGGCGCACGGTCACCGAGGTGGTCGGTGAGGCGTTCGTGGATGGTCAGGAAGTTATGGTCGTGGTAGCCGTTGACGGTGGCGCGGGGCAGCAGCACCACGTCGGGCAGGGCTTTCAATTCAGCAATGACGCTGGCGACCCACTCAGTGGCCGGCTTGCCGTCGAGGCTTTCACGGGAATCCAGCAGCGAGCCGCCGAACTCTTCCTGCTCGTCGGCGATGATCACGCGGGCACCGCTGCGCGCGGCAGCCAATGCAGCGGCCAAACCGGCAGGGCCTGCGCCGACCACCAGCACGTCGCAGTGACGGTTGAAGTTGTCGTAGGTGTCCGGGTCGTTCTCGGTCGGCGAGCGGCCAAGGCCGGCAGCCTTGCGGATGTACTTCTCGTACGTCATCCAGAACGATTGCGGGTACATGAAGGTTTTGTAGTAGAAACCCGGCGGCATCAGCTTGCCGCCGACCTTGCCAAGAATGCCCATCACGTCGGTGTTGACGTTCGGCCAGCCGTTGGTGCTGGTGGCGACCAGGCCCTGGTACAGCGCCTGTTGCGTGGCGCGCACGTTGGGGATCTGGGTGGCTTCGGTGGCGCCGATCTGCAGCACCGCGTTCGGCTCTTCGGCGCCGGCGGCAAAGATGCCGCGCGGACGCGAATACTTGAAGCTGCGGCCGATGATATCGACGCCGTTGGCCAGCAGGGCTGCGGCGAGCGTGTCGCCTTCAAAGCCCTTGTAGGTCTGGCCGTTGAAGGTAAACGTCAGGACTTTGTTACGGTCGATCCGGCCACCGTTGGACAGGCGATTGGTCTGGCTCATACCTTCTCTCCAGAGGCCTTGGCGGTGAATTGTGGCTTCTCACCGATCTTGTAGGTTTCAAGAATTTCGTAGGTCAGGGTGTCGCGGGTCGCGTTGAAGTACTGGCGGCAACCGGCGGCGTGAATCCACAGTTCGTGGTGCAGGCCGCGCGGGTTGTCGCGGAAGAACATGTAGTCGCCCCACTGCTCGTCGGTGCAGGTATTCGGGTCCAGCGGGCGCGGGATGTGCGCTTGGCCGGACGCGTGGAATTCCTCTTCGGAGCGCAGTTCGCCACAGTGAGGACAGAAGATATGCAACATAGGAAATTTCTCCTGTTAGTGGGCGACGGCCGCAGCGCCGTGTTCGTCGATCAACGCACCGTTGTGGAAACGGTCGATGGAGAAAGGTGCCGCCAATGGGTGCATCTCACCCTTGGCCAGGCTCGCGGCAAACACGTTGCCTGAGCCCGGCGTGGCCTTGAAGCCACCGGTACCCCAACCGCAGTTGAAGAACATGTTTGGTACGGGGGTCTTGGAAATGATCGGGCACGCATCCGGCGTGGTGTCGACGATGCCGCCCCACTGACGGTTCATGCGCACCCGCGACAGCACCGGGAACATCTCGACGATGGCCTGGATGGTGTGCTCGATCACCGGGTACGAGCCGCGCTGGCCGTAGCCGTTGTAGCCGTCGATACCGGCGCCGATCACCAGGTCGCCCTTGTCGGACTGGCTGATGTAACCGTGTACGGCGTTGGACATGATCACGCTGTCGATAATCGGCTTGATCGGCTCCGACACCAACGCTTGCAGCGGGTGGGATTCGATCGGCAGGCGGAAGCCGGCGAGTGAAGCCATGTGCCCGGAGTTACCGGCGGTGACCACACCGACGCGCTTGGCGCCGATAAAGCCCTTGTTGGTTTCCACACCGATGCACACGCCGTTTTCCTTGCGGAAGCCGATCACTTCGGTCTGCTGGATCAAGTCCACACCGAGGGCGTCGGCAGCGCGGGCAAAGCCCCACGCCACGGCATCGTGACGGGCCACGCCGCCGCGGCGTTGCACGGTGGCGCCGAGCACCGGGTAGCGGGTGTTTTTCGAGCAATCCAGGTACGGGATCTCGTCAGCCACTTGTTTGGCGTTGAGCAGCTCGCCGTCGACGCCGTTGAGGCGGTTGGCACTCACGCGGCGCTCGGAATCACGGATGTCTTGCAGGGTGTGGCACAGGTTGTACACGCCACGCTGGGAGAACATCACGTTGTAGTTCAGGTCCTGGGACAGGCCTTCCCACAGTTTCATCGCGTGTTCGTACAGGTGCGCCGACTCGTCCCACAGGTAGTTGGAACGCACGATGGTGGTGTTGCGCGCGGTGTTACCGCCGCCCAGCCAGCCTTTCTCGACCACGGCCACGTTGGTGATGCCGTGCTCCTTGGCCAGGTAGTAGGCGGTCGCCAGACCATGCCCGCCGCCGCCGACGATGACCACGTCGTAGACCTTCTTGGGGGTCGGCGTGCGCCACATCTTCTGCCAGTTTTCGTGGTGGCTGAGGGAGTGCTTGAAGAGGCCGAAGCCCGAGTAGCGTTGCATAGTCATTACTCCAAAACCGCGCTCAGCGATAAACCGGGAAATCAGCGCACAGGGCAGACACGTGCTTGGCCACGTTGGCCTCGACATCGGCGTCGCCGAGGTTGTCGAGGATGTCGCAGATCCAGCCAGCCAGTTCGATGCACTGCGGCACTTTGAAACCACGGGTGGTCACCGCCGGGGTGCCGATGCGCAGGCCCGAGGTCACGAACGGCGACTGCGGGTCATTCGGCACGGCGTTCTTGTTGACGGTGATGTGGGCGCGACCGAGGGCAGCGTCGGCCTCTTTGCCGGTGAGGCCCTGGCGGATCAGGCTGACCAGGAACAGGTGGTTATCGGTACCGCCGGACACCACGTCATATCCGCGCTTGATGAACACCTCGGCCATGGCCTGGGCGTTGTCGATCACTTGCTGCTGGTACGCCTTGAAGCCCGGCTCCAGGGCTTCCTTGAAGCACACGGCCTTGCCGGCGATGACGTGCATCAGCGGGCCGCCCTGGGCACCGGGGAACACGGCAGCGTTGAGTTTCTTTTCAATTTCTTCGTTGGCCTTGGCCAGGATCAGGCCGCCCCGTGGACCGCGCAGGGTCTTGTGGGTGGTAGTGGTGACCACATCGGCGTACGGCAGCGGGTTCGGGTACAGGCCAGCGGCAACCAGGCCGGCGACGTGGGCCATGTCGACGAACAGCAGCGCACCCACCTTGTCGGCGATCTGACGGAAGCGTGGGAAATCCAGGGTCTTGGAGTAGGCTGAGAAACCGGCCACAACCATTTTCGGCTTGTGCTCGACCGCCAGGCGCTCGACTTCGTCGTAGTCGATCAGGCCGGTGTCGGTGTTGATCCCATATTGCACCGCGTTGTACAGCTTGCCCGAGGACGACACCTTGGCGCCGTGGGTCAGGTGACCGCCGTGGGCCAGGCTCATGCCGAGGATAGTGTCGCCGGCATTGATCAGCGCCAGGTACACGGCGCTGTTGGCGGACGAACCGGAGTGCGGCTGCACGTTGGCGTAATCAGCGCCGAACAGCTGCTTGGCGCGCTCGATGGCCAGGGCCTCGACTTTATCCACATGCTCGCAGCCACCGTAGTAGCGCTTGCCCGGGTAGCCTTCGGCGTATTTGTTGGTGAGGCCGCTGCCTTGCGCTTCCATCACACGTTTGCTGGTGTAGTTCTCTGACGCGATCAGCTCGATATGATCTTCCTGGCGCTGCTCCTCGGCGTTCATGGCCGCCAGCAGTGCGTCGTCATATCCCTGGATCTGGTCTTGTTTGCTGAACATCGCGTCTCTCCCAGCCTTTCGTATTGTTGAGGCCCGGTGCAGGGCCCTTTGATGCGATGGTAGGGCTGGCGCTGGTAGATCAAATGCCTACGCACGCCACGCAAAGGTGCGTTTACGACATGGCGCGAACAACACCGAAACAAATGTGGGAATGGGCTCTTGTGGGAGCTGGCTTGCCTGCGATGGCATCACCACTGTTTTGCTGATAGACCGAGGTGTCTGCATCGCAGGCAAGCCAGCTCCCACAGGGGTTAGGCGATGATCTGACGGACGAATAGCAACAGCAGGAAATGCAAGGGATACAGGGCATAGGCCCAACGCCGCATCGCCGGTGGCGAGACGTACTTGGCACGTCGCAATAAGAACAGCCCCGCCAATGGCGCAATCAGGCATGCCGCCAACCCCAACTTCGCCACCAGCGTGTCGCTATCGAGCAAAACCTGCCATTGATTGGCGGCCACGCAAACCAACCCCGGCAATACGCTGAAATACCAAGGACGGCTGAACACCAGCAGCATCGCCAACGGCAACAACACACCAAAAAAGCCGAACATCAACTGCGAGGAAAACACCCCAGCTATCGTGACAGCAATCAGCGCCAATCCTCGATCAAAAAGCGCCTTCTGCTGCCATCCTCGCGCAACCAGCAAACCCAACGCCAAGGTCGGCAATACGTTCAACGTATCGGCATCGTCGATGAACATGCGATACGGCACTTCGCTGATCACACTGAACAGCAGCAGCCAGCCCAGATAACGACCGCTGACGGGCGCGCCTTGCACCCGGTGCATGTTCGCCGCAATCGCCAGGCAAAACCACGGGAACGTTAGGCGCCCCGGCACATACAAGCCATCCAGGCTCAAGCCGACGTACCGCAGGTGATCGAGCACCATGCACAGCAACGCCAGCCATTTGAGCAAGTCCAAAGCGCCATCTCGGACAGGTCCGACAGGCAAGGTGTGAGTGCCGTGCATAATTCCCCAACGACTTTGCATTTACAGTGCGTGCGCACCCGCGACAATCTTGGTTACAGTGCGCACCAACATCGACCACAGGAATGGGCCATGACCGACAAGAGCCAACAATTTGCCAGTGACAACTATTCCGGCATCTGCCCGGAAGCCTGGGCCGCCATGGAACAAGCCAACCAGGGCCATCAACGTGCCTACGGCGATGATGAATGGACCCACCGCGCCGCCGACGGTTTCCGCAACCTGTTCGAAACCGATTGCGAAGTGTTCTTCGCCTTCAACGGCACTGCGGCCAACTCCCTGGCGCTGTCCTCGCTGTGCCAGAGCTACCATAGCGTGATTTGCTCGGAAACGGCCCACGTCGAAACCGACGAATGCGGCGCGCCGGAGTTTTTCTCCAACGGCTCCAAGCTGCTCACCGCCCGCACTGAAAACGGCAAGCTGACCCCGGAGTCGATCCGCGAGATCGCGCTCAAGCGTCAGGACATCCACTACCCCAAACCCCGCGTAGTCACCCTGACCCAGGCCACCGAAGTCGGCAGCGTGTACACCCCGGAAGAAATCCGCGCCATCAGCGCCACCTGCAAGGAACTGGGCCTGAACCTGCACATGGACGGCGCGCGCTTCTCCAATGCCTGCGCATTCCTCGGCTGCTCACCGGCCGACCTGACCTGGAAAGCCGGCGTGGACGTGCTGTGCTTTGGCGGCACCAAGAACGGCATGGCCGTGGGTGAAGCGATCCTTTTCTTCAACCACAAGCTGGCCGAAGACTTCGACTACCGCTGCAAACAGGCCGGCCAACTGGCGTCGAAAATGCGCTTTTTGTCTGCCCCGTGGGTGGGCCTGCTGGAAAACGACGCCTGGCTCAAACACGCACGCCACGCCAACCATTGCGCGCAATTGCTGAGCAGCCTGGTGGCGGACATTCCGGGCGTGGAGCTGATGTTCCCGGTGCAGGCCAACGGTGTGTTCCTGCAACTCTCGGAACCGGCTATCGCTGCGTTGACGGCCAAGGGCTGGCGCTTCTACACCTTCATCGGCAAAGGCGGCGCGCGCTTCATGTGTGCGTGGGATACCGAGGAAGAGCGCGTAAGAGAATTGGCAGCGGATATTCGCGAAGTGATGGGCGCCTGATACTGGCGCAATGCCGAGTCTGTTATTTGATATTTCTGACAGCAGCGCACTGCATTTTCATTGACTAGCCTCTTGGAACCCGCAAGGAAAAGGCCGCTGCAGCGGCCACCTTCCGGGCCCAACTGCCTGCCGAATCATCGGCCGGAAACGGAAATCCAGCAGAGAGCTAAACCATGGAATATCAAAGCAACGGCACTACCCTGCAAAGCGACGACGGCGTCAGCACCACCGTGATTGACTGGGATGAGTTCAGGACATCCGCCAAAGTCGGCGACACCATCCGCGAGCCATCCAGGACATTGCGGATCTACGACAAAGTCTATGAACTGACAGCATCAGGCCAGCACTTCGTCGTACACATCTACGCCCAGTAACCACCCCACCCATGTGGGAGCTGGCTTGCCTGCGATAGCGGAGCATCAGAACCTTATAGGTAGCTGACACACCGCTATCGCAGGCAAGCCAGCTCCCACATTGAACTGCGCTCGCTGTCAGAACTCGATGCGTACGTCGCCTTTCGGCACGCTGCAGCACGACAGGATGTAACCCTCGGCTTCGTCTTCCTCGGTGATCCCGCCGTTATGCTCCATCTCGACTTCGCCGCCCAGCTTCATCACCTTGCACGTCCCGCAGATCCCCATGCCGCAGGCTTTCGGAATCAACAGGCCGAGCTTGGCCGCTGCGGCGTGCACAGTTTCGCCCGGGGCCACGCGGATGCTCTTGCCCGAGGCAATGAATTCCACCTGGTGCAGATCCGCCAGATCGACTTCCGGCGCATCGGCGGCCTGTTCGGCTTGCTCCACCGCATCGGCGCGGGCTTCCGGCGGCGTCGCGCCGAAGGATTCTTCGTGATAACGCGCCATGTCGAAACCGGCGACTTCCAGCAGGCGCTTCACGGCGTTCATGTAGGGCGTCGGCCCGCAGCAGAATACTTCGCGCTCGAGGAAGTCCGGCACCATGAGTTCCAGCATCTTGTGGTTCAGGTACCCGCGATAACCGGCCCATGGCTCGCCCAGGCCGTGTTTTTCGCAGATCAGGTGCAGGCTGAAGTTGTCGATCCGCGACGCCATGTGTTCCAGCTCGCGGTGGTAGATGATGTCCTTGGGCGAACGGGCGCTGTGGATAAACGTCATGTCGACGTTGGCGTTGGTGTCGTAGAACCAGCGCGCCATGGACATCACCGGGGTGATCCCGACGCCGCCGCTGAGGTACAGCACTTTGGGGCTGGGGAAGTCGATGGCGTTGAACAACCCCACCGGCCCGTGCACTGCCAGTTCCTGGCCTTCGTGCAAGGTGTCGTGCAACCAGTTGGAGACCTTGCCACCCGGCACACGCTTGATCGTCACCGAGAAGCTATACGGCACCGACGGCGAACTGGAAATGGTGTAGGACCGCATGATCGGCTGACCTTCGATTTCCAGCTCCAGGGTGACGAACTGCCCCGGCTTGAAAAAGAACAGGATCGGCTGGTCGGCCATGAAACAAAAGGTGCGCACGTCCCAGGTTTCCTGGATGACTTTGACGCAACGGACGATGTGCCGACCATTGGCCCAGGTCTGGGTGGTTACCGGATTCAGGAAGCTGTTGGACATGCTTATTCTCCACTGCCGATGTTCGGCTTTATGGTGGCGATTCTGCGTAACGGCGCAAACGCCCATTTACCTATCTGCGACATTCACATACTTATCGCGACCAGCCCCCAACGACCGGGGGTTGCGCGTCGGGAACAGATTGGGCCATGTCGCCCATGGATAAGGTTCGACGCATCCGCGGCCCCACACTCGCTCCCAACAACGACGCTTTCTTTACGCCTTGCACTGCACCAACCGTAGCCACTATTCGCCGGCCACACAGAATGGCCATGAGGACACACACGATGGACGTCACCGCAACCTTAAGCTTGGGCGATCCGCTGGAACCCGCACGCAAGGCCACCGCGCAAATGCTGCAAGAGCGCGAGCGCACCTTCTCGCTGCCCCAGCCGTTTTACTCTGATGAGCGGCTGTTCGATATCGACATGCAGGAGATCTTCCAGAAAGAGTGGTTGATCGCCGGCATGACCTGCGAGATCCCCGCCAAGGGCAACTACCTGACCCTGCAAGTGGGCAAGAACCCGATCATCGTGATCCGTGGCGCCGAAGGCGTGGTGCATGCGTTCCACAACGTCTGCCGCCACCGCGGTTCGCGCTTGTGCACCAGCGACAAGGGCAAGGTCGCCAAACTGGTCTGCCACTACCACCAGTGGACCTACGAGCTGGACGGCCGCCTGCTGTTCGCCGGCACCGAGATGGGCGCCGACTTCGACATGAAGCAATACGGTTTGAAACCGGTGAACGTGAAGACCGCTGGCGGCTACATCTTTATCAGCCTGGCCGAGAACCCGCCGGCCATCGATGACTTCCTGTCGACACTGAACCACTACATGGAACCGTACGACATGGAGAACACCAAGGTGGCGATCCAGACCACCTTGTTCGAAAAAGCCAACTGGAAACTGGTGCTGGAAAACAACCGCGAGTGCTACCACTGCAACGCGTCGCACCCTGAATTGCTGAAAACCCTGCTGGAATGGGACGACGTCACCGACCCGCGTGCCGACCAGGCCTTCAAGGACCACGTCGCCGCCTCCGCTGCTGCCTGGGACGCCGAGAAGATCCCTTACGCCCACGCCAGCTTCGGCCTGCGTAACCGTATCGTGCGCATGCCGCTGCTCAAGGGCACTGTGTCGATGACCCTCGACGGCAAGCAGGGCTGCAAGAAGTTGATGGGCCGCATCCAGAACCCGGACCTGGGCTCGATGCGCATCCTGCACCTGCCCCATTCGTGGAACCACTGCATGGGCGACCACATCATCGTGTTCACCGTGTGGCCGATCAGCGCACAGGAAACCATGGTCACCACCAAGTGGATCGTGCACAAGGACGCTGTCGAAGGCGTGGACTACGACGTGGAGCGCATGCGCCAGGTGTGGGACGCCACCAACGACCAGGACCGGCGCCTGGCCGAGGAGAACCAGCGCGGTATCAACTCCACGGCCTACCAGCCTGGCCCGTACTCCAAGACCTATGAGTTCGGCGTGGTGAACTTTGTGGATTGGTACAGCGAGCGCATGCTCAGCAACCTGGGCGCGGCGCCAGCGCCGTACCTCAAGGGTGTTGCCGTACACGAGTAAACAGGTGAGTAGTGGCTTATGTGGGAGCGGGCTTGCCCGCGAATGCGCGGGATCAGCTTGCACATGCAGCGGCTGACACACCGCCTTCGCGGGCAAGCCCGCTCCCACATTTGGATCCGCACACTGTTCAAAATCTAGCCAGACCGCCTCCAGCCCGCTAACCCCCTGCCCTCCAGCCTTTACCCAACAACTTATCCACAAAGACACCCACAGCAATTGTGGGCAACTGTGCTTGTCACCCACAAATAACTGAAGAAAATCCGTGACTTATTCAAGCAGACGGTTTTAGGCAGTCACTGATCAATTTTTAACCATAACTCTGCAAGCTGCGTAAACCGTGGCCTGTAGCGGTACGCAAACACCTTATCCACAGATCCGCCAACAGACTTTGGGTGTAACTTTGGCTGCGCTGTGGAAAACCACGCCAAAGCTTCATAAACCAAGGCTTTCAGAGCTTTCATTCGTATTTGCAGGCAAATTGATCACTTTTTAATCATGTCGACGAAAGCCTTTATCCATAAGGCCTGTAGCCAATAGCGAACATCTTATCCACAGAAGCGCCAACAGACTTTGGGGGCAAGTCCAGATCCCCAGGTGTCCTTATCCACACGAAAACTGCCCTAAAAACCGTCACTTAGCCTGGTTATTTTTCGTACAAGCGCCTGTAGCCGTTGATTCACGTGGCCTGTGGACAACCACGAACACCTTATCCACAGCCACGCACACAGCGATTGTGGGTAACCGCGGCAACTGTACAAAAAACACACGGCATCTACACTTTCCCTTGCAGTTCATTTCACAAGCCTGGGTTAACGCGGAAGTCCTTGGCGGGATAACAGGAGACACGACGGTGATGCGGCAGGGTAAAACCAGCCATCACTGCGCCACAGGTTTTACGCTGATTGAATTGCTACTGACGCTGGCCCTGCTGGCCACGCTCGCGACAGTGGCTTATCCGCTGACGGCATTGATGGGTAAACGCGACCGGGAACTGGACTTGCAACGTTCGTTGCGGGAGATCCGCCGCGCCATCGATTCCTACAAAGAGGCCACCGACGACGGCCGCATCGAAAAAAGCGTGACCGCCAGTGGTTATCCACCGACCCTGCACGTACTGGTTGAAGGCGTCACGGATAAAACCAACCTGCAAGGCAACAGACTCTACTTCCTGCGACGCATTCCACGCGACCCGATGTGCGAGTGCCCCGACCTTGCGCCTGAAAAAACCTGGCGACTGCGCAGCTACAAAAGCACCGCCGACAACCCACAAGAGGGAGAGGATGTATTCGACGTTTCATCCCGCAACACCCGGGAGAGTTTGAATGGAACGTTATACAGCCAGTGGTAAACGGGGCTTTACCCTGATCGAGTTGCTGGTGGTCATGGCCATTATCGCCACCCTCATGACCCTGGTGACACCCCAGTATTTCCGCCAGCACGCCAAGGCCCAGGAAACCGTGCTGCGCCACAACCTGTCGTCCATCCGCCAGGCCCTGGACCAATACCGCGAAGACCACGGCGCCAACCCCGAATCCCTGCAAGCCCTGGTGGAAAAACGCTACTTGCGCGAGGTGCCCAAGGACCCGGTGACCGGCAGCCGCGACACCTGGCAACTGCAACCCTCGGACGAACAAGGCCTGGGCGACGTGCGCAGCGGTGCGCCCGGCACGGCCAACGACGGGAGCGCCTATGCCGACTGGTAAACAGCGCCAACAGGGCTCGGTGTTCATGGGCATGTTGGTGACGGTGGCCGTGGTCGCCGTGATGCTGATGGAAGTGGGCACGCTGTGGTCCAGCGTATTGCAGCGCGAGCGCGAGCTGGAATTGCTGGCGCGGGGCAATGAGATTCGCCGGGCGATTGGGCTGTATTACCGCGAGGGCAACAGCTTTCCGAAAACCCTCGAAGACCTGGTGCTCGACCGCCGCCAGCCCACCGTCAAACGCTACCTGCGCCGGGTCTACGACGACCCGCTGACCGGCAGCTCTGAATGGGGTGTGGTCGAGGGGCCGGGTGAAACCATCATGGGTGTGTTCAGCAAGGCCAAGGGCACGCCGTTCAAACAAGGCAACTTCTCAGTCATCAATCAACGTTTTACAGGGCAAGGTAGTTATCAAGGGTGGGTGTTTCTGTATGGCTCTGTGCAGAGTAATCCTGCAACCCGCACCACTCCCGTGGGAGATCAGCTGACCCATGATACCAATTGAATAATCACCCTGATCGTTCCAGCAGTTCGGAACTTGTTTATCTGAATTGAAGGTGGACTAGAGCATGAGAAACTCACAGCGATTTACGAAGAGCTTAATCAAACTGGTGCTGCCAGCGTTACTTCTATTGCCGACACTGCACGCGCTTGCACACGGGTACTTAGACGGCGATTTATCTTCACGTGCGCGCCTGTGCCAAACCGGCGTCAACACTAACTGCGGCGGCGCGCAGTATGAGCCGCAAAGTACCGGTGAAACGTTCCAAGGCTTTCCTGGAGGCTCTGGAGGGTCAGCCGGCCAAGGGCCAAAGGACGGCCAGATAGCCAGCGGTGGGAACAGTCTTTTTTCGGCGCTGGATGCTCAGACAGAGACACGCTGGAAAAAAATAGAAATAACCGATCAAAACATTGTTTTTGTCTGGAAATACTTGGCGCCGCACCCGGTAGACTTTCACAAATACTTCATCACGAAGAACAACTGGGATCACAACAAACCCCTGACACGCGCATCGTTTGAAAGTACGCCATTCTGTATATTCCCAGGCTCCGGTGTCATGCCAGTACCCGACACAAAGCATGCCTGTGTGATTCCGCCAGGGAAGGATGGCTACCACGTGATTCTGGGAATTTGGGGCGTTCGCGACACGAAAATGGCGTTTCATGACCCCGTCGATGTGATGATCAATATCCAACCAGGTTTACCAGGCGGCTGGAAAAGCGTGGGCAGTATCAGACCGTCTGTCTCCCTGCTGCCCGGTGACACGGTCAAGGCACGCGCGTTCAGCAACACCGGCGAAAGCTTCAACTACAGCGCCGATATTGCGATTAACAGCGCAACCGAGGGCCAGCCTGCAGAATGGTCCCACGCACTTGCCAAAAAGCTTAACGACACCCAAAGCCTGATCAAGGCAGGTGTTCGCGACGCAAGCGATAACATCACTCCCGTGAAAGGCCCCAATGAGATATACGCGAAGCCGGAGAGTGGCGTGACCCACTATGAAATTGAGGTAAACGTTAAAGATGACCCAAGCGTACGTATGGCTATTTCGGCGCTGGCTTCGGAATACCCTCTGGTAGATGGAAAAGGGCGTATGCGCTTTCCAATACTGCTCACCCACCCGATGAACGTCGAAGCCACTTTGCTTGATCAAAAGAACAAAGCCGTCGGCTCCGTTGCAGCTGACGTCCAGAGCGGCACCCACTGGTTCGAGATGGATGTAACCAGTACGCCAGGCTTGCACACACTGATCATGACGGGCATAACGAAAGATGACAGGACTTCACGCCAGGATTCGCAAAGCGCCAATATCACTGGTTCCGGTGGATCGCAGGAATATGATTTTGTATTCCCCGAAGGGCTGAAAGAATACAAGGCGGGAACCCGTGTGCTTCAACCAAAAGACGAAAAGGTCTACGAATGCAAGCCAGGAGGCGTCGCAGGTTGGTGCACGATCTGGACGCCGAGTACGACCCAATACGAACCCGGTGTGGGGTCCAATTGGAGTGACGCTTGGCTTCTCAAGTAACGGCCGACAAAGACAGCAACGTGGCAATTTGAGCGTCGCACTCATCACGCGACGCTCTTCCCAAAAGACCGTTATTCACAAAAACGCTATAGAAAAGTGCCAATCGTTATAGGGCGCACAACGTCGCCCTATATAGAGCAACGCTACAGTTGAATATGTACTCGTTCTAACGCAGTTCTACCGGCGGTGCCCGCTTTAATGCGGGCCGGGAGAGTTCCACACAACCGCCGGGTATTACCATGCGCGAACGCTCCTTTATCCACGGCCCTCAACGCGGCTTCACCCTGCTGGAGCTTCTGGTCGTCCTGCTGATCATCGCCCTCCTCGCCGGCTACGTCGGCCCGAAGATGTTCGACCGACTCGAACTGGCCAAAGTCCAAACCGCCCAGGGCCAGATGAAGTCCCTCGCCGACGCCTTGAACCAGTACCGCCTGGACAACGGCAACTACCCCGACGAAACCCTCGGCCTCAATGCCCTGACTACCCGTCCCGCCAACGCCAACAACTGGCAGGGACCGTATCTGAAAACGCTGCCGCCCGACCCCTGGGGTAACCCCTATATCTTCAAGAACTCTGGCACTCCACCCAACGACGCCGAGATCATCTCCCTGGGCCGCGATGGCAAGGCCGGTGGGGTGAACACCTACGCCGACATCGTCTACGGCCTGTGACATGCACACGCTGCGGATGGTCCTGACCCTGTTGTGCCTTATCGGCACCGCCCAGGCCAACTGTTGGCAGTTGGCGGCCAGCCGCTATCACGTCGATCCCTTGTTGCTGTACGCCATCGCCAAGGTCGAATCCAACCTCAATCCCCGCGCGCGCAATATCAACGGCGATGGCAGCCAGGACATCGGCCTGATGCAGATCAACAGCCGCCACTTGCCCGCCCTCGCCCGCTTCGGTATCACCGAACAGCAATTGATCAGCCAGCCCTGTACCAGCGTGATGGTCGGCGCGTGGATCCTGGCTGGGTTCATTCAAGAAAAGGGCTACGGCTGGCAGGCCGTCGGCGCCTATAACGCGGGCGCCCGGCCGGATCGCGAGGTGCACCGGACGCGTTATGCCCTGGCGGTGTGGCGCTACTACGGCGAGTTGCTGCAACAACGCCAGCAATTGGCGAGGCACGGCCCATGATCGACATCGACGCCCGCATCATCCGCGACGGCCATTTGCAGACCCTGCGCCTGCAAGCTGTCGACGTGACCCAGGCCCGCCAGCAACTGCAAGCCGGGGGAGCCCATGTCATCTCGCTCAAGGCCCGGCGCCCACTCACCTTGCCCAGCCGTCGCGCCAAATTTGCCCTGGGCCTGTTTATCCAGGAACTGGTGGTGCTGCTGGACGCCGGCCTGGTGCTGGTGGAAGCCGTGGAAACCCTGCGCGACAAGGCGCCACCCGGGATCAACCGGCAGGTCATGAGTGATCTGCTCGCGTCAATGTACGAAGGCAATTCATTGTCCAGGGCAATGCAACTCAAGCCCCAGGTATTCCCTGCGCTGTTGATCGCCACCGTGGCCTCATCCGAGCACAGCGGCCAACTGGCCGTGGCGCTGCGTCGTTATCACCATTTCGAAGCGCATCTGGAGACCGTGAAAAAGCGCGTGAGCGGCGCGCTGATGTACCCCTTGGTGGTGCTCGGCGTTGGGGCGTTGATCTTGCTGTTTCTGTTGTTTTTCGTGATTCCGCGCTTCGCCTCCGTGTTCGACGCGGTGGCCGATCTGCCCGCCACCGCGCGCTTTATGGTGGGGTGGGGTGCGCTGGTGGAGACGCGCGGCACCGAGTTGTTGATCGGCCTGGCGCTGGCGATTGGCGCGCTGCTGGTGCTGTTTCGCAGCGCTGCGTTCAAGCGCCGGGTCGCCAACCTGTTATGGAAAATCCCCCGCCTCGGCGCCCAGCGCACGCTGTTTATCCTCGCGCGCTTTTATCGCACCGCCGGCATGTTGCTGATGGGCGGGATGCCCGTGGTCACGGCGGTGGAAATGTCCGGCGCACTGCTGCCCATCGAGCGCCAGGCTGACCTGCGCCACGCCATCAGCGATATCCAGGCCGGCCAGCCGCTGTCCACGTCCCTGGCGCGCCATCAACTGACCACTGCTGTCGCCGAACGCCTGCTGCGCGTCGGCGAGCAAAGCGGTGAATTGGCGGCCATGTGCGAGCGCATTGCGCAGTTTCACGACGAAGCGCTGGAACGCGCCATCGAGCTGTTCAGCAAGGTTTTCGAACCGTTGCTGATGTTGGTGGTGGGCGGGCTGATCGGCCTGATCGTGTTCATGCTGTACATGCCGATTTTCGAACTGGCCGGGTCCATACAGGGGTAGTGCCATGAGCGAACAGACACGCCAATGGCAAGCACTGGCAGAGCAACGGTCAATGTCCTTGGCCAACTACCTGCTGGAAGTGCTGCACAACAGCCCCGACCAATTGGGCAGCATCGCCGCGCCGCTGGGCTTGATCGCCATCGAGCCCGGCCAGTTGGGAAACCATTGGCGTTTCGACGTGCTGCCCCTGCCCCAGGCATTGCTCCACAACGTGCTGCCCCTGGACTATCAGGGCCGCACCTGCCTGGTGCTGGGCGAGCCCTTTGCCCAGGCCTGCCGGCACTGGATCCAGGCCACCCCTGACCTGCGCCAACTGCCGCTGGCCATGAGCCTGCCGGACGCGGTCAAGGCCCAACTGAAACTCGCCGAAACCAGCCAGCGCGTCATGCAACCCTTCGGCGCAGGCGACGAAAACGCCCGCGTCGGCCAGGCCGCCGAGGAAATTTCCCTGACCAGCATTGCCCGCGACGACAACCCGGTGGTGCGTTTAGTCAATTCGATGCTGTTCGACGCCTTGCAAAGCCGCGCCAGCGATATTCATGTGGAAACCAACCCCGAAGGCCTGGAGATCAAATACCGCATCGACGGCGTGTTGCAAAAGATGGGCAACGCCAGCGGCCTGGACATGGCCGAACAGGCGCTGTCACGGATCAAGGTGCTGTCGGAACTGGATATCGGCGAACGCCGGGTGCCCCAGGACGGGCGGTTCAAGATGAAAATCCAGGGCCGCGAGGTGGATTTTCGCGTGTCGATCATGCCCAGCATCCATGGCGAAGACGCGGTGCTGCGCATCCTCGACAAGTCCCAGCGCGGCGAATCCCTGAGCCTGGAAAGCCTCGGCCTGGCCGCTGACACCATCGCACGCATTCGCGTGTTGGCCCGCGAGCCCTACGGCATGTTGATCATCACCGGGCCTACGGGCAGTGGCAAATCCACCACCCTGTATGCCGCACTCACGGAGATCAACACGGGCGAGCAGAAGATCATCACCATCGAGGACCCGGTCGAATATCACCTGGCCGGGGTGACGCAGATCCCGGTCAACGACAAGAAGGGGCTGACGTTCGCCCGTGGCCTGCGCTCGATCCTGCGCCACGACCCCGACACGATTCTGGTGGGGGAAATCCGTGATGGCGACACCGCTGGCATCGCCGTGCAAGCCGCGTTGACCGGGCACCGCGTGCTGACCTCGTTGCACGCCAACAGCGCCTTCAGCGTCCTGGAGCGTTTCAACTACATGGACGTCGATGCCCACAGCGTGGTGGAAGCTCTCAACGGCGTGGTTGCCCAACGCCTGGTGCGACGCATCTGCCCGGACTGTGGGACCAGTACCAAACCGGATGCAGAAATCGCCCGGCTCGCCCACTTGACCAGCGCCCAGCTCAAGCAGGGCCACTACCGCATCGGCAAAGGCTGCGAAGCCTGTCGCCACACCGGCTATCGCGGGCGGATCGCCCTGGCGGAAGTCCTCGCCATGACCGACAGCATCAAACAAGGCCTGCTCAACCGCAGCTCCGCATCCACCTTGCGCGAACTGGCGCGCGAAGCCGGCCATGTGTTCATTCGCGATATCGCCCTGGCCCATGCGGCCCGGGGCGAGACCACGCTCAAGGAGATCCACCGTGTCATTTCCCTTTACTGAGCACGTGGTGTGGTTACACAGCAGCGGCGCCACGTGGGCCGCCCGCCCGCGCTGGCGGGGTGCAACCGTCTGGCGCGCGGAGCGGGCCGGCGAGCCGTTGGCGGCCTGCGCGCAGTTGCTGGAGCAGGCACCGCGCGGGCGCGTGCGGTTTCTGGACCGGGCCAGCGTGCTGCTGGGCTTTCCCCATGTGCAGTACCTGATGCTCCCATGGCAAACCGGCCTGCACCGCAGGGCTGACTGGCAAGGGTTCGCCGCAGCCGCGTTCAACCAGCAGGCCGGGATGAGTGCCGAGGGCTGGCAGGTGCAGGTCGCCAACAGTGCCTTCGGCCATGACCGCCTCGCGGTGGCAATCCAACGGGATTTGCTGCAAGACCTGCGCGATCTGTTCAAGCTGGCGCGCTTGCCCCTGCTGACCTGCACCCCACTGCTCACGGCCGTGGCCCAGCGCTACTGGCGATACCTGCCCGAAGACTGCGTGCTGGCGGTCGCCGAATCCGACGCCCTCAGCTGCCTCTATCGGCAACGGGGCGCGCCGGCCCAGGTGTGCGTGCTGCCCACCCCACCCGACAGCCAATTGAGCGACAACCTGTTCACCGCCGACCTGCTCGCTCAACGCAGCGCGCCGGCCACGCTGATTGTCGCCAACCGCCCTGTCACGCCATGGCTGGGGCCGCTGCATCCCTGGCTGGAGGACGCGCCCGCATGAAATCCTGGCTCGCCAGTGCCTGGCAGCTGCTGCGCACGCCCCCTGCGCCCGCAGTTGATTTCCAACACGCCAACGCCCCCCTTCGGCCACTGATCGGAGTGTTGTGGCTGGTGGCGCTCCTGCTCCTGTTCAACACCTGGCAGCACTGGCAGCGCATGGAGCAACAGCAACTGCACACCGATGAATTGGAGCAGCAGTTTATCCAGCTGACGCGCCGCCAAGAGCAGTTGATCCAGGCCGCGATTCGCCTGTCTCCGCAACAAAAACAGCAACTGGCCGCGTTTTCCCGGCAAGCAATCACGCCCTTCCCGCTGATGGACGCCGTAGCCCGGGCCTGGTCCGCAGATATCGCCTTGACGCGGGTGGAGGTCAACACCCAGAACCAGATGTTGCTGTTGGATCTTGAAGCCAAGGCGCTGGGCGATGCGTTCCGCTTTGTCGAACGGCTCAAGGCCCAACCCGGGGTCCATGTGAACGTGCAGCAGAGCGCGCGCAAGGCCAACGACCCGCAGCACCCGGTGCAGGTCAAGCTTGCCGTTGGCGCGGAGTAAGCCAGCGATGGACACGCTGACCCGTCACCTGCCGCGCTTGCGCTGGTACCTGCTGCAATGGCAGCAGAGCCTGGGCTTCTGGGGCCTGCTGGCGCTGACCTTGATGGCCACAGCACTGGTGATCGATGCCACGGTGGTGCACCCGGCGCGCATCGCCGACAGCCAGCGACGCCAGGAGCTGGAAGCCGGTATCGCCGAACAACCCCAGGATGTACAAGTCACCGAACCTGCGGTGGTGGAAGAGATGCCCAGCGCCGCCGACTTCGCCCCTCGCCTGGAAAAACTGCTGGATACCCTCGGCCGACGCGGTTTCATCATCGACCGAACCACCCTCGCCTACTCCGTTCCCGGCGATATCGGCCTGCAACGCCTGGACGTGGAGATCCCCCTCAGCGGCCCCTACAGCCTGTTGCGCGAAGCCTTGGCAGATGCGGCGCAAGAACCGGCGGTGCGCATCGAAAGCCTGACCCTGGAGCGCAAGGAAATCGTCAGCGGCTTGCTGAGTATCAACCTCAAAGTCAGCCTACTGGGGGTGGCGCAATGAAACTGCCGCTGTATTTGCGCGTGCTGTTGCTGCTGACCCTGGTCGGCTGCGGCTGGCTGTTCTGGCAGGACACCCCGGAAAACCCCGCCCCCCAGCCCAGCGCGGCCGTGGTCAAACCCGCCGAACCTGCGCCGGCCCCAACGCCCGTGCCCCAACCGGGAGCAGTGATCGACCTGTTCCCAGCCCAGTCCTGGATCCCACCACCGCCGCCGGCCGCCGTGGATAACGCGCCGCCCAAACCACCGCCGCTGCCCTTCACCGTCAGCGCGCAATGGCGTTACGAGCACCAAGGAAAAATCGTCGTACTGCGCGGCAACGGCACCCAGTACACCCTGTGCAACCGCTGCGCGGTGCCCGGGCGCATCGTGCCGGGCACGATGCTCGACGCCCACTACCGGCTGGACAAACTCACCGACACCGCCGTGGTGCTGACCTACCTGCCACTCAAGCATGTCAGCACCCTGCGCCTGGACCACCACTGACCGGGCAAGGATACGATCATGACGAGACGTACGTGGATTCCCCTGAGCCTGGCGCTGCTGCTCCATGGCTGTGAGACCCAGCGGGCGATCAAGCACAGCGACGAGTTACGCCAACAGGGCGATATCGTCAGGTCAGTCGAAGTGCTGCAAGCCGAAGCCAAGCAATCACCTGACGACGTGCAATTGCGCACGGCGCAATTCGGCACGCTGGAACTGCTGGTTGCCCAATACAGCCGCGAGGCCAGCACCGCGCTGGTGCGCGGCGACGACGCGGCGGCCATCCGCGCCCTGGAAACCATCCTCAAATACGACCCCGGCAACCTCGGCGCGCGCCAGGAAATCCAGAGCATCCAGGCCATGAAACAACTGCGTCCGCAACTGGCGCGGGCCTATGAGATGAAACGCGCCAACCCGGTGGAGGCGCTCAACCTGGTGCGCCAGATCATCGCGCAAAAGCCCAACTACCGAGAGGCCCTGGACTTTCGCAACGCCCTGACCCGCGAACTGGTGAGCGCCGATTACCTCAGCGCCGACCTGTCCGACGCCATGCGCAAACCCCTGAGCCTGGAGTTCAGCGCCCAGAGCCTGAGCACGATTTTCGAGACCATCGCGCGCCTGTCGGGGGTCAACTTTGTCATCGACAAGGACGTCAACCCCAGCGCCGCCGCCAGTATGACGGCCAGCCGCACCACGGCCGAAGACGCGTTGAACCTGTTGCTGACCACCCAGGGCCTGGAGAAGAAAATCCTCAACCGCAACACCATCCTGATCTACCCCCGACGCCCCGACAAGGAACGTGAATACCGCGAGTTGGCGGTGCGCACGTTTTACCTCAGCCATGGCGACGCCAAGATCGTCGCCGCCGAGATCAAGCAGGTACTCAAGCCCAGGGAAGTGCTGGTGGACGAGCGATTGAACGCGGTGATTGTGCGCGATGGCCTGGACACCCTCAGCGCCGTGGAAAAAATGGTCGAGGCCATTGATATCGCGCAGTCCGAAGTGACCATTGATATCCAGGTGCTGGAAGTCAGCCTCACCGATGAATTGAACCTGGGCATCAAGTACCCGGAAAGCGTGGGGGTGTCAGTGGGCAACCTGGCCAATGTGCCCGCCGGGCTCGCCGGGATTCCCCTCAGTGCATTGCGCGGCATCAATGGCGACAACATCCTGCTGGACGCCGGCAGCACCTCGGCACGCATCAACATGCTGCAACGCAGCGGCAACACGGTGACCCTGGCCAACCCACGGGTGCGCGTGCGTAACCGGGAAGAAGCGGCGGTGAACATCGGTGACAAGATCCCGGTGGTGACCACCACCACGGCCAACCAGATCACCACCTCGTCGGTGTCCTACCAGGACGTGGGGCTGCAGATCACGGTCAAGCCGATCATCAGCCTGAGCGATGAGGTAAACCTGGAGTTGAATGTGGAGATGAGCCATATCACCAAGCGCATCCCCGGCTCGGAAAACGTGCCCGCCACGTTTGAACTGGGTTCGCGCGCCACCAAGACGCTGCTGACCGCGCGCAACAATGAAACCCAGATCGTCTCGGGGCTGATCCGCACGGCGGACGTTGACGAAGGCTCGGGGTTGCCGTGGTTGAGCCAGATCCCGTGGATCGGCAAGAAGCTGTTTGGCACCAACCGGAGCACCCAACAGAAAACCGAGATCATCTTGCTGCTGACGCCACGGATCGAGCGCAACCTGGATTTGCCGATCTCGCAGATCAGTACCTTTCACAGCGGCACCGAGGCGCGCAGTTCGACGGAGGGCATGATCCTGCGCGATACCACCGAGAAGATGATTCTCAAGCCCACCGGCGGCGATCCGACGCCTGCGCTGCCGCCCCCCATGCAGCAGCCGGATGCCAACTGGGCACCGCTGCCGCCACCGTTGCCGGATTTGGTGCCCAAGCCTGTGCCAGTACCAGCGCCGCAACCCCAGGCACAATGAAGATCAATTGTGGGAGCTCCCACAGGGTTTTGTCGTGTTTTCGGGTTAGCGTACGACGCCCTCTTCCACCAACAGCTTGAGGATCGCCTGGGCGCCTTCTTCCGCGCTCACGCCCTTGAGCACTTGCCCGCCACCGCCACTGGCCTTGGCCGTCGCGGCCTTCATCCGGTCCGCACCGCTCTTGGCCTTGATCACCTTCAAGCGCTTGGGCCTAGGCTTAGCCGGTTGCAGCACGGCGTCGGTGAACAACCCGTCCTCTTCCACCTCGACCTCATGGGCCGCCAACTCACCCCGTTGCGCCGGGCCGTAGGCACTTTGCCGTGGCTTGGGCGCGGCGTTGTCCACCGTGGCCAAGAACGGCAAGCGCACCTTCAACCGTCGCCGCTGCCCGCGCGGCAACGCTTGCAGCACATGCGCCACGCCGCCGTCGATGGACTCCACTTGCGCCAGCCCGACGATCAGCGGCCAGCCCAATTGTTCGGCGAGCAAAAACGGCAACATGCCCGAGCCTTCGCCGGTTTCCGCCTGGCTGCCGGCGAGCACCACGTGGGCACCGGCATCGCGCAGGTACTCGCTGAGCACCGGCAACGCATCGCTGCCCGCCGGTTGTTCCAGCACATGCAATTGCGGCAGGCCCATGCCGAGGTAACTGCGCAGGGTCGGCTCGTTGATATTGCCGGCGTGCAGCACCTGCAACTGATCCCCCGCCATCTGCAAACCCAACTCGACGGCGCGGGCGTCTTGCTCGGCACGGCGCGGGCGCCCGGACGTCGGGTGGGCGCCGATGGACACCAGGCTGATTACATTCGTGGTCATGGCCAACTCCTTAAGCCGCATCGCGCTTGGCACCGTTGCGGTAGGTTTCTACCGCCGCGATCAAGGCGTGCAGGATTGCGGCGCTGTCGCCGATCACCGACAGGTCGGCACGCTTGATCATGTCGCAACTCGGGTCGAGGTTGATCGCCACCACCTTGTCGCAGGCACCGATGCCTTGCAGGTGCTGGATCGCCCCGGAAATACCCACCGCCACGTACACCCTTGCAGTGACCCAGATGCCGCTGGCACCCACCTGGCGGTCGCGGGCCATGAAACCGTCGTCCACAGCCACCCGTGACGCGCCTTCGGTGGCGCCGAGGGCGGCGGCGGTCTGGTGGAACAGCGCCCAGTCCTTCACGCCATTGCCGCCGGAGAAAATGAACTCCGCTTCGGCCATCGGAATGGCCGCCGGGTCCACCGCCACCGCGCCGAGGTCTTCGATACGCGGCAGGCTGCGCGCCAGGCCTGTGGATAACTCCACGGGCAACACTTCGTGACGGGTTTCGCTGACCGGTTCCGCGCACTCGACGGCGGCGAGGATCAGGCGCGGCAGTGGTCGGGCCAAGTCTTCCTGGCCGGCGCCAGCACGGCCGATGCATTCGTCACCCTTGATCTGCCATACGCGCGTCGCCGGGCGTTCCTTGAGGCTGGCGGCAAAGCGCCGACCCAATTCGCCGCCACCGCTGCGGCTGTCCGGCAGCAGCCAGTGGCGTGGGTTGAACTGGTTATCCACAGCGCGCAAACCCTGTACCCGTTGTTCCGGTGCATAACCGTCGAACTCAGGGCCATCGAGCACCAGCAGGCGATCGACACCAGCCGTGGCAAACGCGTTTTCCTTGTGCTCGCCAAACACCACGGCCAGCACTGCGCCGTCGCTGCCGGCGAGTTGGCGGGCGAGGCCGAGCAAGTCGCGGTCGTGGCTGCTCAGGCGGCCACCGACCATGTCCGGCACCACGTTGATATAGAACGCCGGCGCGGCAACCTGATGCAGCGGCAACTGCACTTCCACCGCCGCCGTGCGCTTGGCCGCGCCGCCCTGCTGGGCGCCGCTGCGGTCGATGCGCTTGATCCCGTTGGGGCCGATAAAACCGACGCCATGTACGTTCTTGCGGATGACGCCGTTAGGCCCCATCCAGCTGTGTTGCACCGGTTGCATGGCCGCATGCAGCGGGTGCAGGCGGTTGCGGGCGATCCACTCAGCGCGTGGGTCGCGGCGGATAATGTCGCTCATCAATGCACCTCCGCAGGTTCACGCTTTAGGGGGGCTTTGGCGGGCGCAGCGTCTTCTAGCAACGCATCGGCCACCAGTTCCGCGATGTCCTTGATCAATGGACGCGGTTCGACCACGCCCTCAAGCATCGCCGTGCACTGCGGGCAACCCACCGCTACCACTTCGGCACCGGTTTCGCGGATATCTTCCATGCGCATATCGGGAATGCGTTGCTTGCCAGGAATGTCGGTAATCGGCGCCCCGCCACCGCCGCCGCAGCAGCGTGAACGGAAGCCCGAGCGTTGCATCTCCTTGACCTCGATCCCCAGCGCACGCAGCACCTGGCGCGGCGCCTCGTATTCGCCGTTGTAGCGGCCCAGGTAGCACGGGTCGTGATAGGTCACGCTGTTGCCCTTGTGCTGCCCCAGGTTCAGCGCGCCCTCGCCGATCAGCTCGGCCATGAAGGTGCTGTGGTGGTGCACAACGTAGTTGCCGTTGAAGGCGCCGTACTCGTTTTTCAGCACATGGAAACTGTGGGGGTCGCAGGTGACGATGCGCTTGAAACTGTACTTGGCCAGGGTCTGGATATTGCGCGACGCCAGCAACTGGAAGGTGGCTTCGTCGCCCAGGCGGCGGGCCACGTCGCCGCTGTCGCGTTCTTCCAGGCCGAGCACGGCGAAGTCGACATTCGCCGCCTTGAGCACTTTGACGAAGGCGCGCAGGGTGCGTTGGTTGCGCATGTCGAAGGCACCGTCGCCGACCCAGAACAGCACGTCGGCGCTGCCCTTTTCGCTGAGCAACGGCAGGTTCAAATCCGCTGCCCAGTTCAAGCGACCGCCCGGAGCAAAACCGCCCGGGTTGTCGGTGGCGATAAGGTTTTCGAGGACTTCGGCGCCTTTGTTCGGCGTGGCGCCTTTTTCCAGGGTGAGATGGCGGCGCATGTCGACGATGGCGTCCACGTGCTCGATCATCATCGGGCACTCTTCCACGCAGGCGCGGCAGGTGGTGCAGGACCACAGGGTCTCGGCGTCCACCAGACCGTTGACGATCGGCTGATGCGGGTTGCCGCTGTGTTCGCCGATGGCTTTGCCCGGATACGGGCTGCCGGCGAACTTGGCATCGGTGCCGCCGGCCAGGCCGACGACCATGTCCTGGATCAGCTTTTTCGGGTTCAGCGGCTGGCCGGCAGCAAAGGCCGGGCACGCGGCTTCGCACTTGCCGCACTGCACGCAGGCGTCGAAACCGAGCAGTTGGTTCCAGGTGAAATCCTTGGGTTTTTCCACGCCCAGGGGCGCGGTCTTGTCGCTCAGGTCCAGCGGTTTCAAACCGGTGGAGCGGCCACCGCCAAAGCGCTCGGCGCGACGGTGCCAGGCCAGGTGCAGGGCACCGGCGAAGGCGTGTTTCATCGGGCCGCCCCAGGTCATGCCGAAGAACATCTCGCTGACGCCCCACAGCACACCCACGCCGAGCAGCGCCGCGAGCAGCCAGCCGCCGAAGTCCACCGGCAGGATCCCGGCCACCGGCAAGGTCACCAGGAAGAAGCTCACCGAGAACGCCATCAGGCTTTTCGGCAGGCGCATCCACGGGCCTTTCGACAGGCGCGCCGGCGGGTTGCGCCGACGCAGGTAGACAAACGTGGCACCAACAAACATCAGCACCGAAGCCAGCAGCAAGGCGTAGCCGAGGAGGCGGTTGTGCAGGCCGAAGCCGTGCACCAGGATGGCCAGCAATGCCGACAGCACAAAGCCCAGCGCCGTGGCGACGTGGGTGTTGGCGATGTATTTGTCGCGGGCGACCACATGGTGCAGGTCGACCATGTAGCGCTTGGGCATGGCCAGCAGGCCGCCCAGCAGGTCGACTTTGGAGGCACGGCCACGGCGCCACATGTTTACCCGGCGCAGGGCGCCGAGGACGGCAAGGCCCAGGGCGGCAAACAATAAAATGGGAAGCAGGGTGTTCAACATGGTGAAGCTCCCAAAGACCACACAGGTCTTGCATGGGAACCGGATCAATGTGGGAGCTGGCTTGCCTGCGATGGCATCGACTCGGTGTCACTCAAGACCGAGTTGCCTGCATCGCGGGCAAGCCCGGCTCCCACATTGACCGGTTTCCACAGTGGTTCGGTGGTTGCCTAGAAATCCTTGCACAAGCGCAGGGCGTCATAGATCGCAGCGTGGGTGTTGCGCTGCGCCACGCAGTCGCCGATGCGGAACAGCAAGTAGCCGTCACCCGCTTCGCTCAGGCACGGCTGCGGCTTGATCGCGAACAGCGCCTCGACGTCCATCTGGCCCTTGTTGCGCGAGCCTTCCTTGAGGGCGTAGTAGATCGCTTCGTCCGGGCGCACGCCGTTTTCCACGACCACCTGGTCCACCACCCGTTCCTCTTTGGCGCCGGTGTATTCGTTCTCCAGCACCGCCACCAGCTTGTCGCCTTCGCGGTAGACCTTTTCCAGCATCATGTCGCCGGTCATGATCACTTCCTTGGGGTACATGCTGCGGTAGTAGGTCGGGAACGACGTACCGCCGATGGCCACGCCGGGCTTGATGTCGTCGGTGACGATCTCCACCTGGCTGCCTTTGTCCGCAAGGAAATCCGCCACCGACATGCCGGTGAATTCGCAGATGGTGTCGTACACCAGCACGTTTTTACCCGGCGCGACTTTGCCGTCGAGCACGTCCCAGCTGCTGACGATCAGGCCTTCAGCCGCGCCCCAGTGTTCGTTCTGCTCGATGAACGGATGCCCGCCCACGGCTAGCACCACGACGTCCGGGCGCAGGTCCAAGATAGTCGCCGCATCGGCGGCCACGCCCAGGCACAGGTCGACATTCAAGCGCGCCAGCTCCAACTGGAACCAGCGGGTGATCCCGGCAATCTGGTCGCGCTGCGGCGCCTTGGACGCGGTGGTGATTTGCCCACCGATAAATTCTTTCTTCTCGAACAGCGTCACGTCATGGCCACGCTCGGCGGCGACGCGTGCAGCTTCCATCCCGGCCGGGCCGGCACCGACCACCACGACCTTGCGCTTGACCCCGGTGGTTTTCTCGATGATGTGCGGCACGCCCATGTACTCACGGGACGTCGCGGCGTTCTGGATGCACAGCACATCCAGGCCTTGATACTGGCGGTCGATGCAGTAGTTGGCGCCGACGCACTGCTTGATCTGGTCGATCTGGCCCATCTTGATCTTGGCGATCAGGTGCGGGTCGGCCATGTGTGCACGGGTCATGCCGACCATGTCCACGTAGCCGCCTTCCAGAATACGGGTGGCCTGGTTCGGGTCCTTGATGTTCTGCGCGTGCAGCACCGGCGCCTTGACCACTTCCTTGATCCCGGCGGCCAAGTGCAGGAATGGCTCCGGTGGATAACTCATGTTGGGGATAACGTTGGCCAGGGTGTTGTGGGTGTCGCAACCCGAGCCCACGACGCCAATGAAATCGAGCATGCCGGTGTCGTCGTAATACTTGGCGATCTGTTTCATGTCCTCGTGGGACAAGCCGTCCGGGTGGAACTCGTCACCGCACAGGCGGATGCCCACGCAGAAATCCGGGCCGACTTCCTTGCGCACGGCTTTCAATACTTCCAGGCCGAAACGCATGCGGTTTTCGAAGCTGCCGCCCCATTCGTCGGTACGCTTGTTGACCCGTGGGCTCCAGAACTGGTCGATCATGTGCTGGTGCACCGCCGACAGTTCAACGCCGTCGAGGCCACCGGCTTTCGCGCGGCCAGCGGCGGCGGCGTAGTTGCCGATCACCCGCCAGATTTCTTCCGGCTCGATGGTCTTGCAGGTGGCACGGTGCACCGGCTCACGCACGCCGGACGGCGACATCAGGGTCGGCCAGTTGAAGCCGTCCCACCGCGAGCGCCGGCCCATGTGGGTAATCTGGATCATGATCTTGGCGCCATGCTTGTGCATGGCGTCGGCCAGGTTCTGGAAGTGCGGGATGATGCGGTCGGTGGACAGGTTGACCGAACTCCACCATTCCTGCGGGCTGTCGATGGCCACGACGGACGAACCGCCACAGATCGCCAGGCCGATGCCGCCCTTGGCTTTCTCTTCGTAATAACGGATGTAGCGCTCGGTGGTCATGCCGCCGTCGGTGGCATACACCTCGGCGTGGGCGGTACTGAGCACGCGGTTGCGGATGGTCAGTTTGCCGATCTGGATCGGCGCAAACATTGCTTCGAAAGCCATGGCACGGTCCTCGGCTTACAACGGCTTGACGGTGAACAGGCCGTCATCGTGGCCCTCTTCGGAGCCTCCGTAGACTTGCTCTGCGACGGTGCGGATATTGCTGCCGCGCGCCTGGAGAATCTGGTCCATGGCACCGGCAAACCAGCCGGTGAACATGTAGTCCACCTTGCGCCCGACCTTGCCGTACACGTAGACGAATGCCGAGTGTTCCAGCTTGACGCTGCAGGTGCCCTTGTCGAGGTCGATGTCCTGGATCTTGAACAGGCCCCAGCCGCGTTGCGACAGGCGCTTCATGTAGTGCTCGAACACCGCGACGCCTTCCAGGCCGTGGCATTCGGCTTCTTTCTCGCACCAGTGCCAGGCGGATTTGTAGCCGGCCTTGTAGAGGATCTCGGCGTAGGCGTCGGCGCCCAGGACTTCTTCGATACCGATGTGGTTATTGACGAAAAAGTGGCGCGGTACGTACAGCATGGGCAGGGCGTCGGAGGTCCAGACACCGGTCTCGCTGTCGACTTCGATAGGTAATTGCGGGGCGATCTTGGCCATGGAAACTTAACTCCAGAAAATTTGTTGTAGGTGTGTTGCGCAGTGATGCGCTGGCTTATTCGCCCCAGACGTCCTTGAGGACGTTGACCCAGTTCTCGCCCATGATCTTGCGCACCACGCGTTCGCTGTGGCCGCGCTTGAGCAGGGTTTCGGTGAGGTTGGGGAACTCGCCCACGGTGCGGATGCCCAGTGGGTTGATGATCTTGCCGAAGCTGGTCAGGCGGCGGGCGTAGCCCTTGTCATGGGTCAGCATTTCAAAGAAATCCTGGCCATGGCCCTGAGTGAAGTCGGTGCCGATGCCGATGGCGTCTTCGCCGACGATGTTCATGGTGTATTCGATGGCTTCGGCGTAGTCGTCGATGGTCGAATCGATGCCCTTGGCCAGGAACGGCGCGAACATGGTCACGCCAACAAAACCGCCGTGGTCCGCAATAAACTTAAGCTCTTCATCGGACTTGTTGCGCGGGTGCTCCTTGAGCCCGGACGGCAGGCAGTGGGAGTAGCACACCGGTTTTTTCGATTCGAGGATGACTTCTTCGGAAGTCTTGGAGCCGACGTGGGACAGGTCGCACATGATGCCGACGCGGTTCATTTCGCCGACGATCTCACGGCCAAAACCCGACAGGCCGCCATCGCGCTCGTAGCAACCGGTGCCCACCAGGTTCTGGGTGTTGTAGCACATCTGCACCACGCCCACGCCGAGCTGCTTGAAGATCTCGACGTAGCCGAGTTGGTCTTCGAAGGCATGGGCGTTCTGGAAGCCGAAGATGATGCCGGTCTTGCCCAGTTCCTTGGCGCGGCGGATGTCGGCGGTGGTTTTCACCGGGATCACCAGGTCGCTGTTCTCACGGATCAGGGTCTGGCTGGCCACGATGTTATTGATGGTGGCCTGGAACCCTTCCCACACCGACACGGTGCAGTTGGCGGCGGTGAGGCCACCTTTGCGCATGTCCTCGAACAGGTCGCGGTTCCACTTGGCAATAATCAGCCCGTCGATAACGATGCTGTCGGCGTGCAATTCGGCTGGGCTCATCAGGCGTCCCCTTATTGGCGATTCATGCGCCGAATCGTCTGCCGGCGCTTTGGGGCCAGCATATGCCCAGGGGCAACCCGAGCCGGGTGCAAAAACGACAGGGGAATTGCCGAAAGCGTCAATCCACGACAAAGGCTGCTATGACAGCTCTGACTGGCGGCTGTTCTTTGTCCTACTCTTGGGCCAGAATTCCCGCATCACCTGATATGAGACGGCGCAATGAAATCGATTTTCCTGGCTTTGGCACTCATCGCAACCACCGCCCACGCGGCCGAAGACACCGACAGCACGCCCTGCGATGGCATCGAAAACGACAAGCAAACCCTGGAATGCGCCACCTACAACAAAACCACCGCCGAACAACTGCTCAAGGATAACTACCAGGGCCTGCTGGAACGCATGGCTGCGACCTACGGCAGCGACAAGACCAAGCTGGCGGACATTACCGCTCGTCTGAAGGATGCCCAGCAGAAGTGGGAAAAACTGCGGGATGCCGATTGTGCCGTGGACACCTTCCCGGCGGTGAACGGTACCAAGGCGTATGCGATTGCGGTGAATGACTGTTTGGCGCGCATGAGTGATGAGCGGTCGGAGTTTCTGGAGTCGATTGGGCAGGAATAAGCGACAATCCCCGGCACTTTCTTTCTGAACCAAGGCCACTCATGACTATCTGCGGCATCGAAATCAAAGGCAGCGAAGCCATCATCGCCGTCGCCTCCCTGGACAACCAGGCGCTGACCCATGTCGCCCTGGCCACCAAGAAAATCGCCCTCGAAGACGATGATGAAGCGGCCAACGTCAAAGCCTTCGCCGCCCAGGTGAAGGCGTTTGTGCAGGCCAACGGCATCGAGCGGATTGCGATCAAGAAGCGCAGCAAGAAAGGTGAGTTTGCCGGTGGGCCGACTACGTTCAAGATCGAGGGTGTATTTCAATTGCTGGACGGTGTGGAGGTGACGTTGTTGTCGCCGCAGACCATCAATGCGCAGAACAAGAAGCACAGCTTTGAGCTGCCGGCGAGCCTGAACAAATACCAGCATGAGGCCTACAAAGCCGCCTGCTCGGCGCTGCTGAAGAAATAAGCCACACCGAGTATCCCTGTGGGAGCTGGCTTGCCTGCGATAGCAATGTATCAAATGGCATTTGTGGTGCTGACCCACCGCCATCGCAGGCAAGCCAGCTCCCACATTTGTCCTGCGTTGTCTTTTAGAGGGATGTCTGGCGCTTGTGCAGCAGCCACTCGCCGAACGACTTGTCTTCCAGGGCATAGCCTCCCCGGCTCGACTTCCACACCAACTCCTTGTCACGCAGTGCATCGATACAGGCCTGAATAGTCTGAGTGCCCGGCACCACGTCACTGCCCATGCCTTCCAGCGCCTTGCTCACCGCCGTGACAGTACTGTCGGTAAACGGTGCGAAGGGTTCGTTGCTCTGTGAACGCTCCACCATCACTTCCAGCACCGCACGCTGAGGGATGGTCAGGGCATTCCAGGCACTTTCGAATTCGGTCCACACGCCAGCACGCAGCGACTCGGCACGACTGTGCAGTAATTGACCCAGGTTACTCGCCTCACCCAACTCAAGCGCCACTTCACCCAGGATGGTGCGCAACATCTCCGGGCGACGGCCCACCCGCTCAAAGACTTCATCAATGTCAGCAGCGTTGAACTGGTTGGTCTCGGCCAAAAGGGCGTTGATATGCAGGGTATACGCTTGGGTAAACTCCCTGCCCAGCAGCGGAAAAGGTGTGATGCTGGAGCCGAAGAACGGCTGGCTTTTGCCTAAGACCAAATGGGCCAGCTTGTCGCGATTGGAGCCGGTGAACACCAGATACAAGCCGTTGCCTTCCTCGTCGCGGCCTTGGTTGAGCTGGTCCCGGGCAGCCTTCAGCGCAAACATCGCGTTGATACCAGACTCGCTGGTAAGTGCGTGCTGCGCTTCATCTATCACCAGCACGACGGTTTTTTCGGCCGCGCTGTGGAGCAGTTCCAACGCCTGGGTCAGCGTTGCGCCGACCGGTAATTGTGGTTTGGTAAAGTCCCAGGACAGGGTACGCAGAAAGCTTAGCTTCTCGATTCCCATGTTCTTCGCCAGCTTGCGAATGCCCTTTTCATAGGGAACCAGCGCTGCGGCAATCGCGCTGGCAATCAGCTCTGCGGGGTCTTTTTCTTTGTCCGCCCACAGGTCGACGTACACGGTCAGCCAGCCCCTGAGCTGGCACTCCGGGATCAAGTCCTCCCGCAAAAAGGTGCTTTTGCCGGTACGACGTGGCGCCGCGAGAAACAGGCCAGACGTGAAATCCTGAATGCCAGCCCCCACCAAGCCGTCGGCAATGCTGCTGGCCAGGGTGGGACGGCGGAACACGAAGCCGTTGTTCTTGGACATGCTTTTATACCCAATTATTGGAAGGACTATAAATTATAGTCGCGAGTATAATTGACTATAATTGCTCGTCAAACCACCTCCCGTCGCCGATCCTCCCGCGGACACTTCGCAAACCGCGCCCGGTAACTGCGGGTGAAATACGACGGCGATTCAAACCCGCACGCAATACTCACCTCCAGCACACTCATGTCGCTCTGGCGCAACAGCTGCCGGGCTTTTTCCAGGCGCAGGCCGAGGTAGAAGTTGCTCGGCGTGTCGTTCAGGTGCAGGCGAAACAGGCGCTCCAACTGGCGCCGCGTGACCTTGATCGCGTCGGCCAACGCCAGGGTAGTCAGCGGCGGTTCGCTGTGCTGTTCCATCTCGCCGATCACCTGCACCAGTTTCTTGTTGTTGATGCCGTAGCGCGTGGCGATCTGCATGCGCTGGTGGTCTTTGCGCGGGCGGATGCGCCCGAGCACAAACTGTTCAGACACCTGGATCGCCAGCTCCGGACCGTGGGCCTGGGCGATCAGGTCGAGCAGCAGGTCGATGGACGCGGTGCCGCCGGCGCAGGTGATGCGGCGGCGGTCGATCTCGAACAGTTCCTGGGTCACGCTGAGGTGCGGATAGGATTCCTTGAAGGCGTCGATGGCTTCCCAGTGCAGGGTCAGGCGGTAGCCGTCGAGCAGGCCCGCTTCGGCGAGGACGCAGGCGCCGGTGTCGATGGCGCCAAGGGTTACGCCGTCGTGGTCGAGGCGGCGCAGCCAGTGCTCCAGCGCCGGCGTGGCGAACTTCAACGGTTCAAAGCCGGCGACCACCAGCAAGGTCGCGCCCTTTTTCAGCGGTTCCAGCGCCGCATCGGCGTTGACCGACATGCCATTGCTCGCCAATACCGCGCCGCCATCGGCGCTCAGCACGTGCCAGCGGTACAGCTCGCCGCGAAAGCGATTGGCCACCCGCAGCGGCTCAAGGGCGGAGATAAAACCGATGGCCGAGAAGCCCGGCATCAGCAGAAAGTAGAAATCCTGGGACATGGTGGCGCTCTCGTCGGGCGGGCAGCGTGGCCCTGTGATACTCCCGTTCTCTGCTGGATTCAAGAGGACAGGTCGCTGCAGTGCAAGAGTCAGTCGCCGCCGTGCGTTTTGCCGCGCCGCAAGCTGCGTAACGTGGCGTCACGGTGCACAAAGACACCGGCCCCCACAATAACGACCTGCCGAGGGACCCACCATGAACCGACTGTTACTCGCACTCAGCGCCAGCGCCATTTTCAGTACCAACGTCATGGCGGCCGACGCGGCTTCGTGCCAGAACGTGCGCATGGGCGTGGTGAACTGGACGGACGTGATCGCCACCAGCGCCATGACCCAAGTGTTGCTCGACGGCCTCGGCTACAAGACCAAACAGACCAGCGCCTCCCAGCAAATCATCTTCGCCGGTATCCGCGACCAGCGCCTGGACCTGTTCCTCGGCTACTGGAACCCGCTGATGACCCAGACCATCACGCCGTTCGTCGACGCCAAGCAGGTCAAGGTCCTGGACAAACCGAGCCTGGAAGACGCCCGCGCCACCCTCGCCGTGCCGACGTACCTGGCAGACAAGGGCCTGAAAACCTTCGCTGACATCGCCAAGTTCGACAAAGAACTGGGCGGCAAGATCTACGGCATCGAGCCCGGCTCGGGCGCCAACACCCAGATCAAGGCGATGATCGCCAAGAACCAGTTCGGCCTGGGCAAATTCCAACTGGTGGAGTCCAGCGAGGCCGGCATGCTCGCCGCCGTGGACCGCGCGGTGCGGCGCAAGGAAGCCGTGGTGTTCTTCGGCTGGGCGCCGCACCCGATGAACGTCAACGTCGCCATGACCTACCTCAGCGGCAGCGACGACGCCCTGGGCCCGAACGAAGGCATGGCCACCGTGTGGAGCGTGACGTCGCCGACCTACGCCGAACAGTGCCCCAACGTGCACAAGCTGCTGACCAACCTGACCTTCACCGCCGCCGACGAGAGCCGGATGATGCAGCCGTTGCTGGACCACAAGGACGCCATCGAGTCCGCCAGGCAGTGGCTCAAGGACCACCCGCAAGACCAGCAGCGCTGGCTTGAAGGCGTGACCACTTTCGACGGCAAGCCGGCTGCGGCCAACCTGCAACTGACCAGCAAGTAACTCACCTTCAATCACCGCTTCGCAGCCAGATCCGGCTGCGAACGGCACCACCACGCCTGTAAGGAACCGCCCCATGAACCACGACGTCATCATCACCTGCGCACTCACCGGTGCTGGCGACACGACCAGCCGCAGCCCCCACGTGCCGGTCACTCCCAAGCAAATCGCCGCTGCGGCGGTGGAAGCCGCCAAGGCCGGCGCCACGGTTGTGCATTGCCACGTGCGCGACCCCGAGACCGGCAAGTTCAGCCGCGACGTCGCCCTGTACCGCGAAGTGATGGAGCGCATCCGCGAGGCCGACATCGACATCATCGTCAACCTCACGGCGGGCATGGGCGGCGACCTGGAGATCGGTGCCGGTGAAAACCCGATGGAGTTCGGCCCCAACACCGACCTGGTCGGCCCGCTGACGCGCCTGGCCCACGTCGAAGAACTGCTGCCGGAAATCTGCACCCTGGACTGCGGCACCCTCAACTTCGGTGATGGCGACACCATCTACGTGTCCACCCCGGCCCAACTGCGGGCGGGCGCCAAACGCATCCAGGAGCTGGGCGTGAAGGCCGAGCTGGAAATCTTCGACACCGGCCACCTGTGGTTTGCCAAGCAGCTGATCAAGGAAGGCCTGCTCGACAACCCGCTGTTCCAACTGTGCCTGGGCATCCCGTGGGGCGCGCCGGCCGACACCACCACCATGAAAGCCATGGTCGACAACCTGCCCGCCGACGCCGTGTGGGCCGGCTTTGGCATCGGCCGCATGCAAATGCCGATGGCCGCGCAAGCGGTGCTGCTGGGCGGCAACGTGCGGGTCGGTTTGGAGGACAACCTGTGGTTGGACAAGGGTGTGCTGGCGACCAATGGGCAACTGGTGGAACGCGCCAGTGAAATCCTCAGCCGCTTGGGTGCGCGAGTGCTGACCCCAGCCGAAGGCCGCATCAAGATGGGCCTGACCCAACGCCGCTAACCCCCCAAACACCACAAAACCCTGTGGGAGTGGGCTTGCCCGCGATGGCGGCATCAACTGACACACCGCTATCGCGGGCAAGCCCGCTCCCACAAGGGACCACCGAACTCTTTAGGAACATCCTCATGAGCTTTATCACCGAAATCAAAACCTTCGCCGCCCTCGGCAGCGGTGTCATCGGCAGCGGCTGGGTCTCCCGCGCCCTCGCCCATGGCCTGGATGTCGTCGCCTGGGACCCCGCGCCCGGCGCCGAGACCGCGCTGCGCAAACGTGTCGCCAACGCCTGGGGCGCCCTGGAAAAACAAGGGCTGGCCCCCGGTGCATCGCAAGACCGCTTGCGCTTCGTCGCCACCATCGAGGAGTGCGTGAAAGACGCCGACTTCATCCAGGAAAGCGCCCCGGAACGCCTGGAGTTGAAGCTTGATTTGCACAGCAAGATCAGCGCGGCGGCCAAGCCAAATGCTCTGATCGGCTCCAGCACCTCCGGCCTGTTGCCGAGTGAATTCTACGAGGGCTCGATCCATCCGGAACGCTGCGTGGTCGGTCACCCGTTCAACCCGGTCTACCTGCTGCCGCTAGTGGAAGTGGTGGGCGGTAAAAACACTGCGCCAGAAGCCGTTCAGGCGGCGATCAAGGTGTACGAATCCCTCGGCATGCGCCCGCTGCACGTGCGCAAGGAAGTCCCGGGTTTTATCGCCGACCGTTTGCTCGAAGCGCTCTGGCGCGAGGCGCTGCACCTGGTGAACGACGGCGTGGCGACCACCGGCGAAATCGACGACGCGATCCGCTTTGGCGCCGGGCTGCGCTGGTCGTTCATGGGTACATTCCTGACCTACACGCTCGCCGGTGGCGATGCCGGCATGCGCCACTTCATGGCACAGTTTGGCCCGGCGTTGCAGTTGCCGTGGACGTATTTGCCAGCGCCGGAATTGACCGACAAGTTGATTGACGATGTGGTCGACGGCACCAGCGATCAGCTAGGCAAACACAGCATTTCCGCGCTGGAGCGCTATCGTGATGATTGCCTGCTGGCGGTGCTGGAAGCGGTGAAAACCACCAAGGCCAAACACGGCATGAGCTTCGCCGAATGACTAATGTGGGAGCTGGCTTGCCTGCGATAGCGGTGCAAG
>NZ_ANNV01000160.1 GCF_000346755.1 Pseudomonas sp. CBZ-4 | reverse complement strand
TGCAAGCTGATCCACCGCCATCGCAGGCAAGCCAGCTCCCACAGTTTGATCTCCATAGTTTTCAGGTACCGCGCAAGCGCTTGCGTTGCAGCGTCTGGCTGGGGGACTCGTCAAACAACTTGCGGTACTCCGCCGAGAACCGCCCCAAGTGCGTAAACCCCCACCCCAAGGCAATCTCGGAAATAGTCCGCGTCGCACCATGCTCAAGAATCTCCTGGCGCACCGCACTCAACCGGTACTTCTTCAAATAGACCATGGGCGACAAGGCAAAATACTTGCGAAACGCATCAAACAACTTGAACCGCGACACCCCAGCCGCAGCTTCCAGGTCTTCCAGGTGCACCGCTTCGCGGGCGTTGTCGTGGATAAACTGCCGCGCCCGGATCAGGTAGTGCGGCAGTTTCACCCCCAGCACATCGCGCAGTTCCTCTGAATAGTTGTTCGGCTGCGCGAGGATCAAGCCCTTGATCAGCGAGCTTTCCAGGTCGCGGGTAAACGCCGCCTGTTCATACAGCTCACTGCTGCATTCCAGCTCGGCAATAAAGTAGCGCGCCATTCGCCACCAGGACGCCGAGGCGCCCTCCACCGCATCCATCACCGACTCGAAGCGCAGCGGCGTATCAATCGGGCGTTGCAGCAACCCCTCCAGGGACTCACTCATCGCCGCCCGCGTGATCACCACCTGCAACTTGCGGCAGTCGCCGGAAATCGCCAGCACCTGGTGTTCGTTGGGCGAGATGATCACGCCTTGGTCGCGGTTGGAACTCAGGCGCTCGCCGTTCTTGCTCAACTCCTGCTCACCTTCCAGGGGCAGGCTCAGGCTGTAGCTGCTGAAGTGCTCGGCGTCTTCGATGTCGATGGTCACGTCGGTGCCGTATTCGATCACGCCCAAGGTGGTGGCACGGGACTTGAGCACATTGGCGCTGTGGTGGAAGCGCAAGCGCTCGGGTGTGGCGGTGGTCAGGCGATGGGGCCCGCAGATACCGGACATCCAGCTGCGGGCGCCCTCCAGGTCGAAACGTTGAATCGTTTGGCTGCTCATCAGGATGCACCCACGGCGGTTAGGCGTTTGCGCGCTCTGGCGGCGCGTCATTGTTAGTGTTCGACAGCAAGTTCCACGCCACGCCGGGGGCATTGCCACTGAGTGGATAGCACCGACGGACTATGTGGATAAACCTGGGACTTTTCCGGCAATTGCCTGCGAAGACAGTAGCGCATTGCGTCACCGCCCTGCACCGCCGTGGGTATTTGCTGCCCAATTATCCGGCGCACCTTCCCCGATTAAGCGGATAGCCCGCGCCCTGCCCCGCTGCCTCTAATAAACCACCGATTAGCCCCTATCAAAAAAGGTGCCTCCCATGAGTGGTGCAAGAAGCGTCGAGCAGTGGAAAACGTTTATCGAAGGTTGCCTGGATTTTCGCCCGGCCGAAGAGGTGTTCCGCATCGCCCGCGACATGTTCACCGAGCCGCAGCTGTTCGACCTGGAGATGGAACTGATCTTCGAGAAAAACTGGATCTACGCCTGCCACGAAAGCGAACTGGCCCATAACCACGACTTCGTGACGATGCGCGCCGGACGCCAGCCGATGATCATCACCCGCGACGGCGAGGGCCAGCTGAATGCGCTGATCAACGCCTGCCAGCATCGCGGCACCACGTTGACGCGGGTTGGCAAGGGCAACCAGTCGACCTTTACCTGCCCGTTCCACGCCTGGTGCTACAAGAGCGATGGCCGGCTGGTGAAGGTCAAGGCGCCGGGGGAATACCCGGAAGGTTTCGACAAGGCGACGCGCGGCCTGAAAAAAGCCCGTATCGACAGCTACAAGGGTTTTGTATTCATCAGCCTGGATGTGAATGGCACCGACCGCCTGGAAGACTTCCTCGGCGACGCCAAGGTGTTCTTCGACATGATGGTCGCCCAGTCCGCCAGCGGTGAGCTGGAAGTGCTGCCGGGCAAGTCCGCCTACACCTACGACGGCAACTGGAAGCTGCAAAACGAAAACGGCCTGGACGGTTATCACGTCAGCACCGTGCACTACAACTACGTGGCCACGGTGCAGCATCGCCAGCAGGTGAATACGGAAAACGGCACCGGCTCCGGCAGCACGCTGGACTACAGCAAACTCGGCGCCGGCGATGCGAATACCGATGACGGCTGGTTCGCCTTCAACAATGGCCACAGCGTGCTGTTCAGCGACATGCCCAACCCGAGCGTGCGCTCCGGCTACGCGACGATCATGCCGCGCCTCGTCGCGGAACACGGCCAGCAGAAAGCCGAGTGGATGATGCACCGCCTGCGCAACCTGAACATCTACCCGAGCCTGTTCTTTCTCGACCAGATCAGCTCGCAACTGCGCATCATCCGCCCGGTGGCGTGGAACAAGACCGAGATCATCAGCCAATGCCTGGGGGTCAAGGGCGAGTCCGATGCCGACCGCGAAAACCGCATCCGCCAGTTTGAAGATTTCTTCAACGTCTCCGGCATGGGCACGCCGGACGACCTCGTGGAGTTCCGCGAAGCCCAGCGCGGGTTCCAGGGCCGGCTGGAACGCTGGAGCGATATCTCCCGCGGCAGCCACCGCTGGGAGACCGGGCCCACGCCCAACAGCGAAGCCATTGGCATCCAACCGGCGATGACCGGCACCGAATTCACCCACGAAGGCCTGTACGTGAACCAGCACCGCAACTGGCAGCAATTCCTCTTGAACGGCCTCGACAAACAAGCGCTGACACTGCGGGAGGTGGAATGATGAATGCCCAATTGCAGTACCAGATCGAGCAGTTCTTCTACCGCAAGTCCGAGCTGTGCGACGCCCAGGACTGGGACGCCTACGTGCAACTGTTCGACCCCCACAGTGAATTCCACCTGCCGCAGTGGGACTCGGAACACGTCTACACCCGCGACCCCAAGCGTGAGATGTCGCTGATCTACTACGCCAACCGCTCGGGCCTGGAAGACCGCGTGTTCCGCCTGCGCACCGGCAAGGCCGCGTCGGCGACACCGATGCCGCGCACGCTGCACCTGATCAACAACGTGCGCATTGCCGAGCAGGCCGACGGCACGCTGCAAGTGAAGTTGAACTGGCACACGCTGTTTTATCGCCTGGCCACCTCGGAGCAGTTCTACGGCCATGCCACTTATAGCCTCAAGCCCCATGGCGGCAGTTGGTTGATCACGCGCAAGCATGCGTTGTTGCTCAACGACACGATCAACTCGGTGCTGGATTTCTATCACCTCTAGGCACCGGGAGTGTTGTTGATGAATCACAAAGTGGCGTTCAGTTTTGCCGACGGCAAGACCCTGTTCTTTCCCGTGGGCAGCCATGAAATCCTGCTGGATGCGGCATTGCGCAATGGCATCAAGATCCCCCTGGATTGCCGCGAAGGCGTGTGCGGCACCTGCCAGGGCCGCTGCGAATCCGGCGATTACAGCCAGGACTATGTGGACGAAGAAGCCTTGTCCAGCCTCGACCTGCAACAGCGCAAGATGCTCAGTTGCCAGACGCGGGTGCAGTCCGACGCGACCTTCTACTTCGACTTCGATTCGAGCCTGTGCAACGCGCCGGGGCCGGTGCAGGTACGCGGGACGGTGAGCGCGGTGGAGCAGGTCTCGGCCAGCACGGCGATCCTGCACGTGCAGCTGGACCAGGCGCTGGATTTCCTGCCCGGCCAATATGCGCGTATTGCGGTGCCGGGCACGGACAGTTGGCGCTCGTACTCGTTTGCCAACCGGCCGGGCACCCAGCTGCAATTTCTAGTGCGCCTGCTGCCCGACGGGGTGATGAGCAACTATTTGCGCGAGCGTTGCCAAGTGGGCGATGAACTGGTGATGGAAGCGCCGCTGGGGGCCTTTTACCTGCGCCACGTGACCAAGCCGCTGGTGCTGGTGGCCGGCGGCACCGGGTTGTCGGCCTTGCTCGGCATGCTGGATGAGCTGGCCGCCAACGGTTGCGAGCAGCCGGTGCACCTCTACTACGGCGTGCGCGGTGCCGAGGACTTGTGCGAAGGGCCGCGCATCCAGGCCTATGCCGGGAAAATCCCGGGGTTTCGCTACACCGAGGTCCTCAGCGCGCCCGCGCCGCAATGGCTCGGCAAACGCGGCTACCTCACCGAGCATTTCGACCTGGCCGAATTGCGGGACAGTTCGGCCGATATGTACCTGTGCGGCCCCCCGCCAATGGTCGAACCCATCCAACAATGGCTGGCGGATCAGGCACTTGTTGGCGTTCAGTTGTATTACGAAAAGTTTACGCAGAGTAATATCTGACCCCTCAGCACTTCTGAGGGGCTGATGCGGCGTGCACTCAACCCTGAGAAAAACAAGTAGAAGGGAATGTTAATGGCGGATGACATGGTTAACCCGGTAGGCCTCAAGCGAGGCCTGAAGAACCGGCACATTCAGCTGATCGCCTTGGGAGGGGCGATTGGCACGGGGTTGTTCCTCGGCTCGGCCGGGGTACTCAAGTCGGCGGGCCCGTCGATGATCCTCGGCTACGCAATCGCGGGATTCATCGCGTTCCTGATCATGCGCCAGCTCGGCGAGATGATCGTCGAAGAGCCGGTGGCCGGCTCCTTCAGCCACTTCGCCCACAAGTACTGGGGCGGTTACGCAGGCTTCCTCGCGGGCTGGAACTACTGGGTGCTCTACGTCCTGGTGGGCATGGCCGAACTGACGGCGGTGGGCAAGTACATCCAGTTCTGGTGGCCGGAGATTCCGACCTGGGTCAGTGCACTGGTGTTCTTTGTCGCGGTGAACCTGATCAACACCCTGAACGTGAAGTTCTTTGGTGAAGCCGAGTTCTGGTTCGCGATCATCAAGGTGGTGGCGATTGTCGGCATGATCGTGCTCGGCTGCTACCTGCTGTTCAGCGGCACCGGCGGCCCGCAGGCGTCCATCAGCAACCTGTGGAGCCACGGCGGGTTCTTCCCGAACGGCGGCATGGGGCTGCTGATGTCGATGGCGTTCATCATGTTCTCGTTTGGTGGCCTGGAACTGGTGGGCATCACTGCCGCCGAGGCCAGCGAGCCACGCAAGGTGATCCCGAAAGCGATCAACCAGGTGGTGTACCGGATCCTGATTTTCTACGTCGGCGCCCTCACCGTGCTGCTGTCGCTGTACCCATGGGACCAACTGCTGCAAACCCTCGGCGCGTCGGGCGATGCCTACAGCGGCAGCCCGTTTGTGCAGATCTTCTCGCTGATCGGCAATGACACCGCAGCGCACATCCTCAACTTCGTGGTGCTGACCGCGGCGTTGTCGGTGTACAACAGCGGCGTGTACTGCAACAGCCGCATGCTGTTCGGCCTGGCCGAGCAAGGCGATGCGCCGAAAGCGCTGATGAAGCTGAACAAACAAGGCGTACCGCTGCGCGCCCTGGCGATTTCGGCCCTGGTGACGATGCTGTGCGTGGTGGTCAACTACGTGGCACCCCACAGTGCGCTGGAGTTGTTGTTTGCGCTGGTGGTTGCCTCGCTGATGATCAACTGGGCACTGATCAGCCTCACCCACATCAAGTTCCGCAAGGCCATGGGCGAGCAAGGCGTGACGCCGTCGTTCAAGACCTTCTGGTTCCCGTTCAGCAACTACCTGTGCCTGGCGTTCATGGTGGTGATCATCAGCGTGATGCTGGCGATTCCGGGGATTCGCAATTCGGTGTTTGCGATGCCGGTGTGGGTGGGGATTATCTTCATTGCCTATCGGTTGCGGGTGCGCAACACGAAAGTAGCAGTGACCCAGTAACCCCTGTGGGAGCGGGCTTGCCCGCGATAGCGGTGTGTCAGTCACCCGATGTGCTGGCTGATGTACCGCTATCGCAGGCAAGCCAGCTCCCACAGTGTTGATCGCATTCCAAAATGAAGAAGCCCCGGTAATCCGGGGCTTTTTTGTTTAGAGGGTTGAGCGTACTCGCCACAACTCGGGGAACAGAACCGTGTCGAGCATCTTGCGCAAATACCCCACACCTTCAGTACCGCCGGTCCCCGGTTGGAAACCGATAATCCGCTCCACCGTGGTCACATGGCGGAAACGCCACTGGCGGAACGAATCCTCCAGGTCGATAAACTTCTCGGCCAACTGATACAAATCCCAATACCGGCTCGGATCGCGATACACCTCGCGCCATGCCGCTTCCACCGATTCATCGTGCACCGTCGCGGCCGTCGGGTCGCGCTCGGCGCGTTTTGGATCAATCGCCAGGCCGGCCTTGAGCATCAGATTGATCGCCTCGTCATACAGCGACGGCGTGGCAATCGCCACTTTCAACTCGTTCAGCAGTTCTGGCCGATGCGCGTGGGGCCGAAGCAGCGCCGCGCTTTTATTGCCGAGGATAAATTCGATCTCCCGGTACTGGAACGACTGGAACCCCGACGACTGCCCGAGGAACGGGCGGATCGCCTTGTATTCCGACGGGGTCATCGTCGCCAGCACCGCCCAGGCATGCACCAGTTGATCAAAGATGCGCGACACCCGCGCGAGCATCTTGAACGCCGGCGGCAATTCCCCCAGGCGCACGTGTTCGCGGGCGGCCTTGAGTTCGTGGAGCATCAGTTTCATCCACAGCTCAGAGGTCTGGTGCTGGATGATGAAGAGCATTTCGTTGTGGTCCGGCGACAGCGGGTGCTGGGCGCTGAGGACTTTTCCCAGGTCCAGGTAGTCGCCGTAGCTCATGGACTCGGAGAAATTCAGTTCGGCGTTGTGCCATTCTTCGGGCGGTTGGTAATCGGCAGAGAAGGGACATTGGCTCATCGCGTGGGCTCCTTGAGCGGGCGGAGAATGGCGCGGACCGGGCTCGCGTCGAGGTTGGCAAAGCGCAGCGGCAGGGCGATCAGTTCATAGTCGCCCTCCGGCACGTCGTCGAGCACGATGCCTTCGAGAATCGCCATGCCATGACGCGCCACGGCGTTGTGGGAATCCATGGTCTTCGACTGTTGCGGGTCCAGGGAGGGTGTGTCGATGCCGATCAAACGCACACCCAGGCTGGCCAGCAACTCGATGGTTTGCGGGGCGATGGCGGTGAAGTTCACATCCCATTCGGTGAGCGGCGCTTGTGGATAAGTGCGCAGCAGCACACGCTCGGGCACGTTATCCACACGGCCTTCGAGCTGATGCGGCTGCACCAGCGCGCCGCTGTCCAGGCAATGCAACACGCGGCACGGGCCCATGTACACGTCCAGCGACACCTCGCCGATCGGCGCACCGTCCGCGCTGTAATGCAGCGGCGCATCCACATGGGCGCCAGTATGCGGCGACAGGGTAATGCGCCCGACATTCACCGGGCACTCCGGGCCAAACTGCCACACGCGCTCTTCCTGGAACGGCGTGTCACCCGGCCAGGTCGGGGTCGCCGTACTCAAGGGCGGGCTGATATCCCACCACGTTTTTATTGGGTTCATTTCAAGGCTCTCGGCGGTTACTGGAGTGAATGATACGAGGGCCTGCTGCGAATTTTCTTGCGAATTCTGGCGTGGAGTGGGAAATCTTTCGCACTTACTGCGAGGAAATGGCTGACTTACGCACAAACCTATCGCTCGGGCACACCCCAATCCCCTGTGGGAGCCGGGCTTGCCCTCAATAGCGGTGTATCAGGCAATAAAGATGCAAGATGGGCCGCCGCCATCGCGGGCAAGCCCGGCTCCCACAGAGATCTGTGGTGTTGGTGGGATCATCATCCGGCAGCGCTTCTGGACATCCCGATGTCGAGTTCAGACCACTGGCCCTGCGCCCAAGGCCTTAGGGTGGACCTTTCCATTCCCTGCCTCGGAGACATCATGTCCAAGCCCATCACCGTACTGCGTGACACCCACCCCTTGCCGGTCCTGGATGCCTGCAAATGGGAAAAGCTCGAAGGCGACCCGCACACCGTCAACCTCAACGCCTACACCAGCGAAGACGGCAGCAAGATCATGGGCACCTGGATCTGCACACCGGGCAAGTGGTACGTGGACTACGTGAAGTGGGAATACTGCCACTTCCAGGAAGGCTACTGCATCATCACCCCAGAAGGGATGGAGCCGATTCACCTGCGGGCTGGGGATATCTTTGTGGTGGAGCCGGGGATGAAGGGGACGTGGGAAGTAGTTGAGACGGTGCGTAAGTATTTTGTGTTTGCTTGATTGAATCGTCAGTCGAGTTCACAAACAAAAAAACCGCCGTGAATGGCGGTTTTCTTTCATAAGGCTCAGCGACTCTTGCCAGCCAAGGGGCCTGCTGGCTCCATGTCTTTGCCATGTTCAATCGCAATGCTGAAAAATCTCTTTTGATTGGCTGACATCAATCCACCGAGCTTTTTTGCCTCGGCAGAAAAATCTGCGACCAATTGCGCATTTGTTTTCCGGGTAGTCGTTTTCATCAAACCAAGCCTCTGCAAGCCTTGTATGTGTGCCCAATACTAGGAGCGCTCGACTGAAATCACAAGGCGCTGCTTATCGTCATATTCGAAGCCAAGCCGCGCATAAGTAGCCATGGCATCTGGCAGCGGTTCCTGAATCTCGATACACGAGCAACCAATGACACGCGCATATGCGTCGATGGCAGCCAGGGCAAGCGCGGCAATCAGGCCCTTCAAAGGATGTTGGCTATCCGGGCTCCCTTCCAGAAGCACAATTTTAATGGTGACTTTGCTGTCGCGAGGTGTGGCGTAACAAAGGCCACATAGCTGCTCATCATGCCAGATGGACAAATCAAATCCTTTGACATCCAGGGCCTTCCAGTCAGGTACATCCTCCCAGGGAAACTGAGCATCTCCTCCCCAACGGTTGAAGGCCTCAATGGCACAAGCATCAATGACATCAAGGCGGACTTTTGAAGCATCGAGTGATTGATCTCCCAACTCAGTCCATTGGTCAGCGAATGCGGCCAGCGCCGATTTTTTCGACTGCGATTGGAAGATCAAATACTTGAGGGCGTTCGAGTATCGGCGTGCCATAACGATCAGATTCTTGGAAACGGCGGAAACGATACCAAGATCGAGCGTTGCCTTGAGTTCAGTATGAATTCAAGGTTTTTCAGGTTTGCGATAGCTGTTGATAATCGCCGAGAAGTCCTTGCCCCCTTCCCCACGCTGGCTCATCGCTTGATACAACTGCTGCGCCACCGCGCCCAGAATCACAGGTTGCTTAGCCTGGCGTGCCGCTTCAGTCGCCAGCCCCAGATCCTTGAGCATCAGGTCAGCACCAAACCCACCGGTATAACCACGGGACGACGGTGCAGTTTCAATCACGCCCGGCCATGGGTTGTAGGTATCAGAACTCCAGCAACGCCCGGTGGAGCTGTTGATGATCCCCGCCAGCACCTGGGTGTCGATGCCCAGTGCATCGCCCAAAGCCATGGCTTCGCTGACGCCGACCATGCTGATGCCCAGCAGCAGGTTGTTGCAGATCTTGGCGATCTGGCCGGTGCCGACGTCGCCGCAGTGCACGATGTTGCGGCCCATCTGCGCCAGCACCGGTTGCAGGGTGGCGAACAGTTCCGGGTTGGCGCCGACCATGAAGGTCAGCGTCCCTGCTGCGGCGCCGCCAGTGCCGCCGGAGACCGGTGCGTCGGCGACTGCAACGCTATGCTTGGCCGCCGCAGCGGCGACATCGCGGATGGTCTGCGGATCGATGGTGCTGCAATCCACAGCCGGCACACCTTGGCCGATGCCGGCCAATACGCCGTCTTCACCGAGCCAGACGCTGCGCACATGGGCCGCCGCCGGCAGCATGGTGATCACCAGTTCCGCGCCGCTTGCGGCATCACGCGGTGAAGCGCTGATGCTGCCGCCCAGTTCGGCCAGTTCCTTGAGGACCGTCTGGTTCAGGTCGAACAGGCTCAGCGCGTGCCCGGCCTTGATCAGGTTGCGGGCCATGGGCGCGCCCATGTTGCCCAGGCCGATAAATGCAATCTTCATGGTCGTCTCCCGGAATCAGCGCAGGTTGATGGTGGTGTTGACGCCATCGTTGACCGTGTCGTCGTCGAACCAGCGGCTGGTGACGGTCTTGGTCTGGGTGTAGAACTGCACCACTTGCTTGCCGTACGGGCCGAGGTCGCCGAGCTTGGAACCACGGGAACCGGTGAAGCTGAAGAACGGCACCGGCACCGGGATCGGGATGTTGATGCCGACCTGGCCTACATCGATTTCACTCTGGAACTTACGCGCCGCCGCACCGCTTTGGGTGAAAAGGCCAGTGCCGTTGCCGAACGGGTTGGCGTTGACCAGCGCGATGGCTTCATCGAGTGTGGCGACTTCGAGCACCACCAGCACCGGGCCGAAGATTTCCTGGGTGTAGATCTGCATATCGGTAGTCACGCCCGAGAACAGGGTCGGGCCGACGAAGTTGCCGTGCTCGTAGCCCGGCACCTTGATATCGCGGCCGTCCAGCTCCAGCTTGGCGCCTTCTTTCACACCGCTTTCGATCAAGTCCAGGATGCGTGCCTTGGCGCGCTTGGAGATCACCGGGCCGACATCCGTGCCCGCTTCGCTGCCGGCATTGACCTTGAGTTTCTGCGCCAGCGCCTTGAGATCCGGCAACCATTGCTTGGCCGCGCCCACCAGCACCACCACCGAGGTGGCCATGCAGCGCTGGCCCGCCGCGCCGAAACCGGCACCGACCAGGGCGTTGAGGGTGTGTTCGCGATTGGCATCGGGCAGCACCACAGCGTGGTTTTTCGCGCCCATCATCGACTGCACACGCTTGCCGTGTTTGCCGGCCAGGTCATAGACGTGGGTGCCGACGGCGGTCGAGCCGACAAAGGACACGGCCTTGATGTCTTTATGGGTGCACAGCGCATCCACCACATCCTTGCCGCCGTGGACCACGTTGAGGACGCCAGGCGGCACACCCGCTTCGAGCGCCAGCTCCACCAGCAGCACGGTGGACAGCGGGTCCTGCTCGGACGGTTTGAGCACGAAGGTGTTACCGCAGGCAATCGCCATCGGGAACATCCACAGCGGAATCATCGCCGGGAAGTTGAACGGGGTGATCCCGGCACACACGCCGATGGGTTGGCGCAGGGTGTAGGTATCTACGCCACCGGCGACGTTCTCGGCGAATTCGCCCATCTGCAAGGTGCCGATGGAGCACGCGTGTTCGACCACTTCCAGGCCACGGAAAATATCGCCCTCGGCATCGGCAATGGTCTTGCCCTGCTCGGCGCTGAGGACGACGGCGATGCGCTTGGAATGTTCGCGGATCAGCGCTTGCAGCTTGAGCATGATGCGCATGCGCGCGCCGATCGGCGTCAGCTTCCAGGTCTGGAAGGCGCGTTGGGCGGCATCGATGGCGGCATTGACTTCATCGGCCGTGGCGAACGGGACTTTGGCCAGCACCTCTTGGGTGGCCGGGTTGACGATGTCGTGCCATTCGGTGGTCTTGGACTCGACCCACTCACCGTTGATCAGCAACTTGACCTGTTGTACGGAAATATCGGCAGATGCGTTCATGGGGTCTCCAATTCTTATTGATATGCAGAGAACCAAGGCGTTGAACCGCCTTGAAGAATGAGGCGTTCGGACTGTTTTTGGAGTATAGATGTGCAAACTTCTAATAAGAACGCACATAAAAGCCGGTCCAATATGCAAAAAAACATCACGTCACTGGGCTCCCTGAACTGGGATGACCTGAAGTTTTTCCTCGAAGTGGCCCGCACCCGCAAGGCCAGCGTCGCCGCCAAGCGCCTGGCGGTGGACTACACCACGGTGTCGCGGCGCATCAGTTCGCTGGAGGTCTCCCTCGGCACGCTGTTGTTCGAAAAATCCCGCACCAGCGGTTTCGTCCTCACCCCCGAGGGCCAGCGTTTGCTGGGTTACGCGGAGTCCATCGAAAGCACCTTGCATATGGCCTGCGAGCAAGTCTCCGGCTCCGGTGTGGCGCTGTCCGGCCATGTGCGCATGGGCTGCACCGAAGGCTTCGGCAGTTTCTTCGTCACCCCGCAGTTGAGCCATTTTGTCGACACCTACCCGGCGATCTCGGTGGACATCCTGCCCCTGCCCCACTTCATCAGCCTGTCCAAGCGCGAAGCCGACATCGTCATCGCCCTGGAACGCCCGGAACACGGGCCCTACGTGTGCTGCAAACTGTGCGACTACAAACTGCAGCTGTACGCGACCCAGGACTACCTCGACCAACACCCGCCGATCCGCAAGCCCGCGGATTTGGCCGAGCATCCGTTTATCAGTTATGTGGATGATCTGGCCTTCAGCTCGGAGCTGCTGTACCTGGCGAATGTGGTGCCCGGCGCCAGCGCCAGTTTGCGCAGCACCAGCGTGATTGCGCAGTACGTGGCGGCGCAGCAAGGCCGGTCGATGGCGATATTGCCGTGCTTTTTGGCGGCGCAGGACCCACGGCTGTTGCCGGTGCTGGGAGAGGAGATAACGATTACGCGGCAGTTCTGGATGTATTGCCGCGAAGACCTGCGCAAGCTCAAGCGCATCACCTTGCTGTGGGATTACATCCGCGAGGTGACGGAGCAGAACCAGGGGTTGTTGATGGGGGCGACGCGGGAGATGAGATTTACCGAAGCCCGCGAATAAGTGTGGGAGCTGGCTTGCCTGCGATAGCGGTGTGTCAGCAATGAATATGCTGACTGACACACTGTCATCGCAGGCAAGCCAGCTCCCACAGGGGTGTGCATTTCAAGTTGGAACAGGCGGGGTTACTCAGTCCGCGATCACTACAATCGACACCCGCCGATTCTCCGTGCGCCCCGCCACCGTGGTGTTCGACGCCACCGGTTCGCTGCTGCCCAGGCCACGCAGCTGGATGTTTTCTTCCTTCATGCCCACGCCCGTCAGCACCTTGGCCACGCTCTTGGCACGGCGCAGGGACAGTTGCTGGTTGTAGGCTTCTTTGCCCGAGGCATCGGTGTGGCCGTCCACGCGCACGCGTTCGATGCCGACACCCAGCAGGGCCTTGCCGATGCGCTCGACGATATCGGTGCTGGGTTTGTTGAGCGCTTCGACATCGCTGCCAAACAGCACTTTGCCGGACAAGCCAAACGCCCAGCCTTCGTCGGTGAGTTCAAAACCCTGTTGCTTGAGCACGGCGACTTGCGCCGGGGTCAGGCCTTTGGGTGGGGCCGTCTGACAGCCGCCGAGGGCGAGCAGTGCCACCAGCAGGGTGATAAACATGAAACGTGCGGTCGAGAACAAGGGGTCAACTCCTGTGTTGAACATTGACGACGGGGCTCTCCGACTCCGCCGTTTGCTGGCCGCCCAGCGACAGGCGCTTGGCCTGATACATCGCGGCGTCGGCGGCATTGAGCAAGGTGCCAGGGGTGGCACCATGATCGGGGTAGATGGCGATGCCGATACTGAGTGAGGTCAACACCTGGGTGTTGCCCGGCACCGGAATTGGCAAGTCCATGCTGGCGATGATTTTGTCGGCGATGCGCTGGGCATCTTCCAGCTTGTGCAGGGGCGCCAGCAGGATGGCGAACTCATCGCCACCGAGGCGCGCCACCAGGTCGTCTTCACGCAACTGCGCACGCACGCGCTCGGCCACGGCGACCAGGACGGCATCGCCGGCAGCGTGGCCGAAGTTGTCGTTGATGTCCTTGAAGCGGTCGCTGTCGAGGAACAACACGGCGACCCGCTCGTTGAGTTTGGCGGCGCTGCGCAGGGCACGGATCAAGCGGCCTTCGAAAAAGGCCCGGTTGGGCAGGCCGGTGAGGCTGTCGTGGTTGGCCTGGTGCGCGAGGGTTTCGTTTTCGCTTTGCAGGTGGCTTTGCCAGGCTTCCATCTCGCCGAGCAAGGCATTGAAGTCGCTGCCCAGGCTGTCGAGTTCGGCGATTCGCGCCGGTGGCACGCGCCGGTCGAAATCACGCTCGCTGCGGGCGGCGTGGGCCACGGCGGCGAGGCTTTGCAGCGGGCCGGTGATGCCGCGCAGCAGGCGCTGCGCCAGGTGCAGGGCGACCCAGGCGCTGAGGGCGGTACAAATCAGGATGCCGGCCAGGCCGCTGAGCAAAAAGCGCAGCAGGCTGGCGCCGTGACCGGTCAGGTGGATGCTGCCCACGGTGCGCCCTTGATGGAGGATCGGCTGGCTGATGGGCTGTTCGAGCAGGGTATGCGCCAGTTCCAGTTCAACCCGCGAGAGCATGCCGGTGTCCGGGCGTACCCACTGCGCCAGCAGCTTGCCGTTGGCGTCGAAGACTTCGGCCCGGGCCACTTCTTCGGTGGAGGCGATCAGGCTCAGGGCTTCGGTGGCGGCGGCGCTGTCGTTGAACACCACCGCCGCTTCCACGGTGTAGTTGATCGAGCGCGCGATCAGGTGCAGGTTGTGCTCGGCGTAGACCCGCAGCGCCAGCACGCCGAGCAGGGTCAGGGACACGCTGGCCAGGCTCACCGCCACCAGCGCCAGGATCATGTGCCCACGCCCGATCACCGAGCGCAGGGTCGGGCGCACGTTCAGCGCGCTCATGGCTCAGGCGCTCGGCGGCGCGACAGTTGCAGCACGCTCGGATGAATGCGCACGCCGCTGCGCGCCACGGAGTCGAGATTGACCTCGAACGACACTTGCTCATCCCCCACGCGCAGGCAGAACAGGCTGCCCACCGTGCATTGGTCGCCGCCTTCACTGATGCTGAGCACCGGGTGACCGATCAGCGAGGCAAACAGTTTGCTGCGCTCATCGCCGCTGAGCTTGCCGATATACACGGCGTTGCAGGCATTGACGATATCCGGGTGGTCCGCCAGCAACCGCTGCACCAGCACCGGCCGACCGGTGGCCTGGGTGGTGCCTTTGATCAGGTCGTCGGTGTACTGGGTCGGCCCGACGATGCACAGGCGCAATTGCGCCGGTTCCACCGGCCAACGGGCATAACTGAGGATGCCGAGGACCACCTGGGTCACCGCCTGGGCACGGTGATCTGCCGGGCTCGGCGCCTGGGCAAAAACGCGGGGCGCGAGCAGGCCAAGAACCGCCACCAGTAACATGCGTCTCCAGCTCAAACTACGCTCTGTGGACGAGCCAGCCACCTTCATGCAGCGATTCTCTCAGGTCTTTTCAAGATGATGCCGCAACGATAGCACAGCGGCGGAAACCCCCGCGATATGGCGCCAAAAATGACCTATCAGTCAGATTTTTCCGCGTCATGTTCCAACTCCAGCATCAGCCCGCTCAAGCGCTTGACCTTGCGCCCCACGGCCTCTTCAAACACCCCGCCACGGGGCTCGATCAGGCTGAACCATTGCTTGGCCCGGGTGATGCCGGTGTAGATCAGTTCTTTGGTCAGCACCGGGTTCAGCGCGTCCGGCAGGATCAACGCGGTGTGGGTGAATTCCGAGCCCTGGGATTTGTGCACGGTCATGGCGTACACGGTTTCCACATCATTCAGACGGCTGGGCAGTACAAAGCGCACGCCGCCCTGGCCATCGTTACGGGGGAAGGCCACCCGCAGCACCTGCGGCCCGCCGTCGCTTTCCGGCAGTTTGAGGGCGATGCCGATATCGCCGTTCATCAAGCCCAGGCCGTAGTCGTTGCGGGTCATCAGCACCGGGCGGCCTTCGTACCATTGTTCGTCGCCGTCGATCAGCCGCACTTTGCGCAAGGCCGCGGTGATGCGCAGGTTCAGCCCTTCCACGCCCCACGGGCCTTTGCGCACCGCGCAGAGCAGTTGGAAGGCGTCGAAGGCTTGCAGCAGTTGCTGCGCCCAGTGGGTCCAGGCGGCGTCTTCGCGCGGGGTGTCGAAGGCCGGACGTGTGCTGCGCAGCAGGTCGAGGTAGTAGCGATAACCCTGGGCACCGTCGCTGCCCTGCCCGTCCAGTACCAGGCGCTCCAGGGCGTGGTCGTGCTCGCCTTTGAGCCGGACGCAGGCCAGGTCTCTGTGGCTGCCGGCATTCAACAGTTGCCGGGCTTGCTCGGCGTTTTGCTGGTTGACCAGGCGCGCCAGTTGGCCGATGCCGCTGCCTTCACCAAAACGCCGCGAGTAGCGCAGCATCACCACTTGCTGGGCCAGCGGGTGGCTGCCATCGAGGTCTTCTTGCAAGCCGCTGGCGCCGAGGTCTTCACCGCTGACTGCTTGCAGCCATTGCCGGGTCTCGGCGTTGTACCAGCCGGCTTCGGCGTCGCGGCACAGGTCGCCGAGTACGGCGCCGGCCTCGACCGAGGCGAGCTGGTCCTTGTCGCCCAGCAGCACCAGGCGCGCGTGCGGCGGCAAGGCATCCAGCAGGTTGGCCATCATTTCCAGGTCGATCATCGAGGCTTCGTCCACCACCAGCACATCCAGGGGCAAGGGGTTGCCCACGTGATGACGGAAGTGGCGGGTGCCCGGACGGCTGCCCAGCAGGCGGTGAACCGTGGTGACCTGGGTCGGGATTTTTTCGCGCACGGTGTCGGGCACCGTCAGCGACTGCACTTGCTGGCTGATGGACTCGGTGAGGCGCGCGGCGGCTTTGCCGGTGGGTGCGGCCAGGCGGATGCGCAGCGGACTGCCGGCTTCCACCGCCGGAGCCTGCAACAATGCCAACAGGCGCACCACGGTGGTGGTCTTGCCGGTGCCGGGGCCGCCGGTGACGATGCTGAACGCCCCCCGAGTCGCGAGGGCGCAGGCGAGTTTTTGCCAGTCGATCACGCCATCGGGCGGCGGCTGGTCGAACAGGCCGTTGAGGCGCTGGGGCAAGTCGGCGGCGACGCTTTCCTCGGTGGCGAGGCGGCGGCGCAAGGCGCTGTCGATGCGCCGCTCGTAGGTCCAGTAGCGGCGCAGGTACAGGCGTGTGCCGGACAACACCAGCGGACGGCTGTGGGCCGACTCGCTGTCATCGCCGCCCAGCGCAACCAGGCGACTGGCGGCCAGGGCCGCGCACCAGCGGGCGCCGTCGAGGCCGTTGAGCAGTTGCGACGGCAGCAACATCGCGCCGGTTTGCAGGTCGCCTTCGGGCGGCAAGGACAGGGCGAAGTCCGGCGCCTTGAGGGTTTCGACCAGGTCCAGGCACACGTGACCGTGGCCCAGTTGGTGACTGGTCAACGCAGCGGCCAGCAGCACCACGGGGTCGGCCTGGGGGTCGAGTTCGTGGAGGAAGCCGACGAAAGCCTTGTCCAGGGCGCGCAGCCAGCCGCGGTCAACCCAGCGCTCCAGCAGTTGCACGAGGTCGGCGGCATGGCTGAGGGGTTCCAACGCCTCAAGCGGCGGGGGCGACAGGCTCATAACAGGACTCCTTGTTCCCAGGCGGGCTCAACCTTGGGCGGGATGGGCTTGCCCTGGAACAACAGGTCCAGGCTTTCGATCAGTTCACGCGGCGGGCGTGTGAAGTAGGCGCCCCGGCTGGCGGATTGCACGCCGCGCAGGAACACGTACAGCGCGCCGCCGACGTGGCGGTCGTAGTCATAATCCGGCAGGCGCGCCTTCAGTTGGCGGTGCAGGGCCAGTAGGTAAAGAACGTATTGCAGGTCGTACCGATGATCGAGGATCGACTGTTCCATGGCTTCCAGTGTGTAAGCCGAATCGTCGGGGCCGAGCCAGTTGGATTTGTAATCCGCCACGTAATAGCGACCGTCGTGTTCAAAGGTCAGGTCGATAAAGCCCTTGAACATGCCGTTGAGCAACACCGGTTCGGCGGCAACCCGCGACACGCCGTTGTGGGTGTGCTGGCACACCAGTTTATCGAGGGCGAGCACGTCGACCTTGTGGCTGGCGAACCAGAACTCCATCTCGATCTGGTACTGCTGCAAGCTGCTGAGGGTGACCTGGCCGTTATCCACCGGCAGCGGCGTTTGCAGCAACTGGCCGAGCCAACCGCTGAGGGTGGTGATCCAGCCTTCCCAGTTACGGCGGTTGCAGCGCGCGCCGACAGCTTTTTCGATGGCTTCAGCCGTGACGTTGAAGCCGTCTTCGCCGGCCCACTCCAACAGGCCATGGAGGAAGGTCCCCGGATTCGGGCCGCGTGGGAAACGGTGAATATCACCGCCGGACGCCGCCACTTCGCGCGGTGCGTCGGGATCGAGACGCTCGTCATCGAACAGCTTTTGCGCTTGTGGGCTTTCCGGCGCTTCCGGCGTGGCCACGCTCATGCTGTCGCCAATGCGCAAGGCGCTGTAGGAGGCGATCCACCAGTTCTCCGCAGCCTTGCGCTTGGGCAGCAGCGGCGCGAGCAGCGTGGCTTCGTTACGCGGCGGGTGGAAGAGGATGTCTTGCGCCTCGGGCACTTGCCCGTAGTGCATGGCGGGGCAGCCTTCCTGCAAGTCCAGTAGCCAGCGCGCCAGGGCGGCGGACTCGCCCAACGAAGCGCCGGCGCCGAGCAGGTAGCCCAGTGCAGACAAGTGCAGCACGGAACTGCTGCTATTGCCGCGCTTGAGGTCGGCAATGCCCAGCCAGCAGGCGTGCTTGGCGCGGGTCAGGGCGACGTAGAACAGGCGCAGGTCTTCGGCCAGGCGCTCGTCGTCGGCCTGGGCGATCAGCTCGGCGGTCGGGCGCAGGCTGACTTGGGGTTTGCCGTTTTCATCGTGGTAGTGCAGCGGCAAGCGGCTGCCATCCACCGGTTTGGCCGAGCAGATGAAGGGCAGGAAGACCAGGTCGTATTCCAGGCCCTTGGACTTGTGGATCGTTACGACCTTGACCAGTTGCTCATCACTTTCCAGGCGCAGGATCTGTTCTTCACCGGCCTGCCCTGACAGTGCCAGGTGTTCGGCCAGGTGACGGATCAGCGCTTGCTCGCCGTCCAGCTCCGAGGCGGCCTGTTGCAGCAACTCGCTGAGGTGCAGCAGGTTGGTCAACACACGCTCGCCATCGCTGCGGGCGATCAGGGTTTGCGGCAGTTTGAAGTCATGGAGCAGGCGGCGCAGCATCGGCAGCACGCCTTGGTTGCGCCAGATCGCGCGGTAGCCACGGAACTGCATCACGCGGGTTTCCCACGCCAGTTCGTCCTGGTTCAGACGCTCCAGTTCCGGCAGTGACAGGTTCAGGGTCACGCAGGCCAAGGCGGCGCGCAGTGGGCGTTCGACGTCCGGCTCGGCGCAGGCCTTGAGCCAGGCCAGCAGGTCGTGGGCTTCCTGGGCGGCGAACACCGAATCCTTGTCCGACAGGTACACGCTGCGCACGCCACGGGCGGCCAGCTCAGCGCGCACGGCTTGGGCTTCCTTGCCATCACGTACGAGGATGGCAATGTCTGACGGCAGCACGCCGATGAAACTGTCATCCGCTTGCAGGAAACCCGCAGTGCCCTGCTGCCCGCCGTTGAGCAAATCAACAATCTGCGTGGCACAGGCGGCGGCCAGTTGTTGGCGGTACACCACATTGGAAATCGGCTGGTCGGTGGGCAGGCGCCACAGGTTCATCGCCGGCAGCGTTTGGCCATCGACTTGCAATTGCTCTTTGCGGCCCTGGGACAATACCGGCTGGAACGGCACTGGGTTGTCACCGTCCGGCTTGCGGAACAGGAACGCGCCACGCCCGGTTTCGGCACGTTGGAACACATGGTTGACCGCCTCGACCATCGCATGGCTGGAGCGGAAGTTGGTGCCCAGGGTGTGATGGCGCCCGGTGGTGGCCGCGCGTGCGCGCAGGTAGGTGTAGATGTCGGCGCCACGGAAGGCGTAGATCGCCTGCTTGGGGTCACCGATCAGGAACAGGCCGCTGTCGGGGTGGTTTTCTTCGATGCGGTAGATGCGGTCGAAGATGCTGTATTGCACCGGGTCGGTGTCTTGAAATTCGTCGATCAGCGCGACGGGGAACTGCTCACGGATCACACTCGCCAGGCGCTCGCCGCCGTCTGCCTGGAGTGCGGTGTTGAGGCGGGTGAGCATGTCGTCGAAGCCCATTTCGGCGCGGCGACGCTTTTCTTCTTCGAAGCGTTTGCCGACCCAGCCGGCGGCGTGTTGCAGCACGGCGGCGTCGGGAGTGGGCAGTGCGTCTAGCGCGGCCTTGAGGCCGGCCATGGCATCGATACCGGGGTGATGCGGCGGGTCGCCCTTCCAGGCTTCGGCCATGCCATCGGGGGTCAGGCGGGTGAAGCCGGTGCCGATGTCGAGTTGTTCAAGGGTTTCGTCAGCGGCCCAGGCGCTGATCTTTTCGAACCAGGGCTCGAAGTAACGCGCCTGCATCTTACGGCCGTCGACGGTTTTGGCGGCGACTGCCTGTAGGCAGATGTCACGTAGCTCGATGGCCCATTGCTGCCAGGGCGCCTTGAGTTCCCTCAGCGCTTCGCGGCGCTCTTGCAGGCAGGCGTTGATCAGTTCGGCAGGGTCGCGGGTTTCACCGGTGGGGCGTTCGCTGCCGAACAGGGCGCGCACCCGTGGCATCAACGCGGCGGGGCCACCCCAGTTGTTGCGCACCCAGGTGAGCGCGTCGTCGTGCATCGGGTAGCAGAACAGTCGCCAGTAATCGCGCAGGACTTCGCCGAGCAGGTCGCTGTGGTCGGTTTCCAGGGTCTGGGTGAACAGGCTGCCGCTATCGAAGGCGTGTTCGCGCAGCATGCGCTGGCACCAACTGTGGATGGTCGAGACGGCCGCCTCGTCCATCCACTGTGCGGCGATGTCCAGGCGGTTGGCGCAGGCGGGCCATTGCTCTGGCGGGTATTGGTCGCGCAGTTCGGTGATCAGCGGGTCGAGCTTGTCGATTTCACTGCGGAAGAAACGCGCCGCTTCGGCCAGCCGGATGCGAATGCGCTCGCGCAGTTCCTTGGTCGCGGCGTCGGTAAACGTCACCACGAGGATTTGTGGCGGTAGCAGTTCGCGGCCAAAACCGGATTCATCGCCACCGTTACCCAGTACCAGGCGCAAGTAGAGCGCCGAGATGGTGAAGGTTTTGCCCGTGCCGGCGCTGGCTTCAATCAGCTGGCTGCCTTTTAGCGGGAAGGCCAGGGCCAAGGGTTTGCTGCTCATGCGCGGGCCTCCTCGCTGGTGAGTGAGCGCCACGGGGCGTTGATCAGCGGGCGATACAGGGTTTCGCACCAGCCGTCGAACTCTTCGCTGGCGACGAGCGTGGCGTAGTCGGGGAATTGGCGGGTGAGCGCGGGAGTTTCGCGGCGCTCGCCGTCGGTGTTTACGCCGTCGCCTTCGTAGGCTTTGCTGGCGGCGGCGTTGGCCTTGTCGGGATCGATCTGGCTCAACCAAGCGAACGCGGTTTTGACTGCCACGGGGAGTGGCTTTTTCATACCTGAGTGCCAAGCCAGCAGCAGATTACCGAGGATTTCCTGAGCGGTGCCTGTTTCCAGAGGCGGCAGTAGCAAGGTGTCATCGCTGGCCACCAAGCCGGTGCTCAACGAAAGCCCGCAGGCACACGCGACCACATGATTGACCCAAGGCCGGATCAGGCGATGCCATTTACGTGTCTTGATCGAACCGATGCTGTTGGGGATGGTGGTCACGCTAAGCAAACCGCCATCACTGCGCCGGTGCAGGCCGCTGATCCAGCCTTCCAGCTGAATACCTTGATGCTCAAAACTGATCGGTTCGGCACCGGTGTGTGGCGTCGGCCAAAGGGCCAGCAACTGTTGGTAGCGTTGCAGCAGGTCCGGCAAGGGTTCGATCAATTCGTTGCGCAGGCATTCGCCGAAACCGACCATCGGCAGCAGGCCGCTGCCTTGCAGGCGCAAGGCCTGGGCGTTGAGGGCCTGGTCGAGATGTTCGGGTTGGGCCAGCGCCGCGTTCAACAGGCTGTCGCTGAGGCTGTAGCGTTGCAGCGCGTCGAGGACGAAGGGTTCTTCATCGGCCAGGGGCACTTCGGCCGCTTCAAAGAACACTTTCAGGCGCTGGCTGAAGAAGTGTTTGACCGGGTTGCGTAGGAAATCTTGCAGCTGGCCAAGGCTCAGGGGCTCTTCTTGTTGGCGCTCTGGCAGCTCGTCTGCTGTGGGTTCGGCATCGGATGCTTCGTGCAGCAACTGCCATTCGCGGGCGTAACTGAACAGCGGGTCGCCTTCGTGGAAGTAGCGGGCACTGAAGGGTTGCAGTGGATGCTCTTGGGTCATCGCTTCGAGGAGCGGCTCCTCGCTTTGGGCGTGGTGCCAGCCGCTGGCGAGATGATCGCGTAATTGGCCGATCAGGACCGAGGCCGGGCGCTCGCTGTTGTCGCGGATGCTGCGGCCAACCCAGCTGATATAGAGCTGATCGCGGGCTGAGAGCAAGGCTTCGAGCAGCAGGTAGCGGTCGTCTTCACGGCGTGAACGGTCGCCGGGGCGGTAGTCGCTGCCCATCAGGTCGAAGTCCAGCGGTGGCTGGGCGCGTGGGTAGTCGCCGTCGTTCATGCCGAGCAGGCAGACGAGCTTGAACGGGATCGCGCGCATGGGCATCAGGGTGCAAAAATTGACAGCTCCGGCGAGGAAGCGCTGGGACAGGCGGCCTTGGTCCAGGCCGGCGAGCCAGGCTTCACGGACGACGGTGAGCGGTAACTCGTCTTGCAGGCCGACGGACTCGCAGGTTTCCAGCCAGGTTTCGCGCAGTTGTTCGAGTTGGCCGAGCAGGTAGTCGTCGTGTTCACTGCTGGGCAGGAAGAACAGTTGCATCAGGCGTTGCAGGCGCTCGCCCCACGCTTGCGGAGCGGCCGGCTGGGACAGGGTCTGGTGGGCGTCATGCAGTGCATCGAGCAACGCAACCAACGGGCCGATCAGCGCAGCGTCGAGGCCGCCGATTTCGTCATAGGGTTCGATGCCGTCGCAGGCTGCGCCGGTGCCTACGGCGTAACCGAGCAACATCCTGCGCAGGCCGAATCGCCAGCTGTTTTGTTCCAGCTCTTGTGGCAGTCCAAGCCCCGCGCGTTGTTCCGCGTTAAGTCCCCAGCGAATACCGGCGCCTTCGATCCAGCGGTGCAACGTGGGTAGGTCGCGCTCTTTTATGGCGAACCGTTCGCGCAGGGCGGGGACGTCGAGCAGGTCGAGGATTTCACTGACCGGGAAGCGGCTGTCGGGGAGCTTAAGCAAGTGTTCGACGGCGATCAGCAAGGGGTCGCGGCCGCGTTGGCCTTGGTCGGTGAGGGTGAAGGGGATGAAGCGCGGGTCGTTGCGCTCAAGCTGGCCGAACACGGCGCGGATGTGCGGTGCGTAGCTGTCGACGTCGGGGACCATGACGATGATGTCGCGGGGGCGCAGCGTGGGGTCGCCGCTGAAGCGCTGGAGCAGTTGGTCGTGGAGAATCTCTACTTCGCGTTGGGCGCTGTGGGCGATGTGGAAGCGGATGGAGGTATCGCGCTCCAGGTCGACAGCAGGCCAGAGCTCGCGGGTTTCATTGAGCGGACGCAGTTCGAGGATGTCGTCCTGGAGCTGGTTGAGCAGCGTGGTGGGTTCGCTGTCGCTGAACAGGTCGATGCGACCATCGCGGAACGCGGCGCGGTAGCTGTTGGGATCGTCGTAGCTGTCCAGCAGGCTGATGTAGTCACGGCCTTGTTTGCCCCAGGCGGCCAGCAGCGGGTGGGCGTGCTGGTGCAGGGTTTGTGGGTCGATGGTGACCGGCATGCCGGTCTTGCGCGCCTGGCGTTTGTATTCGTTACGCAGCAGGTCTTTGTCGGCGACGATGTCGGACCAGTGGTGACGGCAAGGGTTGTGTACGCAGAGCAGGACTTGGCTGAAACGTGCCAGGCCGGCAAGGGCTTCCAGCGCTTGGGCGGGCAACGATGAAATGCCGAAGACGATCACTCGGGAAGGTAGACCTGGAGGCGCTTTTTCCAGGGTATTGATCCGTTCGATGAAGCGCTGATGCACGCCGGCGCGGCTTTCGGCCATGCCTGCTTCACCCACATCCAGCAACAGCGCGCGCCATAACTCGGCTTGCCAGCAGTTGGCCGGGTCCAGGGGTTTTGACTCGCCTCGACCGTTACGCAATTGGTGGCTGCCTGCGGCCCAGTCTTCCAGCCAATCGGCGCGATAGACCTGGTATTGGTCGAACAGGTCAGCGAGGCGTTCGGCGAGTTGGTAGCGCTTGCGCAGGTCGGTGTCGTGGGTGAGGAAGCGTTGCAGCGGCTCGAAGTGAGGTTGATCGATGAGCTCCGGGAGCAGGCGCATCAGGCGCCAGGTCAGCGGGGCTTTGTCGAGCAGGGACTTGAGCGGGATTTCGTCACGGCCAAGGACCATGCGGTAGAGCTGCCACATGAAGCTGCCGGGAAGTTGCACATCGATTGCGGCGGCGATGCCACAGCCGCCCATGTCGTCATCTTCCGGGTCTTCGGCCAGGGCTAGTTTGAGCCATTGGGCGATGCCGTTGCTTTGTACCAAGGCGATTTCATTTTCCAGGGGGGCCAGGGGATAGCGGCGCATCCAACTGACGACCAGGCTGCGCAGTTCGTCCAGGCGGTTGCCATGAACCACCATGAATCCAGCGCTGAGGGACGTCGCATCCGGCATAACGGCTTCCTTGGGAAAACAAAATCGAGGCATGGACTTTAGCATCGAAGGTCACCGTAATGGCCCTTCGCGTACTTTTCCCGCGCCCAAAACAAAACCCCATCTGCTTTCGC
>NZ_ANNV01000159.1 GCF_000346755.1 Pseudomonas sp. CBZ-4 | reverse complement strand
ACTGACACACCGCCATCGCGGGCAAGCCCGCTCCCACACAAGCCCATTCCCATATTTTTGGTTGTGCCCGGCCTTGCGAAATTGCCCCCCAGCCAATCCTAAATGAAGCTTTCATGACAAAAGTTCGGTAGCTCCCACCCACGCCTGTCTCTCCTATGTAACGCGCTGGATACGATCAAAAGTCGTCGCCAAAGCCGTCAGCAGGACGCCAGGAGTGGGGCAATGGGAACTATGGAACGTTACTCGAAAGTCGGTATGCAGGAGCTCGATCAGCGCCTGTCGAAGATCGTCGAAGCCGCGCGCAAGAAGCCGGTTTCGGTGTACCGCTACGGCGCGCCGTGGGTGTGGATCGTCTCCCAGGACGATTGGCAGGGCGCGTTGAAGGAAGTCTCCAGCTTTATCCCGGCGGGGCATTCGCTGGTGTTGCTGCGCCCGCAGATCGACGAGGTGCTCGACAGCCATCGCGACTGGCTCCAGCCCGAGCCGGGCATGCTGATTGCGCCGCACACCGTGGTGCACATCCTCCTGCTGCAACTGCTGTATTCGGTGCCCAGCGAGCAACAACTGCACGAGCAACTCAATTACAACCTGCTGTTCCGCTGGTTCGTCGGCCTCGACCTGAACCAGAAAGTGTGGGGCATCCATGTCCTGCAACGGGACATCGCCAGCGTGCTGGGCAACCCGCGTGCGGTGCAGTTGATCCAGACCATCATCGGTGAAGTGTTTTGTGGCGCCTTGCTGCACATGCCGGAGTTCTCGCTGAACTTCGCCTTGCTGCACACCTGGCTGGCCCGGCACAGCCACCTTTCGACAACCAGCAATTGAGCAGGCCAAACGCCGTGCAAACGGCGACGGCGCAGAATCTTGGAAAGTTAGGGGGCGGTGTGGAGCATCTGTTCAAGTCAACGCTGGCGCTGTGCTGCCTGACGCTGGGGGCTTTGGCCCTGCCCGCGCAGGCCGAGGAGGAGGGCGCGGCACGCCGGGTGGACGTCAATGAGTACTTCGTGCGCGGCAATACGGTGCTCGATGCGGCGGCGATCGAAGAGGCGGTGTACCCGTTTCTCGGCCCGCAAAAGACCTTGGGCGATATCGAAGGCGCCCGCGATGCGCTGCAAAAAATCTACCAGGCGCGCGGCTACCAGTCGGTGTTTGTCGAGCTGCCGGAGCAGAAGGTCGATGACGGTATCGTCTACCTGCAAGTCAGCGAAACCAAGATCGGCCGCGTGCGCGTGGTCGGCGCCAAGCATTACTCGCCGGTGGAAATCCGCGACGAAGTGCCGGCTCTCAAGGAAGGCGAGGTGCCGGACTTTGCCACCGTGCAAACCCAGCTCGCCGGCCTCAACCGCGGCGTCGGGCGCCAGGTCACGCCGCTGGTACACGAAGGCCAGCGCCCCGGCACCATGGACGTGGACTTGCAGGTGGAAGACCAGAACCCCTGGCACGCCAGCCTCGGCCTGAACAACGACTACAGCGCCGACACCGAAAAGCTGCGCTCGGTGGCCACCCTGGGTTACGACAACCTCTGGCAATTGGGCCACAGCATCTCGCTGACCTACTTCACCGCGCCTCAGGACAGCAGCAACGCCAAGGTCTGGTCGGGTTCCTATAGCGCGCCGCTGGATGAGCGCTGGACCTTGCAGTTCACCGGTTACCAGTCCGACAGCAATATCGCCACCATCGGCGGCAGCAACGTGCTCGGCAAGGGCCATTCCTACGGCGTGTCGGCGATCTACAACCTGCCGGCGACCAATGTCTGGGCCAACTCCTTCTCGTTCGGCATCGACTTCAAAGACTTCGACGAAGAGATGCAATTCGGGGCCAGCCGCGACCAGGTGCCGCTCAAGTACGCTCCGTTCACCCTCGGCTACAACGGCTATCGCTACACCGAGCAATCCCAGTTGGGCCTGGGCCTGAACCTGGTGGTGGGCACGCGCGCGTTCTTTGGCTACGGCAGCGATGCCGAAGAGTTCGACTACAAACGCTACAAGGCCAACGCCAGTTTTGCGGTGCTCAAGGGCGACCTGAATTACACCTACACCTTCGCCAACAACTGGCAGTCGGCGTCGAAGGCGGCGTTCCAGCTGGCCTCGGGGCCGTTGGTATCCAACGAGCAGTACTCCGCCGGCGGCGCCACCTCGGTGCGCGGTTACCTGGCGGCAGAGCGCACCGGGGACGAGGGTTACTTGCTGTCCCAGGAGCTGCGCACGCCGTCGGTGGCCAAGTACCTCGGCAGTTATGTGCAGGAGTGGCGCTTCTATGCGTTCGCCGAGGGCGCGCGCCTGCGCCTGCACGACCCGCTGCCCGAGCAAGAAGACGAATACAGCCTGGCCAGTGTCGGCCTGGGCACCCGCGCCAGTTTGAGCAAATGGTTGTCCGGCAGCCTGGATTGGGGCTACCCGCTGCTCAATGGACCGAACACCCAGAAACAGGACTCGCGACTGCACTTCAGTGTGCAGGCGACTTTCTGACTTTTTCTTTCGGAGACTTCACCCATGCAACGCCTAATCCTGAGCCTGTTGATCTGCCTGGGCTTCACGCTCCCGGCCACCGCCCATGCCTGGTGGCAAGACGACTGGCACTACCGCAAGCAGATCACCGTGGACACCACCGCCCAAGGCGCCGCGATCAACCAGGCCCTGGGCCGCACCGCGCTGCTGGTGCGCCTGCACACCGGCAACTTCACCTTTGACGGGGTCAAGGACGACGGCGCCGACCTGCGCTTTGTCAGTGCCGATGACAAGACCGTGTTCAACCACCAGATCGAAAGCTTCGACCCGCTGATGGGCATGGCGCTGATCTGGGTCGATGTGCCCAAGGTCGAAGGCGGCCAGCGCCAGGACCTGTGGATGTACTACGGCAACCAAAAAGCCCCGGCCACCAGCAACGGCCAGTTGGCGTTCGACCCGAACTACACCGCGCTGTACCACTTTGACGGGGCCAACGGCACCCCGGCCCGCGACACCACGGCCTACGCCAATACCTCGCTCAACGCCACCGGCGCGAGCATCGACGGCGTGATCGGCCGCGCCTTGCAGTTCGGCGGCCAGCCGCTGCTGTTGCCGGCCAGCCCATCGCTGCAACATGCCGCAGGCGGCGCGTTCACCTTCAGCGCCTGGTTGCGCCTGGATCAGGCCAGCGGCGAACAGATCGTCCTCGCCCGCCGCGACGGTCCCCACAGCCTGCTGCTGGGGTTGAACCAGGGCACGCCGTTTGTGGAAGTCGATGGCCAACGCGTGGTCTCCACTCAACCGCTGAACCCTGGGCAATGGCAGCACCTGGCGTTCACCGCCGAGGGTGAAAAAATCGCGCTGTATGTAAATGGTCGCGAGACGGCCAGCCTGGCGGTCGCACTGCCAGCGTTCAATTCCCAACTGGCGATTGGCGGCGACCTGCCGGACGCCGGCACCACGCATCTGCCGTTCGCCGGCGCCATCGATGAGCTGCGCCTGTCCAAGGTTGCGCGCCCGGCCACATTGTTGTTGGCCGACGCCAGCGCCCAAGGTGCCGAGTCGAAACTGGTGGCCTACGGCGTCGATGAAGAGCAGTCGGGCTTTGGTTTCGGCAGCCTGGGCTTCTTGCTCAACGCCGTGCCGGTGGACGCCTGGGTGATCATCCTGGTGCTGGTGGCGATGATGTTCCAGTCGTGGGTGATCATGCTGCGCAAGAACCGCCAGGTCAGCCGCGTCAGCGGCGCCAACGAGATTTTCCGCGAACACTTCGCGCAGATCGGCACGCGCCTGGAGATGTATGCCGATGACGCCCCGCTGGGCCAGCGCTTGCAGCATTCCTCGCTGTGGCGCCTGTACCTGGTGGCGGTCAAGGAGATCCGCACCCGCCGTGCCCAAGGCGCCGACACCTCGTCGGTGTCGGCGGCGACCATCGAAGCCATCCGCTGCTCCATGGACGGCGTGCGCACCCGCGAAAACCAGGCCCTCAGTTCCAAGCTCTCGACCCTGTCCAACGCGATCGCCGGCGGCCCGTACATCGGCCTGCTCGGCACGGTGCTGGGGATCATGGTGGTGTTCCTCGGCACGGCCATGGCCGGTGACGTGAACATCAACGCCATCGCCCCGGGGATGGCGGCGGCCTTGCTGGCCACGGCCATGGGCCTGTTCGTCGCGATCCCCGCGCTGTTTGGCTACAACCGCCTGATCACGCGCAACAAGGAAGTCAGTGCGGACATGCGTGTGTTTGTCGATGAGTTCATCACCCGCCTGGCGGAGATGCACGGCGAGAGCCAGTCCAGTGAAGCCGCGCACCGCCGCGAGCATCACGCCGCCGTCCCGGCCTGAGGAGAATCAGCATGGCTTCCGTAAACGCCTCCCACGACGATGACGATGATGCCGCCGTCGATAGCATCAACATCACGCCCCTGGTGGACGTGCTGATGGTGGTGCTGGTGATGTTTATCCTCACCGCCACCGCCCAGGTTTCGGGCATTCAGATCCACTTGCCCAAGGCCAGCGCCTCGGTGTCGCTGTCGGAGGCCAAGACCAAGGCGATTTCCGTCAACGACGGCGGCCAGGTCTTCCTTGACGCGTACCCGGTGACCCTTGGCGAGCTGGAAGAACGCCTGCGCATTGAGAAAGCGCAGAACCCGGACTTCCCGGTGATCGTGCGCGGCGACGCGTTGGTGCAGTACCAGAAGGTGATCGAGGTACTCGACTTGCTGCGACGGCTGGAGCTGTCCCAGGTCGGGCTGGTCACCGGCAAACCGAGCCAGGGCTGAGCCATGACCGCACAGATCCCGATGCCGCCCTTGCCGGTCAAGAACAAGCCGCCGCTGCGCCCGTTGAAGTGGGGCGCAGGCCTCTTGCTGGGCGCTGTGGCGGCCTGGTTCCTGTGGCAGTGGGCCAATGACATGAGTGGCGTGCGCCGCGAAGCGCCGAAGATCCCGACGATTATCCCGTTGCCGCCACCGCCACCGCCGCCACCGGAAAAGCCCAAGGAGCCTGAGCCCCAGGTCGAAGAAAAAATCCCCGAGCCGGTGCCCACGCCCGAGCCGGAAGAGGTCAAGCCCGCGGACGAAGCACCGCCTTCGCCGGCGGACGATTTGGCCAACCCGATGCAGATCGACGGCGATGCCCAGTCGGGCAATGACGGTTTCAACATCGGCGCCGGCAAAGGCGGCGGCATGGCCGGTTCCGGTGGCGGCGGTCTGGGCACCGGCACGTACAAGCAGTACCTGGCAGGGGTGTTTCAGCGCCTGCTGCGCGAGGACCCGGAGTTGCGCAAGAAGGCGTACGCGGTGCAGGCCGATTTGTGGCTGAACGCCGATGGCCAGGTCACCCGTGCCGAGTTGGCCAAGTCCAGCGGTGATGCCGAGACCGATGCCCAGGTGTTGGCCGCCTTGCGCGCGCCCCATGCCACGCAACGGGTGCCCGCCGCCGTAACGATGCCGGTACGCCTGTCCCTCAAGGGCCGGCGCCCGGAATGATCGAACCCTTTTCTACGGTTTTTTACAGGAGTTGCGTACACATGATTTCCCCCGTGAATCGACTGACCCTGGCGGTCGGCATGGTCATCGCGACCCTGGTTGGCCAGGCGACGGCTGCCCCGGTTGCGCCATCGGAAAACGTCACCATCAACCTGATCCGCCTGTTGGTGCAGCAGGGCGTATTGACCCAGGACACCGCCAACGGGCTGATCGCCCAGGCGGAAAAAGAAGCCCTGCAAGCGCGCCAGGCGAATGCCGCCCCGGTGGTCGCCGCAGGGCCTGCAGCTGCGCCAGGGGATGTGCGCGTGCAGTACGTGCCGCAAGCGGTGCGCGACCAGATCCGCGACCAGGTGAAAGCCGAAGTCATGGCCACCGCCAAGCAGGAAAACTGGGCCCAGCCCAATACCTTCCCGGATTGGGTGTCCCGCGTGACCTTTGATGGCGATATCCGCCTGCGTGACGAGTCGCGCTACTTCTCGGGCAAGAACGACGACACCATCACCGACTACGCCAAGCTCAACAACAACGGGCCGTATGACGTCAACCCGGCCTCCAGCACGCAGCTGCCGCCGTTGCTCAACACCCGCGAAGACCGCGAAAACCTGTTCCGCATCCGCGCCCGCCTGGGCATGAAGGCGGTGATCTCGCCGGAATGGACCGCCGGCATCCGCCTCGGCACCGGCTCCGACAACAACCCGGTGTCCACCACCCAGACCCTCGGCGGTGGTTTTGGCAAGAAGGACATCTGGCTCGACCAGGGTTACCTGAGCTGGAAAGCCTCGGACATGGTGACTTTGACCGGCGGGCGGATCGCCAACCCGTTCTATTCCACCGACATGATGTATTCCAACGACCTCAACTTCGACGGCGTGGCGGCGATCTTCAACCACCGCCTTGCCAGCGACTGGAACCTGTTCGGCACCCTTGGCGCGTTCCCGGTGGAATACACCTCGGACACCGCCAGCAGCAACGGCTTCGACAAGGAAGAAAGCGACACCAAATGGCTGTTTGGCGGGCAGATCGGCGCCGATTGGCAGATCAATCGCAGCAACAACCTCAAGCTCGCGGGCGCCTACTACCAGTTCCAGAACATCGAAGGCGAACGCTCCAGCCTGTGCAAGCCGTGGGAAGGCAAGCCGGGTTGCGACACCGACGGCTCGCGCGTGGCCTTTATGCAAAAGGGCAACAGCGTGTTCAACCTGCGTGACATCGCGCCCAACCCGGCCACCCCTGGCAAGACGCCGGAGCCGCAGTTCGTGGGCCTTGCGTCCAAGTTCAACCTCCTCGACCTCAACGCGGTGTGGGACAGCGAGCTGCCAAGCGACTTCAAGCTGCGCAGCCAAGCCAACTTCATCCACAACCTGGGCTACGACAAGGGCGAGATGCTCAAGCGCAGCGAAGGCCACATCGTCAACAACCTCAACAGCAACGGCGAGTTTGAAAGTGGCGGCAATGCGTTGATGGTCTCGTTCACCCTCGGCAGTGCCCTGGAGATGCGCAAGCGCGGCGACTGGAACCTGTTGGCCGGCTACAAGTACATCCAGCCCGACGCCTTGCCCGATGGCTTCAACGACTCGTCGTTCCACCTCGGCGGCACCAACGCCAAGGGCTACTTCATTGGTGCCAACTACGGCATCGAAAAGAACATCTACGCCAGCGCGCGTTGGTTGAGCGCTTCGGAAGTCTACGGCCAGCCGTTTGAAGTGGATGTGATGCAACTGGAACTCAACACGCGCTTCTGACGCGCACAGGAGATGCCACATGAACACGCGAATCTGCGGGCTGCTGTTGTTGTTCGTCGCCACCGGCGCCAGCGCCGAAGGCATGGAAGAGCGCCTGCGTACCCAACTGCGCAGCACCACCCAGCAGTTGCAGGCGTTGCAAAGCGAACAGGCCCAGGCCAGTGCCGCGCGCATCGCTGCGGAAAACCAGGCCAAGCAGGCCCAGGCGCAGATCAAGCAATTGACGGCCGAGCTGGAAAAGACCCGTGGCGTCGCCGAGCAAATGGCCGGCCAGCAACAGAGCCTGCACAGCCAGGCGCAGGCCCAGGTGGCGGCAAGCAACGAGCAGATCGGCAAGTTCAAGAAGGCCTACGAGGAACTGCTGGTGCTGGCCAAGGGCAAGGAAGCCGAGCGCGCCAGCCTGCAAGCCAAGCTGAGCGAACGTGACACACAAGTGCAGCAATGTGCAGTCAAGAATCAACAGATGTACGGCGTGGCCCAGCAACTGCTGGCGGCCTACGAAAAAATCGATGTGGCCGAGGTGATGAGTATCCGCCAGCCCTTCGCCAGCGGTGCGCGGGTCAAGTTCGAGGAACTGGCCCAGGGCTTTGGCGACGATTTGTACAAGAGCCGTTTTGATGCGCCCCAGGCAACTGCCAATCACTGATCGACAAGGAAGACTTCACCATGAGCGAATTGATCACCAGCGTCACCGTCCAGAGCCTCACCGAACTGCTGCAGGAAGCCGGCTACCGGGTCAACCCGAGCGAGCAGAACGGCATCGTGCAATTGCTCAGCGCCAGCCAGGGCATCGGCTTTGCCGTGCGTTTCGGCAACCCGGCGGGCGAGCAGGGCGGCTATGTGGATTTCACCTACAGCTGCGCGCTGCGCATCCAGGGCGAACTGCCGGAAGGCCTGGCCCAGGTGTGGAACGCATCGCGCCGGTTTGCGCGGTTGTCGGTGCAGGGTGAATTCCTGCTGATGGAAATGGACGTGGTAGTAGCGGGCGTGAGCGTCACCTACCTGCGCAGCCAGCTGGAACTGTGGGACCGCCTGTTGCAGGAGTTCATTGTCTACCTGCGTGAATACAGCCAGCAGGCCGCGCAGTTGCAGGCCGCCGCGCAATCGGTGGGCGAAGAGGCGCCGGTATTGTGAAAAAGCCAACCTTGATGGTCGGCGCGGGTGCGCTGGCCTTGCTGGTGGTGGCCGTGGGCTTGAGCCTGCGGCCGGGCAGCGACCCAGTGGCGGCGCAGCAACCGGCGCCGGTGCTCGCCGCGCCGGCGGGCGGCCCGGCGGTGGCGCGCCTGGGCAACCAGCAGATCGACCTGACGGAAATGCACAGCGTGCTGGCGAGCCTGCCGGCCGAGACCCGCGAGCAGTTGCGCGGCAACCGTGGCGCGCTGGAAACCTGGCTGCGCTCACGCCTGGCGCAAAAGGCCGTGCTGGAACAGGCCGACGCCCAGGGCTGGCGCCAGCGCCCGGAGGTGGAGCAGCAGACCCGCGCCGCTACCGAGCAGATCGTGTTTCGCGACTACATGCTGTCGGTCAGCCAAGTGCCGGCGGGCTATCCCAGCGCGGCTGAGTTGCAACAGGCCTACGACGCCGGCAAGGCGCAGTGGGTGACGCCGCCGATGGTTCGGGTGAGCCAGATTTTCCTTGCCGTGAACGACCCGCAAGCTGCCGAAGCGGTGCGCCGCCAGGCCCAGGAATTGAGCCGCAAGGCCCAGGCCACGCCGGGGGATTTTGCCGCCCTGGCCACGCAGTATTCGCAAGACCCGAACACCGCCCCGCGTGGCGGCGATTCGGGGATGCAACCGTTGCAGCAGTTGGTGCCGCAGGTTCGCGAAGCGGTGGCGCGGCTCAAGGTCGGTGGTGTGTCCGACGTGGTGCAGAGTGCAGCGGGCTTCCATGTGCTCAAGCTCACCGCCCAGCAACCGGCGCGCACGGCGACGTTGGAGGAACTGCGTGAACGCCTGACCGAGGCGTTGCGCAGTCAACGTCAGGAGCAGATCGCCAAGGCCTACCTGGAAGGCATGCTCAACACCGCCACCTTGAGTATCGACGGCGCCGCGCTGAACAAGGTGCTGGAGTAAGTCGCGACAACCCGCATTGGATGCACAGACCAACAAGACAGGGAGTCTCCCATGGCATATCTAGAACCGTCCGGCCCCCAGGCGCCCGCCGCTTATCGCACGGCGAGCGAGCCGCGCAGCAGTTGGCCGGCCCTGGCCTGCGAGATCGAGCCGGAGGTGGCGCGCTACTTCCTGGTGAGTGCGCGCTGTGGCTGTTTCATGCAGGCAGCGCGCAGCCTGAATATCAAATCGACGCTGCTGCGCAAGCGCCTGGCGCAGCTGGAAGAACAGGTGCGCCATGCGCTGTTCACCTACCAGGGCAACGGCCTGGTGCTCAGCCGCGACGGCCTGCAATTGCAGGCGCAACTGATTGCGCTGGCCCATGAGCGGCGCCTGCCGGTGGTGGAACAGCCGCTGATCCGCCTGGCGGTGGCCGAGCCGATCCTGCACGACATCCTCGGCCGCGACCTGATCGCCTTGCTGCGCCGCAATGCCAGCGTGCGCCTGGAGATCATCTCCATCGACAGCCAGCTGTCCCTGCAAGCGGTGGACGTGGACGTGGTGCTGTGGCTCTCCGACACCGACGGCCCCGCGCCCGGCCCGAGCTTTCCGATCCAACCGCCACGCCCGCTGGCGCGCCTGCATTACCTGCCGCATATCGCCAAGCGCTACTCACGGCTGACCACGCGCCCCGACAGCGTGGATGACCTCGACGACTACATGCTCGTGCAATGGCAACCCGACGTGCAGGTCGGCGCCCTGCAACCGTGGAACCACGTGGTCGACCAACGCCGCGCCGCCGTGGTGCAAGTGCAGGCCTACTCGCTGATGCTGGAAATGATCCGCTGCGGCGCCTGCATCGGCTTGCTGCCGCACTACATGAGCAGCTTCGACCGCGGCCTGGTGGCGCTGCCGGGGTTGCTGGCCGACAGCATGCAGCGCCAGGTGTGGCTGGCGGTGAATGCCCAAGTGCAGGACGCGCAGGCGGTGCAGGTGATTGTCGAGTTGATCGTTGGCACGTTTGAGGGGCGCAAGGAGTGGTTTGACTGAGGTGATGGTGGCGGCTGGCCCAGCGCCATCGCAGGCAAGCCAGCTCCCACAGTTTGATCGGTGCAAACCTGATCTGGCCTGCAAACCCAATCCCCTGTGGGAGCGGGCTTGCCCGCGAAGGCGGCCTGTCAGCCAACACAGAAGCAACCCACCCGACACAATGCGTTGCACGCCGTGAATAACTGCGCCAGTCTTACAGGCCTTCATTTGTTGGCGTGAATCGCATGCAGTCCACCCGTTTGACCCTTATCTGCCATGCCGTCACGCCCCTGCAAAAACGTGGGCATTTTCCCGATGACGAGTCGGTGGCGATGGATTGGCAACGCGCGGCGCTGTCCTTGGCCGGTCGCTACAAGAAACCCCGTCGCCTGCTGTGTGGGCCGCAGGCTCGCACCCGGCAGACGGCAGGCTTGTTTGGCGGCGACGCGGTGGTTGAGGATGCATTGCGCGATGCTGATTTCGGACGGTGGAAAGGCCAGGGCGTCGGCCGCTTGGCGGGCGACGGCTTGGAAGAGTGGCTGACCGACAGCGCCAGCGCCCCCCACGGTGGCGAATCGGTGGATCAGGTCTGCGCGCGGGTGGCGCAGTGGATGCAGTCCCTGGAAACCCAGCCCGGCCATGTCGTCGCCATCACCCATCCCTTCGTGATCCGCGCCGCCATGCTGTACGTCATGCAGTTTCCGCTGTCGATGTTCTACCTGATCGACGTCGAGCCGCTGTCCGCCACCGAGCTACGCTTCAATGGCGTTTGGCGCCTGCGCCTGGAAACTCACGCCTGAGCCCCTGAACATGGCAAAATCCACGCCCCGCAATGAGAGCAACCCATGAAACGCATCCTGATCATCGGCATTGGCGCCGGCAACCCTGACTACATCACGATGCAGGCCGTGAAGGCGCTCAATCGCACCGACGTGTTTTTCCTGATGGACAAGGGCCAGAGCAAAGACAAGTTGATCGACCTGCGCCGCGAGATCTGCGAGACCTACATCACCGAGCCCGGTTACCGCTTCGTCGAGGCCGACTGCCCCGAGCGCGTGCGCGGTGAAATTGACTACACCACGGCCGTGCAGGACCTCAACCGCGACAAGCAGCACACCTTTGAACGCATGATCAACGAGGAAATGGCCGACGGTGAAGTGGGCGCATTCCTGGCCTGGGGTGACCCGGCGCTGTACGACAGCACCATCCGCATCCTGCAGGCGATCCTGGCCAGTGGGCACTGTGTGTTTGAATTCGAAGTGATTCCCGGCATCACCAGCGTGCAGGCCCTGGCCGCCCAGCACAAAGTGCCGCTGAACCGCATTGGCCGCTCCATCGAGATCACCACCGGGCGCCGTTTGGCGGCAGGGCAGGCAAGTGATGCGGATACGCTGGTGGTGATGCTCGATGCGGAAGATTCCTACCGTACCGTGGCCGACCAGGACCTGGATATTTACTGGGGTGCCTACCTGGGCACGCCGGACGAAATCCTGATCAGCGGCAAAGTCGCTGAAGTGGCCGACGACATCGAACGGGTGCGCAAGGCCGCGCGGCTGGCCAATGGCTGGATCATGGACACCTATCTGCTGCGCAAACCCTGAGGTAACGCCCCATGCTCAAGCTGTTTGCCCTGACGCTGGCGCTTTTGGCCGGTGCCGCCCAAGCCGACGACACCCTGCACCGCGACTTGCCGCTGGCGTACCTGGAACAGACTCAGGGCGATGCGCGCAACGAGCCGCTGGTGATTTTCCTGCACGGGTTTGGCAGCAACGAGGAAGATTTGTTTGGGCTCAAGGACGCCTTGCCGTCGACCTGGACCTACCTGTCTGCGCGGGCGCCAATGCCGGTGGACGCGAGTGGCTATCGCTGGTTTGCGAAGACACCCGGCGACGGCGACGGCGACTACGACGGCGAGACCGCCGACTTGCAGCGCAGCGCCCAACTGATCGAAGACTTTGTGCAGCAGGCCACCGCCAAGTACCACACCCAACCGGACCGGGTGTTTCTGGTGGGGTTCAGCCAGGGCGCGATCATGTCCTACGAAGTGGGGTTGCGTAAGCCCGCGCTGCTGCGTGGGATTGCGGCGTTGAGTGGCAGTGTGTTGCCGGTGTTGAAGGCTGAGCTGAAAGCGGATGCGGCACTGGACAAGCTGGCGATCTTTATCGGCCATGGCACGTTGGACCAGGCGCTGTCGTATGCCTCCGCGACCCGGGCGAATGAGGTGTTGCAGGCGGTGGGGTTGCAGCCGGAGTTTCACGGGTATGTGGGGATGCCGCATACCATCAGTGAGGCTGAAGTGCAGGACTTGAAGGCCTGGCTGGAAAAGAGCCTGAGGTAAATACGGGAAGTGTGGAGGCTGGCTTGTGTGGGAGCTGGCTTGCCTGCGATAGCATCACCGAGGTGTCACTGAAAGACCGAGGTGCCTGCATCGCAGGCAAGCCAGCTCCCACATTGGTTTTGTGTTGCTTGGCAAATTGGCTTATTTGCCGGCTGTAATCTGCTTAACCAGCTCTGCATGCCCCTTGGCATCATCCCCCCGGGAAATCGCCTGGATCACCAGCATGTGGTTGCCCGATCCACCAAGGAAGGTGCTGTTCAGCGTCTTGCCCCCGCCCTGCGTCGCAGTGCTGTCCACCTGGCGCAAACCCAACCCCTTGAAGGTCAGCTTCTTCTCATTCTGTTTCTTGAAATCCGGCAGGGCGGCGCTCTGGTCCTTGACGAAACCGGCCACGGCGCCGTCGAGGAATGGCGCGTCGTTATCCCCGATGTTTACCCCGTCGGTACGCACGGTTTCGGCGACGATCACCACGCTTTTGGTGGCCTGGTTGGCGTACAAGGTGCCCTGGGTGGCTGTGCTGCTGTCTTCGGCCTTGCTGACCGGCAGGGTGTCAGCGACGTAGGCCTTCGGCAGGCTGAAGGTGAATTTGCCGCCCAGGGTGGAGATGCTCTGTGTGGCCGGCGGGGTGGCGGCGAACGCGCTGCCGGCGGCAAGCACGAGGGCCAGCAGGGCGGCGGTCTGGGTGAAAGTGGCCATGAAGCGCTCCAGGGATGAACGAAATTGCGGCGTATTCTGTCAGAAATTTCGCAATGTCGTTCACCCCGGGTCTTACACCTTGTCGGACTCTTCTTCGAGGCGGTCCATCTCAAACAGCCGCGCCAGTTCCGCCCGAGCTTCCTGGGCGGTCTGCATCACCTTGGCCGCATCGTCATACACCGCGTGTTGCGCGGCCAGCACTTGCAGGTCGTGGTTCTTGAAGCGGGTGATGCGCGCATCGGCCTGGGCCTGGGTCAAACCGAGGCCGACCAGGGTGCGGCGGCTCATTTCCAGGCTGGAGTAGAAGGTTTCGCGCACCGGCGACGCATCCAGGTCCACCAGGCGGTGAACGTGCTGGCGGTTACGGGCGCGGGCGATGATCTTCATGTGCGGGTAAAGGTTGCGCACCAGTTCGGCGGTCTTGATGTTGATCTCCGGGTCGTCCATGGCGATCACGAAGAATTCCGCCTGATCGACCTTGGCCGCGTGCAGGATCTCGGGCCGCTGCGGGTCGCCGTAGAACACCGGCATGCCGCCGAAGCTGCGGGTCAGTTCGATGGTTTCCACCGAGGTGTCGAGGGCGATGAACGAGATGTTTTGCGCCCGCAGGATCCGCGCGACGATCTGGCCCATACGGCCCATGCCGGCGATGACCACGCGGGGCGCATCGCTTTCGATGGTGCGGTATTCCTCGGGCACTTCCACCGGCTTGACCTTGGGCTTGAACAGCTTCGGGCAGATCAACAGCAGCAGCGGGGTGACGGCCATGGACAGGGTGATGGTCAGCACCAGCACGTCATAGAGGTGGGGTTCGAACAGGCCCTGGTCGCGGCCGATCTTGAACACCACAAAGGCAAATTCACCGCCCGCCGCCAGCACTACGCCCAGGCGCAGGGCGCTTTCGCGGTTGAGGTCACCTACCATGCGGCCGACGGCGTAGAGCAGCGGCAACTTCAGGCCGATCAACAACAGGGTCAGGCCGATCACCAGCAGCGGCGAGCTGAGCAGCAGGCTGAGGTTGGCGCCCATGCCCACGCTGATAAAGAACAGACCCAGCAGCAAGCCCTTGAAGGGTTCGATCTGGGATTCGAGTTCGTGGCGGTATTCCGAGTCCGCCAGCAGCAGGCCGGCGAGGAAGGCACCCAGGGCCATGGACACGCCCACCAACTCCATCAACCACGCGGTGCCGATCACCACCAGCAGCGCCGTGGCGGTGGACACCTCGCGCAGACCGGTCTTGGCGACGATGCGAAACACCGGCCGCAACAGGTAGCGCCCGCCGATGATCACCACGGCGATGCTGCCGAGGATCTGCAACACATGTTGCAGGCCCTGGGCTTCGGTGGTGGGGTGATCACTGCCGGCCAGCAACGGCACCATGGCGATCAACGGGATCGCCGCGATGTCCTGGAACAGCAAGATGGCAAAGGCCAGGCGGCCGTGGGGCTGGTTCAGCTCCTTGCGCTCGGCCAGGCTTTGCAGGCCAAACGCGGTGGACGACAACGCCAGACCCAGGCCCAGCACAATCGCGCTGTTCCACGACTGGCCAAACAGCCACAACGCCACTACGCCCATCACCAAACCGGTGAGCAACACCTGGGCCAGGCCGACGCCGAACACCGCCTTGCGCATCACCCACAGGCGTTTTGGCGACAATTCCAGGCCGATGATAAACAGCAGCAGCACCACGCCCAGCTCGGAAAATTGCGCCACGCTTTGCGGATTGCCCACTAACCCCAGGACTGACGGGCCGATGATCACCCCGGCGAACAGATACCCGAGCACCGCGCCCAGTTGCAGGCGCTTGGCCAGCGGCACGGTCAACACGGCGGCGAGCAGGAACACCACGGCTGCTTGTAACAGGTTGCCTTCATGGGGCATTGAGGACTCCAGGATCTTGAAACGAATCAACAGGAGCGTATTAGAGCGCTTTTTACGTGTCGAAAATTGTGTTTTTGCGGTGTGCTCGTTGCTGAAAGGGGTATCAGGTTTACAAAAAGGTTGAATTTATATTCCCTTGGTGGAATATTTATGGCGTCTGATCTCGATTGAGAGCGCCTTAACCATGGCTAAAAAATTAGCTGAACTTCAAGCCCGCATGACGCCGCAATCTCAGGCCGAAGCCAAGCAGTTGTTCCAGCAACATCTAAAGGAAATGCCTCTGCACGAGCTGCGCAAGGCTCAGCAGTTGAGCCAGGAAAACCTGGCCAAGGCATTGAATATCAACCAGGCTGCTGTCTCCAAGATGGAGCGGCGCACGGATATGTACATCAGCACATTGCGCGACTACATCCGTGCGATGGGCGGCGAACTGGAGATTATTGCGACGTTCCCAGATGGTCAGGTCAAGATCGACAACTTTGCCTACTGAGCGTTGCCCGGCTGTGCTTGGTCTTTCGCGGTCAATGTCACCGGCCGGCGATACAACCCCACCGCCAACCCCAGCAGAATGATCGCTATCGAGATCAGCTCCAGCGTGGAGATGCGTTCACCAATGATCAACATCGAACTGGCGATCCCAAACACCGGAATCAGCAGCGACAGGGGCGCCACCGTCGAGACGGGGTACGCCTTGAGCAGTGAATTCCAGCCCCAGTAGGCAAAATGTGTGGCCAGGTAGACCTGGAACAGGATCGAGCCGATGGCCATCACGTCGAGGTTGGCGGGCAGGCTTTGGAACGCGGCGCTGCCATGCATCCACCAGGCCATCAGGAACAGCGGGATCGGCGGGAACAAGCTGGCCCACACCATGAAGGCAAAGATTTCCTTCACGCCTGACTGCTTGATGATGACGTTGCCCACGCTCCAGGCAAACGCGCTGAGGACGATCAGCATGACGCCCAGCACCGCGTGGCTGCCGTCCTGGGTGACGACGATCCCCGCGAGGCCGAGCAAGGTCAGGCCGGCGCCGACCAGTTGGGCGTCCCGCAGGTTTTCGTTGAACAGCACCACGCCCCAGCCGAGGGTGAAAAACACGCTGAGCTGGATGATCAGCGAGGCGATCCCGGGGCTCACACCGACCTGGATGCCGTAGTTGATCACGCCCCACATGCCCAGGCCGAAGATCACCCCATACGCGGCCACGTAGCCGAAGTGCACGGCCGGGCGGCGGATGAAAAACACCAGTGGCAAGGCGGCGAGGGCAAAGCGGATGCCCGTGAGCACAAAGGGATCGATACCGCGCAGGCCAAGTTTGGTAATCGGAAAGTTCAAGCCCCAGACCAGGGTGACGAGTAGGGCAAGGGCCAAGTGTTTTTTCTGCATGGGCTTTTCCTTAAGCGGGCAGGCGTGTTCAAAGGCGTTGATGTTAAGCCGCAGGTGAATGGCCCGCTTGCTATGTCAGGTCATCCTTTGACAATATCGGGCCATGATCCCGACCTTTACTGACAACGACCCCGAAGCGCTGGTGACGCTGCACGAATACGCGTCCGGCACCGTGTTTGCGCGGCATGCCCATGCCCGTGGGCAATTCGCCTACGCGTCCACCGGCGCCCTGAAGATGTTCACCGACCTCGGCAACTGGGTGGTGCCGCCGCAGCGCGCGATCTGGGTGCCCGGCGGCGTGCCCCATGAAATGCAGATGCGCGGGGATGTGCTTATGCTCAACACCTACCTCGACGACGAAGCGGCCGAGCGTGCGGGTTTGCAGGGCCATTGCCAGGTGTTCGAAGTCTCGCCGCTGCTGCGGCATTTGCTCGAAGCGGCACTGACGATCGAGGCGCCGCCGCTCAGCGTCCGGCAGCGCTGCGTGCTGACGTTGCTGGTGGATGAAATCGGCGCCATGCCCGAGGTGCCCCTCAGCGCGCCGTTGCCCGCCGAGCCGCGCCTGGCCCGGGCCTGCCAGCGTTTCCTGGACGCGCCCACGCAGACCATCGCCCTCGACACCATGGCCGAGTGGTCGAGCATGAGCCGGCGCACCTTTACCCGACAGTTCCTGGAGCACACCGGCATGACCTTTGTGGCCTGGCGCCAGCAGGTGTGCCTGCTGGAAGCCACGGCGCGGCTCAGCCACGGTGCGTCCATCACCGATGTGGCGCTCGGGCTGGGCTTTAGCAGCTCCAGCGCGTTCACCTCGGTGTTCCGGCGCAACCTGGGGGATTCTCCGGCGCGTTACCTGGCCAAATCCAAGGCGGCGTCGTTGTTTTGAGGCTGCGCCGGTCAGGATTCACCTCTGTGCCGGCCACGCTTTGTTACTATCGCCGTCCATCGTCACCAGGAGTCACCGCCCCATGCAGCACCAGTGGGATGAAATGCACCGCACCCGCAAGCCCACTTTTGTGATGTGCGGCGAGCCCCAGGGCGATGTGCTCAATCTCTACGTTCATGGTTACTCGGCCTTCTTCAACCGCCAGCAACTGGGCAATTTCACGGCGCAACTGGCGAGCATCGAAGGCTCGACCAATGTGATGCTGTTCTGGCCGGCCGGGCATTTCCTGGAAAACCTCTTCGCCCCGTTCAAGGAGGTGATCGGCGCGATGCTTGGCGGTGGTGGCCTGGGCGCGGCGACCGTGGGGGTGGGCAAGGCGATTGCCTACTTTCTGGACCATTACAAAAGTGTCGAGGCGCGTGTCGATGAGGTCGCCCAGACCTTGCTGCCCGAGCTGGCCAACTACCTGCACGCCGAGGCGTTGCCGGTACGGCGTATCAATCTGGTCGGCCATTCCCTGGGCGCGCATCCTGGTCAAGAGCCTGTTGGCCAACCCGGAGACGGCCCGCGAACTGCCGTTGAACAACGTGCTGCTGATGGGCGGGGCGATCTGTACGTCGAGCCCGTGGGATGAGGTGTCGGCGCCGCTCCAGGGGCGGCTGATCAACTGTCATTCCAGCAAGGACTGGGCGCTGGCGATCAAGCCGGATAACGAGCGTTGCATCGGGCGTTACGCCATCCCATTGACGCCTGCCCTCAAGGCCAAGGTGAGCAATGTGCACCTGGCGACCTTCGATCATGCGGCGTATTGGCCGCAGTTGAAGACCGTGGTGCAGTACACCGACCTGTTGCAGGAGCGGCGCGGCATGATCCGCGCTGACCAGCGCAGCAGCGAAGTGCGCTTTGCCGAAGAGGATGGGGAGCTGTTCCCGGCGCTGGTGCAGGCGCGGCCGGATGAGTTGAAGTTCCTCGCCGAACTGATGGCACAAAAGCGCAGTGCATCGATTGATGCCAGCGTGCGCGAGCCGTTGAAACTGGCCATCGAATTGCAGCGCATGGGCGGCGACAGCTTTATGAACCTCGCCCGGGGCCATGGCGTGAGTTACCGCCAGATCGCCGAAGATGTCGCACAGCGGCTGGGAATCAAGTTCGATCAGTCGCTGGATACGGTCGAGCTGGCAGATATCGAAGCGCAGGTCGCGGAACACCTTATCGAGCAGTACAAGGACAAACTCGATAGCGCCGACCGGCAGGCGTTCGACGCCGAACTGCAGGCGGCGGCGCAAAAGGAGCAAGGGGTGTTTGCGCGCTTCAGCGTAGGCCGCTCGGCCACCACCGCGTTGAGTGGCACGGCGTTGGCGGGACTCACCGGGTTTATCCTGCGGCGCGGGGCGGCCACGGCGATTCCGGTGGTGGGCCAGGCATTGGCGGCAGCGATGCTGTTGGTCAGCGGGGTGCGCGCGTTTTCCGGCCCGGCCTATTCGATCACCACCCTGGCGGTGTTGGTGGTGGGCGTGATCCGCCAGCGCATGGAACGCGAGGCGCTGAACCAGGAAATGGACCTGGTGGTGCAAGTGGTGGAAGCGTTCGACCTGCCCTGGGACACGGTGATGCGCACGGTTGCGTCCGACTGATAAGCTTCCCGCCCTATGCATTTGCCTGGAATACCGCGTGAAATTCAGCCTGCCGAAAATCGCCACCGCCCCGTTCTGCCCGCCGGAGGTGGCCGGCTCCGTTGCCGTTGACCCCAAGGCGTCGTTCTTCAAGCGGATGTTGATGTTCGCCGGTCCCGGCCTGTTGATTTCCATCGGCTACATGGACCCCGGCAACTGGGCCACGGCCATCGAGGCGGGCTCGCGCTACGGTTACAGCCTGCTGTTTGTGGTGCTGCTGGCCAGCCTGGCGGGGATGGCGGTGCAGTGCCTGTGCTCGCGGCTGGGCATCGCCACCGGCAAGGACCTCGCGCAACTGTGCCGCGAGCGCTACAGCCAGCGTTCCGCACGTACCCAGTGGCTGTTGGCGGAAATCTCCATCATCGCCACCGACCTGGCCGAAGTGCTTGGTTGCGCCTTGGCGTTTCACCTGCTGCTCGGCGTGTCGTTGACCACCGGCATTGTCATCACCGCGTTCGATACGCTGCTGATCCTGGCCCTGCAGAACCGTGGTTTCCGCCGCCTGGAAGCGATCATGCTGGCGCTGGTGGCAACGATCGGCGTGTGTTTCTTCATCGAACTGCTGCTGATCAAGCCCTACTGGCCGGATGTGCTCAGCGGCTTCACGCCGTCACTGTCGGCCATCAGCGATGCTGCGCCGCTGTACCTGGCCATCGGCATTCTGGGCGCCACGGTCATGCCGCATAACCTCTACCTGCACACCTCGATTGTGCAGACCCGCCTGATTGGCAAGGACCTCGCCAGCAAACAGGACGCGGTGAAGCTGGCGCGCATCGACACCATCGGCTCCCTGGCCCTGGCCCTGCTGGTCAACGCCGCCATCCTGGTGCTGGCCGCTGCGGCGTTCTACAAGACCGGCCATACCGACGTGGTGGAAATCCAGGACGCCTACCACTTGCTCGACCCGCTGGTGGGCGGCGCCTTTGCCAGCATCCTGTTTGGTGTGGCATTGCTGGCGTCCGGGCAAAGCTCGACGTTCACCGGCACCATCGCCGGGCAAGTGATCATGGAGGGCTACCTCAACCTGCGGATTCCGTGCTGGCAACGCCGCCTGATTACTCGCGGGTTGGCGCTGATCCCGGCGTTTCTCGGGGTGTGGTTGCTGGGGGACGGAGCCATTGGCAAGTTGTTGATTCTCAGCCAGGTGGTGCTCAGCCTGCAGTTGCCGTTTGCGTTGTATCCGTTGATCCGCATGACTGGCGATAAACAACTGATGGGGCCGTTTGTGAATCGGCTGCCGACCCGGGTGTTGGCGTGGTTGCTGTTTGCGGTGATCAGTGGGGCGAATGGGTGGTTGATTGGGCAGTGGGTGTTTTGAGTCGTAACGGTTTGGCGTTACACCAGAATCGCAAGGGATGTGTACTGGGCTACGTGCGGATCGGCCGTAATCAACCTCATCGGCTCGTTCATGGCGACTGCGACGATGAGCCGATCGAAGGGATCTTTGTGATGATGCTCAAGATCCTTTACGGCACTGGCGTGTTCAGTCGTGATGGGTAGCTCGACGAAGCCGCTGTCCAGGCAAAGTTCACGGAGCTTGTTCATGTCTACATTGAGTTTCCCCAAGCCGACCTTGATTGCCATTTCCCAGAATGTTGCAGCGCTGACGTAAATTTCTGCCGCATTCTCAATATGTTTTTGAGCTTTGCTGGAGAGTTTGGGGTCATCAGTCAGCGACCAAAGCAAAATGTGGGTATCCAACAAGACCCTCATAGAGGGTTGCCCTCGAAGGCGTCCAGTAGATCGTCCGGTAAAGGCGCATCAAAGTCGTCAGGAACAACAAACATGCCTTTCATCGCACCAATTCGCGGCCCCTTGGGCTTCGTTATGGGGACAAGTTGCGCCATCGCGCGGCCATGTTTGGAGATGGTGATGGTTTTGCCGGCGGCGGCTTCATCGACCAGTTTTGACAGATTGTTTTTAGCTTCACCCAAGGGCACGGTATTCATGCGGATTTCCCCCTGTTTGGGCCAAATATAGTCACTGCTCCGTGAGCTATCAAAGACGGCCTGACAACTGGCTGTAGCCGCTCGCTTGGTATGGGGTTTTTTGTCGTAGATGAAGTCCATGGCATCTCTCCGAAAATGATTTCGGCAAAGTCTGCTCCAGAGCGAGGTTCCGCAAAATAGTGGCCCGAACAATCAGAACGAACCTACTTGCGAAGTTCGGAAAAATCCTCAAAAGCCTCACCGATCCCAATACGGCACCGCCCCAAAACACTCCACAAAATAATCAATCACCGTGCGCACCTTCAGCGACAACCGCCGGCTACCCGGCCACAGCGCGGCAATCTGCTGCGGCTCCAGCGTGGTCGCCACTTCGTACTCCGTGAGCACCGCTTGCAAGGTGCCGGCGCGCAAGCCTTCGCCAATCAGCCAGGACGGAAACACCACCAGCCCCAGGCCTTGTTCGGCGGCGTGGGTCAGGGTGTCGGCGTGGTTGCCAGTGATCGGGCCCTTGACGCTGTAGGGCGTCCAGTCGCCGCCGTCGCGGCGGAAGAACCAGCGTTGCCGGCCGGTGATGCCTTTGTAGGCCAGGCATTGGTGGTTGACCAATTCGTCGGGATGCTTGGGCGTGCCGTGGCGGGCCAGGTAGGCGGGGCTGGCGGCGATGCGAAAGCGCTGCGGCGCGAAGATGCGCGCTTGCATGCCCGAGTCGTTGAGCACGCCGATGCGAAACAGCAGGTCGGTGCCGTCTTGCAGGGGATCGACGTAGGTGTCGGTCTGCTGGATGTCCAGTTGCAACTTGGGATAGCGCCGGCACAGCTCGCCCAGCCACGGTGACAGGTGGCGCTGGCCGAACACCATCGGCGCGTTGATGCGCACCAGGCCGCTGGGTTCGCGCTCCTGTTCCTGCAAGGCCTGGCCGGCGGTTTCCAGTTGTTCCAGCAGCAGGCGCGCGTGATGCCCGAGCAGGCGCCCGGCCTCGGTGGGGCTGACCGCACGGGTGTGGCGGTAGAGCAATTGCTGGCCGAGGGCCTGTTCCATCAGCTGGATCTGCCGGGAGATAGAGGAGGGCGCCAGGCTTTCGCGGCGGGCAACTTCGGAAAAGCTGCCATGGTCGAGCACGGCCACAAACAGGCGCAGCGCCTTGAAACTCAGTTCATTCAAACCCTGCATCGGGACTCCATGCTGTGCGTATTGCGCAAAGGTGTTGTCGGAATGCTGCCATTTATCGCACAGCACCACCACCGGATAATGCGCGCCATGTCTCTTTCTTGAAGCGCAGGTGATGTATGCAGGCAAGTTCCATGGAGGGCGCGGCGCTGGCCGTGCCGAAGAAAAACCTCTTGCGGCTGTTGTTGCTGCCGCTGGTGATCCTGGCGGGCATGGGCCTGTCGGTGGAGGCCGGGTTGCTGGGGCCTTTGGGTGTGCAGGTCGGCCATTTGTGGGCAACGTTGAGCATCTTCGGCGTCGGCTCGGCGATTCTGTATTTACTGCTGTTGTTCAGCGGCCCGCAAAAGGGCCCGGCATTGACCGACCTACCGCGCTGGCAGTTGATCGGCGGCTTCCTGGGGCCGATGTACGTGGTGGTGCTGACCCTGGCCACGCCGCATATCGGCATCGCCATGACCATGATCGCGATTCTGTCCGGGCAGGTGGGCAAGAGCGTGTTGATCGACCATTTCGGCTGGTTCGGCACTGCGCGCAAGCGGGTCAATGGTGAACGCTGGATTGCGTTGGCGTTGATTGTGGCGGCACTGATCTTGATTGCACGAGGGTAAGGCGATGAATCTGATTCTGTTGTTGGTGCTGGTGATTGCCGCCGGTGCGGTGTTGAGTGTGCAGGCCGCGATCAACGGGCGCCTGGGCCAGACGGTGGGTGTGTTGCGCAGCAGTCTGCTGACCTTTGCCGTGGGCGCGCTGACCACGGCGCTGTTGATTTTCTTCTTTGAACCCACCCAGGCCGTGAGCTTGCTGGAAGTGCCGAAATGGCAACTGACCGGCGCCTTGTTTGGCGTGGTGTACATGATGGTGATGGTCGGCGCGGTGCCGATTGTGGGCACGGCGGTGGCCACGGTGGCAGTGATCGTCGGGCAGTTGGGCATGGGGATGTTGATCGACAACTTTGGCTGGCTGGGCAACCCGGCGATCGAGTTGTCGGGGAGCCGGATTGTGGCGATGCTGTGCCTGGCGTTGGCGTTGGTGTTCATGTATCGCAGTAACACGCGTCAGGCCGACTGACGCAGTCAAAAAATGTGGGAGTGCCCCCTGTGGGAGCGGGCTTGCCCGCGATAGCGGTAGATCAGTCAAGAAATGTATCGACTGACACACCGCTATCGCGGGCAAGCCCGCTCCCACATTGGGATTTGTGTGCTGCTTCTAAAAATCAGCTCGGCTTGGCGCGCGTCACTGATTACCATGAACGCCCAGATCCCGACTGACGTACTCCCCATGGCCCTGGCCGCGCCCCCCGACCTCAGTGATCACGCCGTCCCCGTGCAACCCCTGGCACGCACCTACCCGCGTGGGTTGTACGTGGAGCCCCATCGCCACGACTGGGGCCAATTGCTCTACGCCATGAGCGGCGTGATGTGGGTCGAAACCCCACGCGAAGCCCTGGTGGTCCCGCCCCAGCGTGCCGTCTGGTTGCCGCCGGGGGTGGAACACGGGATTCGCGTGGTGTCGGATTTGCAGATGCGCAATATCTACCTGCGCCCGGCGCTGGCGGCGACGTTGGACAGCCAGGTGCAGGTGATCGAGGTCTGCGGCTTGCTGCGTGAACTGATCGTCACGTTGGTGGACGAGGGTGACAGCGGTGATGCGGGCTATTACGACGCGGTGGTGCGCCTGGCGTTGCTGGAGCTGCAACGGGCGCGCCGCTCGCCGATCCGCATCGCCATGCCGGTGGAGGCCGACCGTCGCTTGATCAACGCCTGCCAGGCGGTGATGGCCGCGCCCTCGCTGGAAGTCCCCTTTGAGCAACACGCCGAGGCGGCCGGTGCCAGCGTGCGCACCTTGTCGCGGCTGTTCCAGCACCACCTGGGCATGGGTTTCGCCGAATGGCGGCGCCAGGTGCAACTGGCCACGGCGGTGGCGGAGTTGATCCAGGGCCAGCCGGTCAGCAGCATCGCGCGGTCATTGGGTTATTCGCCAAGCAGTTTCAGCGACATGTTCCGTCGCGAGCTCGGGGTGGCGCCGTCGCACTACGTCGGTTGAGGGGTTGGCCGATAATCTGAAGCACTTGGCCGATGCTTCAGGCGTGCGCTCTCTACACTGAGCCCATCCACCCACCAGGCGCCCTCCCATGAGTTACCTGATTTCCCTCGCCATCGGCTTGTTTGTCGGCGTGCTCTACGGCGCCCTGGACTTCCGCTCGCCCGCGCCACCGGCCATCGCCCTGGTCGGCCTGATGGGCATGTTGCTGGGCGAAAAGCTCTGGCCCTTGGGGCGGCAGCTGGTCAGCGGTTGGTTGTCCTGATCTCCTTTTTCCCTTCGATGGATATTGGCCATGAAAGCACTGCAATTTTCCGCTACGGGCGATCTCGCCTCCCTGCGTTTCGTCGACGTCGCCACCCCGGTGCCCGCCGCCGATGAAGTGCTGGTGCAGATCAAGGCGGCGGGATTGAACCCCAGCGACGTGAAAAACGTGCTCGGCCGTTTCCCCTACACCACCTTGCCCCGCATTCCCGGGCGTGACTTTGCCGGCGTTGTCGTTGAAGGTCCGCAGGCGTTGCTTGGCCAGGAGGTCTGGGGCACGGGGCGAGATCTCGGTTTTTTTGCCGACGGTTCCCACGCTGAGTACCTCACCGTTTCAGCCAAAGGTGTGGCGCACAAGCCCAGCCACCTGAGTTTCGCCCAGGCCGCCAGCCTTGGCGTGCCGTACACCACCGCCTGGGATGCCCTGGAGCGCAGCGGCGTCGGCAAAGGTACGCGGTTGCTGGTGATTGGCGCCAACGGTGCCGTAGGCAGTGCGGCTTTGGCCCTGGCGAACATTCGTGGCGCCCAGGTGCTGGCGGCGGTGCGGCGGGCGGAGCAGGTCGAGGTGTTGCAGAAGCAGGGGGTAGAGGCTATTGCCTTGGGCAAGCCAGAAGACTTGGGCGTGCAGGTCAACAGCGTGTTCAAGGGCGGCGCCGATGTGATCTTCGACACCACTGGTTTCTGGTTGCCCGCAGCGGTCGCCGGTTTGGCGCCGTTTGGTCGCATCGCCATCATCGCTGCGCCGGTGGACGGCCAGGTGCAATTGCCGGCCCTGGCGTTGTACCGCAAGGGCGGTTCGGTGGTGGGGATCAACTCGTTGCTCTACAACTGCGAGCAGTGCGCGGTGATGCTGGAGCAGTTCGGGCGGTTTTTTGATGAGGGCTCGCTGCCGCTGCCGACGGGGTTGCGGGAAGTGGCGTTGGTGGAGGGGTTGCAAAGCTATGTGGAAGTGAACAGTGGCAGCGCAGACAAGATCATCTTCCTGCCCTGACCCGGTCTAAGTACTGTAGGAAAACCTGTGTGGGAGCGGGCTTGCCCGCGATAGCGGTAGTCCAGCCAGCACATCAGTGGCTGATCTATCGCTATCGCGGGCAAGCCCGCTCCCACATGAGTTTTTCGCCAACAGGTGGTTGTGACTAGGCCTCAGGCACGCCCTTTTCCCACGCCGACCAGTTCTTGAGGATCGCCTGCACCAGCGGATTACCCGTGCGGTACAGGTTCTCCAATGCCGGCACAAACCCACCCTGGTCCGCGTATTTCAGCAGGTTGTCCACCTCGCTGTAGCCCGGATATGGCCGGTCGAAGTCCGAACCCGCACGCACCACGGCCAAGCGCTGGATATCCACCAACCCCTCACGGCTGGCCCGCAGCAGTGCTTCATAGGTGGAGTTGTCCTCCTGCTGGGTGGTGCAGTACTCGCCCTTGTTATCGGTCAACAGTTTGGTCCACACCTCGGCCCGTTCGCTCAAGCGCGTGCCGGAAAACCAGGTGTTGCCCGCCAGGGTGTCGCAGCGGGTGACCTGTGGTGGCTGGTTGGCCGGAGCAGCCGGGTAGTGTTTGCGCCAGGCCGCCGATTCCTTGCTTTCGGTCAGCTCAACCTGATGCGACAGGGCAAACGCCTTGGCCTGTAACTTGGGGTTCAGCTCAAACACTTCGGTCTTGTAGTCCAGCGGCGGTTTCTCGTTGGGACCTTTGGTGTTGATGCCGATGTAACCGGTCGGCCAATCCTTCGGCGCATCCCGCGAGTCCAGTTCCCACTGCGTGCCGAACTCCACGAGATAGTGGGCCCAGGCCGCAGTACCGATGGTGCCGTGCTTGGGGCTGATGCCGGCGATCCCGGCGATCAGGAAGTAGCTCTGGCGCAGGTCGAACTTGGGCGACAAGGCCAGGGCCAGGGTGGACGCGGCTGCGTTGGTCTGGCCCATGCCGGTGACGAGCAGGCAGACGTCCTGGGTGTTGCAGCGGATTACCGGGTATTCGGCGGACAGGCCCGGCACGCGGACCTCCTGCTTGAGTTCCAGGCGATCGATCCAGGTTTGCGCCTCGGGGGCGAACATGGTGATCAGCATCACCTTGGGTTTGATCGGCGCATCCGCCAATACCACGTGCGGTAACAGAGTCAGGCCCACAGCCAACGACAGACGGGAAAGTACGTTCATCCAAAAAGCTCCTCGATCAGAATTGATAACCCACGCCGGCGTAATAACCCCAGCCATCGGAACGCGCACGGAAGTTGCCTTCGCCGAAGTTCAACTCACTGCCATCCTCCCAGTTGCCACCGTTATGAAAGTAACGACCGACCAGGGTGAACCGCAGGTGGGTAAACGAATACAGCAGCACATTGGTCGCCACCAACGAGTTGGCGGTGCGCGCCGGGTTGTCCTTGTGCAGGTCGGAGCCAAAGTCGTAGTTGGTGAAGCCGATGTAGGTCAGCGAGGCACCATTGTCGAACTTGCCGATGGGCACGATGTACTTCATTTGCGCGCGGTAGCCATCCCACGAATATTCATTGCTGGCGCCGTAGTTTTCCCATTGGTAGCGCCCGTAGAAGTTGGCCGACAGATTGACCCGCGAATGGGTGTCGATGTCGGTGCCCAGGCCGCTGTACAGGGTGTTGGCGCGGTTGGCCTTGTTGCTGCCGTGGTCGTAGATCCAGTCGAACGCCACATACCATTCCTTGAACGGCCCGATGGCCAGGCTGCGGCCCGCCAGGTAGTCGATGGAGATGCGCGGCTCGTGCTCCATGAACACCGGCGAGCCATGGTCCCACACGCCTTTGTCATTACTGTTACCGATGCCGAGGATCTTTGGCACGTCGATATAGCCATAGAGTTCGAAGGGGCCCTTGCGGCCGAAGTACTCGTACTCCAGGTAAATGTCGTCGGACGGCTTGGGGCCGAAGCTGATGTCTTTGCTGCCGATCAATGTCAGGTCCTGGTTGAACCAGTCCGACAGGTACACGCCTTTTTTCGTCGGGCTGGCTTCCGGGCTGAGGGTTTCGCCCTGTGCTGAGTCATCGAGGGGTTTTTCCTGCGCGAAAATGGGCGCGCTGAGTAGTCCCGTAACGGCGGCCAGTAGCAGGGAAACACCAAGGGCGGCAGGTTGCCTTGCGGTGAAGTGCATTGAAAATCCCTATTCGTACGCGGTTTGGACCCGATTCTGCGGGTCGTGGTGAACTTGGCTGGCAAGTTCGTTCCGCAAACGTTTGCATACGCTGTACCAACTTTGACTATTGGCTTGAATAGGTTGGGAAAAAGCGCGATTAGTCGACCTTTTGGTCAGAATTGACCCGGTGTCATTTTGTCGAGGGGATAAACCGGTGCAGCGCGGTTTCCCGGCGATAATCGCTCGGCGTCTGATTCATCTCGATGCGAAAGTGCCGGTTGAAATTGGACAGGTTGGCGTAGCCCACCTCAAAGCAGATCGCCGCCACGGACATCTCGCTTTGCAGCAACAAACGGCAGGCGCGTTGCACGCGGAACTTGCGCATCAGGTCGATAAAGCCGTGGCCGGTGTTGCGCTTGAAAAAGCGTGAAAAGCCCGGTTCGCTCATCTCCAGTTGCTGCGCAATCACTGACAGGCGCACGTCCCCCGCGAGTTCGCGCATCAGGTAGTCGAAGGCCTTGTTGATCCGCTCGGCGCTGCGTGCATCCAGGGTGGGCGCGTAGCACGGGCTGGCCAGCGCCTGGACCTGCGGCGGCGGGGCATTCTTGAGGGTATCGAGCAATTGCAGGAACAGCACCAGTCGCTGCAGGCCCTGGGCTTTGCCGATGTCTTCCATCAGGGCGGCGGCACGCAGCGCCGTGCCACCGTGAAATTGCAGGCCGCGCCGGGCGTGCTCAAACAACGGCTGCAAGTCGCCCAGTTCCGGCAGGGTCTTGCGCAAGGCGAGCAGGGCGGCGCCGTCGAATTGCAGCACCACGTCGCGGCCCTTGAGGTACTCGCCAGGGGCCAGTTCGCCGATCCAGTCGTGGGGCAGGTCGGGGCCGATCAGGGCGACGTGGCCGGCACCGAAGGCGCCGATATAGTCGCCCGCCACCAGCTTGCCGCTGCCTTGGCGGATCAGGTGTATCTCAAACTCGGGGTGGTGGTTCCAGCGTGCCAGGTCATAGGGATAGTCGTGTTCGAACCAGCGAAAGCAGTGGTCCGGCTCGGGCAGGATCACTTCCAGTTCGGCGGGGCGGTGCTCGAACAGTTGGGCGCGGCTGACAGGCATGGCGGGGCTTCTTGTTGTTCTTGGTAGCGCTTCAAAATACGCGCCTGCGCGGTGTCGGCGCTACCCCTGGTTTTGCCGGGCACTGATACTTTTTTAACCTGGGGCGCACGGTTAAAAAAGTACCAGTCGAGCATCCGCCACGGGTTTGTGAGGGCTGGACCAACCTGCTGTAATCGGCTTTCAACAACAAAAACAACAGGTGGATACCGCCATGCTCAAGCTCCCGCAAGCGTTGTTCCTGCTGTCCGGCCTGGCGTTGGCCATGCCCAGCCACGCCGCCGACACCGTGACCATCGCCACGGTCAACAACAGCGACATGATCCGTATGCAGCGCCTGTCCAAGGTGTTCGAAGCACAGCACCCGGACATCCGGCTCAACTGGGTGGTGCTCGAAGAAAACGTGCTGCGCCAACGCCTCACCACGGATATCGCCACCCAGGGCGGGCAATTCGATGTGCTGACCATCGGTACTTACGAAACTCCGCTGTGGGGCGCCAAACACTGGTTGGAGCCGCTGACCCAACTGCCGGCCGACTACGACGTCGACGATATCTTCCCCTCGGTCCGCCAGGGCCTGTCGGTCAACAACACCCTCTACGCGTTGCCGTTCTACGGCGAAAGCACCGTCACCTATTACCGCACCGACCTGTTCCAACAGGCCGGCCTGAGCATGCCCGCGCATCCGACCTGGACCCAGCTCGGTGCCTTCGCCGCCAAGCTCACCGCCAAGGACAAGGACCAATACGGCCTGTGCCTGCGCGGCAAGGCCGGCTGGGGCGAGAACATCGCCTTGCTGAGCACCATGGCCAACGCCTTTGGCGCGCGCTGGTTCGACGAGCAGTGGAAACCTGAGCTGACCAGCGCGCAATGGACCGCCGCCGCCAATTTCTACGTCAACAGCCTCAAGCAATACGGCCCGCCAGGGGTGTCCAGCAACGGCTTCAACGAAACCCTGGCGCTGTTCAACAGCGGCAAATGCGCGATCTGGGTAGACGCCAGCGTTGCCGGCTCCTTCACCACCGACAAGAGCCAAAGCAAGGTGGCCGACCGCGTAGGCTTTGCCGCCGCGCCCACCGAAGTCACCGACAAAGGCTCCTCGTGGCTGTACGCCTGGTCCCTGGCGATCCCGGCAACGTCCAAGCACAAGGATGCGGCCAAGGCCTTTATCACCTGGGCCACGTCCAAGGACTACATCCAACTGGTCGCCGATAAAGAAGGCATCACCAACGTACCGCCCGGCACTCGCCAGTCCACCTACAACGACGCCTACTTGAAGGCTGCGCCGTTTGCCCAGGTGACCCTGGAGATGATGAAGCACGCCGACCCGGCGCACCCGTCGGCCCAACCGGTGCCGTACGTGGGCATCCAGTACGTGACCATCCCCGAGTTCCAGGCCATCGGCACCTCGGTGGGCAAGATGTTCTCGGCGGCGCTGACCGGAGGCATGTCGGTTGACCAGGCATTGCTCCAGGCCCAGGCCACTACCGAGCGCGAAATGAAACGCGCGGGTTATCCAAAATAATTCTCCAGAGACATGCCCCATGAAACGACTTGAAGGTAAAAGCGCGCTGATCACCGGATCGGCGCGCGGGATCGGCCGCGCGTTTGCCCAGGCCTACATTGCCGAGGGCGCCAGTGTCGCCATCGCTGATATCAACCTGCAGCGGGCCCAGGCAACAGCTGCCGAACTGGGGCCACAGGCGTATGCCGTGGAAATGGACGTCACCGACCAGGCCTCCATCGATGGCGCGATTGCCGCCGTGGTGGCGCAGGTCGGCAAGCTGGATATCTTGATCAACAATGCGGCGTTGTTTGATTTGGCGCCCATTGTCGATATCACCCGGGATAGTTATGAGCGGCTGTTTTCGATCAACGTCGCGGGGACGTTGTTCACCTTGCAAGCGGCGGCGCGGCAGATGATCCGCCAGGGGCACGGCGGCAAGATCATCAACATGGCCAGCCAGGCCGGGCGCCGTGGCGAGCCGTTGGTGGCGGTGTATTGCGCGACGAAGGCGGCGGTGATCAGTTTGACGCAGTCGGCGGGGTTGAATCTGATCAAGCAGGGGATCAACGTCAATGCCATCGCGCCCGGTGTGGTGGATGGGGAGCATTGGGATGGAGTGGATGCGTTGTTTGCCCGGCATGAAGGGCTGGCGCCGGGGGAGAAGAAGCGGCGGGTAGGGGAGGAGGTGCCGTTTGGGCGGATGGGGACGGCTGAGGATTTGACGGGGATGGCGGTGTTTTTGGCTTCGGCGGAGGCGGATTATGTGGTGGCGCAGACGTATAACGTTGATGGGGGGAATTGGATGAGCTAGGGGGTGTTGGTGTGTATATCCGTTATTTAGGTAACGGCCACTAATGGTTCCGCTCTTACAGCGGGTCACTTTTTGAAGAGCGCAAAAAGTAACCAAAAACGCTTGCCCCACCACTCGGCACCTCGCCTAGGCTCGGTGTGCCCGAACGCAGGCTTGAATCCGTGGGCCGCCGCAATGGGCCATCCATGGCCCAGTGCGGCTAACCCGGCGTCCTGCCGGGTTGCCCACGGATTCAAGCCTGCGTTCGGCCAGCGTGTTTGACGGGGCGACCCCAGATCAAAAGCCAGAGCGCGGCGGCCTTAGAGCCGACCGGTATTTGTCCAGTCGCTCACCATTCAATTGTGGGAACCGGCAAATGTGGGAGCTGGCTTGCCTGCGATGCAGACACCTCGGTACATCAGGCACACCCAGTTGATGCCATCGCAGGCAAGCCAGCTCCCACAGGAGACCGCGCGCGCTTCATCGATCAGGCCGGCCGTCAGGCCGCTTTGCTTTTGATTTTGATCTTAGGCGCCCCGTTAAACACGC
>NZ_ANNV01000158.1 GCF_000346755.1 Pseudomonas sp. CBZ-4 | reverse complement strand
GGGTTTCTTCGTCTTTGGCAACGAAGGTACCGGCGACGGTGCCTGTAGTGACCGAGTTCTCTTCCAGGGTGTTGGCGACAACGGTAATCACCGGCACATCGTTAACCAACGTCACATCCGGCGTCGCCGCATCGTGCGCGCTGCCTTTGTCGGCATCGGTCACGGTCAGATCAATCGCCGGCAGCTTGTTGCCCGCGTTGACGAAGTTCGCACCCGCCAGGGTCAGCACCACGGCATTGCCAACGAGGGTGTAGTAGCCATCTTTGTTGCTGTCGCCAGTGAAGGTGACTTTCAGCTGGGCAACCGGGGTTTCCACATCGCTGACGGTGAAGTTACCAGCAACGGTGCCTTCCGCCACTTGGCCTTCCACCAGGGCGTTGGCAACCACTTCGATGACGGGCAGGTCGTTGACCGAAATCACGTTGATCGGCAGCGTGATCGACTCGGACTTAGGCAACGCATCGCCATCCTGTGCCGTGGCGGTCACGGTCAGGTTGACCACGCCGTAGGCGTTTGCCACCGGGTTGTAGACCAGTGTGGCTCGGCTCCAGTCGCTGATGTCGACGCTTTGATTGCCGGCCGTCGCGGTGAAGGTGTGGCCCGCGCCATCGGAAATGGTCGCGCCTGCCGGGATGCCGCTGATTTCCAGCTTGAGCGTCTCGGAGCCATCCTTGTCGGTGGCGTAGGCGTCAATCGCCGACAGCTTGATTGCGTGGTCTTCCAGGCCGGTGTTCAGCACCTGGGTCACGCTGATATTGTCCAGCACGCCGCCGTAGGAGTTGTTGGTATCGCCGGCCGGGGCCTTGAATTCGAGCTTGGCGTCACCGTCGTCAGTGACCGGCACCACGAAGGTGTAGGTCTTCATGCCCACGACGGTGGTGTCCAGGGTGCCGACTTTGACGCCGCCCCAGAATACGTCGATCACCGAATCGTTCTCGTGACCGAGACGCGGCGAGTAGTCGACCGAGATGCTGTACGCGGTGCCGCTTTCAGCCTTGATGATGGTGTACAGGCTGGAGTCGTCGCCGGCGTTTTTCTCCAGCTCGATGACCTGGCTGTTGCCCGGGGTCTCGACGCCGTAGATGCTGCTTTGGCCGATTTCGACTTTGCCGTCGCTGTTGCCGGTCATCCACTGGGTGGCAGGACCGGTGCCGGCTGCATTGTTGGCATTGCCGACGGCGACGGTGCCCCACGAACCGTTGAGGTTCGCGCTGTCGAAGTTGATCGCGCTGACGACGCCGCCACCGAGCAGGCCCAGGTGCGGGGTGTCGGTGACCGGTGCAATGGTCACAGGCGCGGTGGTGACGTCGCTGGCTTTACCGGCATTGTCGACCGCCGTGAAGGTGACCGCCGTTGTGCCGCTCCAGTCAGCCGTTGGGTTGAAGTAGACCAACGCCTTGCCGTCAGCGCCCGCAGGCACCGAGTCACCGACCTTGAGTTCGGTGGTCATGCTTTCGTCGCTGTACAGCTTGCCGTTCTCCGGCAAGGTGGTGATGACGAACTTGGCAACGCTGCCGTCCACATCGGCGCCGCTCAGTACGATCGTGGCCGCGTGGTCTTCGTCTGCGCCGGTAGAGCTACCGGTTGCAGTCGGGGCATCGTTGAACAGCTCGACAGTCACCTTGCCATTCGCAGTGCTGGTTTCTGGCGGCTCACGGTCGAGGTTACCGCCACCGTTATCGGTGACAGAGATGCTCACGGTGCGATCAGTACCGGCCGGGTTGTTGCCCGGGGCCTGGAAGGTGATCGCTTCAACCAGCTTGATGAAGTCGGCGGCGCTGCTGCCGGCCGGCAAGTTGCTGGTCAGGGTGTAGACGATCTTGCCATCGGCGGCGCTGCCGCTTTCGGTGATGGTGATACCGGCAACGGCGAGGGCCTTGAGCACGTCGGCGTTGGTGAGCAGGTCGCCAGACACCAGGTGATCAACGGTGACCACCACTTTGCTGAAGGTTTGGTTGTCGACGTCGGTGATGCTCAGTTTTTCAACCAGTGCCACGGCGCCTTTTTGCTCGACAAACTTGGTGCTGTCGAAGCTGATCACCGGCGCATCGTTGACCGGCACCACGTAGATCACGGAGGTCACTGGCGCCGAATCCGCCTGGCCGTCGTTCACGGTGATGGTCAGGTTGCGGTTGACCGGGCTCGGGTCTTCGCTTTCGCTGGCGAAGTGCACCGAGCGCAGGACTTCCTGGTATTCAGCCTTGGTGGCTTCGCCGGACAGGGTCAGCACACCGGTGGTCTTGTCGTAGCTGACGGTGATCTTGGTGTTGCTGACATCCGCGATCAGCACGTCGTCGGTCAGGTGGTTGACCAGCGTGACCTTGGCGCTTTGCAGGGTGGTGTTGTCGACGTCGGTGATGGTCAGGTTCGCCGCGACGTAGCCGCCTGGCTTGCCTTCGATGTAGGTGTCGCCGAACGCGTTGGTCGATTCGTTGCCCAGTACTGGCGCGTCGTTGACGGCTGTAACCACCACGCTGATCTTGCCGGTGGTGACTTCTTCAACGCCGGTGCTCTGCTCTTTGGCGGTGGCTTTCACGGTCAGGTCGAAGCTGGCGGTCGAGTCCTTGAACGGGGTAACGCTCAGGGTGCCCAGGTTCCAGGTGCTCACGTCGTACAGCGTGTTTGCGCCGGTCGAGGTGATGGTATGGGTGCCGTCAGTCAGCACGGTGCCTTCCGGCAGGCCGCTGATTTCGACCTTGTGGGATTCCGAGCCGTCGGTGTCGACAAACTTGACGTCAATCGGCGCGATCTTGATCGCGGTGTCTTCCAGGCCGTGGTTGTAGACGTTGCCGGTGTAATAGCCTTCGCCATTCACCACGTGGCTATCGCCCAGCACCATGCCGGCGTCTTTCAACGCTTCGATACTGGTGTAGGTCTGCACGCCGCTGCTGCCCAGCGATACCGACGGGCCGTTGTTGACCGACACGTTGACGTTGTAGTTGCCCGGGCCGTTCTGGTTGTAGTGGTAGATGTCGAGGGTGTAGTAACCCGACTCGGTCGGCGTGAAGGCCGAGCCATTGATACCGCTGCCTTGGCTCCAGGTCTCGGAAGCAACCAGCTTGCCGCCCACGGTGATTGCCAGGCTGTCGTCGGCTGTACCGGTGAAGGTGTAGCTCTTGCCGGCTTCCAGGTAGACCAGGCCCGAGACTTTTGTCGCGGTGCCTTCGGCCACGTTGCCGTTGTTGACATCGCTGGTCACGCCCGTGGTGGCTGCGCTACCGGCGGCTTGGCCGTTGATCACCTTGATCAGGGTGTTGGAGTCGGTCACGCCTTGGCCGTTGGTGCCCAGGGCACCCGGCAGGTTGCCGCCGGTCCAGGTCTGAATGGTCAAACCGGTTGGCACCTGGCCGATGGTCAACACCGGCACATCCGTCACCGGGTGGATATCCACGGTGATGGTTTTGGTGTCGCTGTAGGAGTTGCCGTCGGTGGCCTGGAATTTCAGCTCGGTGTAGTCACCTTGCTTGTTGCCCACGCCAGTGCCGCCGAAGGTGTCATCGCCGGATTCGTTTTCCGCCGGGCTGTAACGCACGTTGTGCGCATCGAAATCAGCCTGGGTGAAGACCTTGCCTGCCGAGGTGTCGGTTTTCAGGTCGGCCGTGGTGAGCTTGACCCACTCGCCGTCGACTTTGTACTCGATGGAACCGGCCGGCAGGCTGGTGAACACCACGCCTGGGCTGGTGGTGTCTTCATCCTGAACGCCGAAGGTCGCCCAGGTCAGTTCGATCGGGGTGTCTTCGTTGCCTTCGATGTGGTTGTCGATGGCGGTCGGGGTGTCGTCAACCAGGGTGACGGTCGGTTGGCCAGTGCCGTTGGAGTGCAGGCCTTGTGGGTCGGTGACGGTCAGGTCGATTTTTGGCAGCTGGTTGCCGGCGTTGACGAAGTCGGCGCCTTTTTGGGTCAGCACGACGTTGTTGCCGGAGAGGCTGTAGTAGCCGTCGGCGTTGCTGTTGCCCGTGAAGTCGATGGTCAGGCCATCACGCGGGGTTTCTTCGTCGGTCGCGGTGAAGGTACCGGCGACGGTACCGGCGCTGGCGGTGTCCTCAACAATGATGTTGGCCGCAATTTCGATTACCGGCACATCGTTATGCAGGTTGACCACTGGCTGGTCGGAACCCTTGGAGTTCAGGCCTTCTGGGTCGGTGACGGTCAGGTCGATTTTTGGCAGCTGATTACCAGCGTTAACGAAGTTCGCGCCCGCTTGGGTCAGCACGACGTTGTT
>NZ_ANNV01000157.1 GCF_000346755.1 Pseudomonas sp. CBZ-4 | reverse complement strand
CCGAGGTGTCTGCATCGCAGGCAAGCCAGCTCCCACATTTGGGTTTCCATCTTGGCAGTAGCTTCTGTGTGAGGGCTGAACGATGTCGAGCAAACTCCTGCAAGCATTCACCCTGGCACTCACCGCCTTCCTCGCGGCCTGCTCCCCGATCAAAGTGCTCAACGCACTCACCCCTTCCAGCACATACACCAAAACTTCCGCCATCGCCTACGGCACCGATCCCCGGCAACAGCTCGATATCTACCGGCCTGCCCCGGCGATTGCCAACGCCCCCGTGGTGGTGTTTTTCTACGGCGGCAGCTGGAACAACGGCTCCAAGGACGATTACGGCTTCGTCGGCGAAGCCCTGGCTTCACGCGGCATCGTCGTGGTCATCGCCGATTACCGCCTCTACCCGCAAGTGCGTTACCCCGCCTTTCTCCAGGACGGCGCCCAAGCGGTGGCCTGGACGTATCAACACAGCGCCGAGTACGGCGCCGACCCCCGGCAGCTCTACGTGATGGGCCACAGCTCCGGCGCCTACAACGCGTCGATGCTGGCGCTGGATGCGCGTTGGCTGAATGAGGTGGGCTTGTCGCCGGCCATCTTCAAAGGCTGGATCGGCCTGGCCGGGCCCTATGACTTCCTGCCGATTGAAAACCGCGACGTGCGGCCGGTGTTTTTCTTCCCCGACTCGCCGCCGGAGTCCCAGCCGATCAACCATGTGACTGCCGGCGCGCCACCGAGCCTGTTGATCGCCTCGACGGATGACGACCTGGTCAACCCCACGCGCAATACCGGCGGGCTGGCGCAGAAGCTGCGCACGGCAGGCGTGCCGGTGGAAGTGTTCTACTTCGACAGAACCAGCCACGCGACGCTGGTGGCCTCGCTTTCCAGGCCGCTACGTTGGCTGGCGCCGGTGCTGGACCGCGTCACCGCGTTTATCCAAGCCACTGGTCCTGCCGGTTCAAGCGCCAGGCAATCGCCCACAAAGTAAGGCTGCGCAACGCCATGAACAGCAGGAAGGTTATCCACAGGCCGTGGTTGCCAAGGCCTTGCAGCGCCCAGGCAAATGGCAGGGTGAGCAGCACCGTCAGCAGCATGCCGTTGCGCATTTCCCGGGCGCGGGTGGCGCCGATGAACAGGCCGTCCAACAGATAACTCCACACCGCAATCAACGGCAGTACCGCCAGATACGGCAGGTAGATATCCGCCGTTGCGCGCACGCTGGGGATATCGGTCTGCATGGCGATGAACAGGTGGCCGGCGACGGTGAACAGCAGGGCAAAGCCGACGCTGGCGATCAACGACCAACCGCCCGCCACCACCAGTGAACGGCGCAGCGCTTGGCGGTCATGGGCGCCGATGGCGTGGCCGCACAGGGCTTCGACCGCATGGGCCAGCCCGTCCAGCGCGTGCGCCGTCAGCAGCAGGCCGTTAAGCAGCAGCGCGTTGGCCGCCACGGTGGCATCGCCCAACCGTGCGCCTTGCACGGTGATCATGAAAAACACCGACTGCAACGCGAGGCTGCGGATAAAGATGTCGCGGTTCACCGCCAGCAGCGGGCGCCAGCTCTCCCATAGTTTCAGCGCGGCCCAGGCGATATGCCCGGGATAGGCGCGCAGGGCTTTTTGCGTGAGGGCGAGGCCGAGCAGGGCGCCGGTCCACTCGGCGATCACCGAGGCCCGCGCCGAACCGACTACGCCCCAATCCAGGCCGAGGACGAACCACAGGTTCAGCGCAATATTCACCAGGTTGGTGGTCAACAGAATCGCCAGCGGCGCGCGGGCGTTTTGCGTGCCGAGGAACCAACCGACCAGCGCATAGCTGGCCAGGGCGGCGGGCAGGCCGAACAGGCGGGTGTGGAAAAAATCCTCGGTCAGTTGATTGAGCTCGCGGGAGGGCTGCATCCATTCCAGGGCCAGATGGCTGAACGGAATGCCCACCGTGCCCAGCAACATCGCCAGCCCCAACGCCAGCAACAAGCCTTGCAGGAGGATTTGCCGCAACGCCGCACCATCATTGCGCCCGGCGGCCTGCGCGGCGAAACCGGTGGAGCCCATGCGCAGGAAACCCATGGCCCAGGCCAGGAAGGTGTACAGGCTGGCGCCAACGGCCACGGCGCCCAGTTGATGGGCGTGGGGTAGGTGGCCGATGACCATGCTGTCGACCAGGGCTACCAGCGGTACCGAGATGTTAGAAAGAATCATCGGCGCGGCCAGGGCCCAGACCTTGCGGTGGGTGGGGCGGTGGCGCCAGTCGGTAAGCAGGGCAGTCATGAGGGCTCCTTGGTAGAGCGGCATTGTAACTGTTGAGCCCTGTGGGAGCTGGCTTGCCTGCGATAGCATCACATCGGTGCAACTGATGTACCGAGGTGCCTGCATCGCAGGCAAGCCAGCTCCCACACAAACTTGCTCCCACAGTTTGATCTTCTGTGCTTGTAGGATTTGGCTCGGCTTGAGAACCAAACCACCCTCCGTCGGTCAATGTGACCAGCACCTCATCGGCCCCCCACAGGCTGATATATAGTTCACCCCTCGGCCCCTCCCACTACGAGTGCCCCATGCTTAACAAAGGACTGTTCCTGGCCTGCGCGCTGGCCCTGCTGAGCGCCTGCGATTCTTCCGATAAACCGGCGGCACCGCCTGCGCCAACCGTGACGGCAGCGCCAAAGCCGGCCAAGGCGGTGGTGGACGTGGCAGCGCTGAAGCAGCGCTACGCCGGGCGGGAGCTGAGCGTGGTGGATGTGTCCGAGGTGCAACTCGACGGGGCCAGCGCGCTCTCCGTGAGTTTTTCCATTCCCCTGGACCCCGAGCAGAAGTTCGCCGACAAACTCCACCTGGTGGACAGCAAGTCCGGCAAGGTCGATGGAGCCTGGGAAATCTCCGACAACCTGATGGAATTACGCCTTCGCCATCTGGAGCCGCAGCGCAAGCTGGTGCTCACCGTCGATGCCGGCGTGCAGGCGGTCAACGGCAACAAGCTCGCCGCCGAATACATCGCCCGCCTGGAAACCCGCGACCTGCAAGCCACCGTCGGCTTCGCCAGCCGTGGCACCCTGCTGCCGACGCGTCTGGCCGAAGGCCTGCCGGTGATCGCGCTGAACGTTGACAAGATCGACGTCGAATTCTTCCGTATCAAGCCCGAATCCCTGCCCACCTTTCTCGCGCAGTGGGGGCGTAACACCAGCCTGCAAAGTTATGAATCCCGCGAACTGCTGCCCCTGGCCGATCTGGTCTACGGCGGCCGCTTCGACCTGAACCCGGCGCGCAATACCCGCGAAACCCTGTTGCTGCCCATCGCCGGTCTCAAGCAACTGCAACAGCCGGGCGTGTACCTGGCGGTGATGCGTGCGTCGGGCACCTACAACTATTCCCAGCCGGCCACGCTGTTCACCCTGAGTGATATCGGCCTGTCGGTGCACCGCTACGCCAATCGCCTGGACGTGTTTACCCAGGCCCTGGAAGGCGGCAAGGCGCTGGAGGGCGTCGATCTCGAAGTGCTCGATGCCGACGGCCGCGTATTGGGCCAGGGCAAGACCGAAAAGGGCGGCCACGCCGAGTTGCCGTTGCCGAAAAAGGCCCAGGTGTTGCTGGCCAAGCAGGGCGAGCAGACCAGCATGCTGCGCCTCGACAGCGCCGCGCTGGACCTGGCGGAGTTCGACATCGGCGGCCAGCCGTCCCATCCGTTGCAGTTCTTTGTGTTCGGCCCGCGCGACCTGTACCGCCCCGGCGAAACCGTACTGCTCAACGCGCTGCTGCGGGACAAGGACGGCAACGCGGTCAAACCGCAACCGGTGAGCGTCGAAGTGCGCCGCCCGGACGAGCAGGTCAGCCGCAAATTCGTCTGGGACGCCGACGCTTCCGGCCTCTATCAATACCCACTGCAACTGGCCGGCGAAGCACCGACCGGGCGCTGGCAACTGGTGTTCGACCTGGGTGACGGCAAGCCGCAGCTGTATGAATTCCTCGTCGAAGACTTCCTGCCCGAACGCCTGGCGCTGGAACTCAAGGGCAGCGACACGCCATTGAGCCCTGCGGAAAACCCGGTGATCCAGGTCAACGGGCGTTACCTGTATGGCGCGCCGGCGTCCGGCAATCGCGTCAGCGGCCAGGTCTATGTGCGGCCGTTGCGCGAGGCGGTCAAATCGCTGCCGGGCTACCAGTTCGGCTCCGTCACCGAAGAAGAACTGAGCCAGGACTTCGAACTGGACGAAAGCGTGCTCGACGCCAAGGGCCAGGAAGAACTGACCCTGGAAAGCAAATGGGCCGACGCCAAGTCGCCGCTGCAATTGATCGTGCAGGCCAGCCTGCAAGAGTCCGGCGGGCGGCCGATCACCCGGCGCCTGGTGCAGCCGATCTGGCCGGCCGAGCAACTGCCGGGCCTGCGCGGGTTGTTTGACGGCAAGGAAACCAATGGCGACGGCCCGGCAGAATTCGAAGTGCTGCTGGCCAACCAGGACGGGCAGAAACTCGCCGCGCAAAACCTCAAGGTGCGCCTGGTGCGCGAGCGCCGCGACTACTACTGGAACTACTCCGAGAACGATGGCTGGAGCTATCACTTCAACGAGAAATTCCTCAACCTCGATGAGCAGACCCTGAACATCAAGGCCGGCGACACCGCCAAGGTCAGCTTCCAGGTCGAGTGGGGGCCGTACCGTGTCGAGGTCGAAGATCCGCAGACCGGGCTGGTCAGCAGCCTGCGCTTCTGGGCCGGCTACCAGGCCCAGGACAACACCGAAGGCGGCGCCGTGCGCCCCGACCAGGTCAAGCTGGCGCTGGATAAACCGGCGTATGGCGACGGCGACACCGCCAACGTCACGGTCACGCCGCCCGCTGCCGGTAAAGGCTACCTGTTGGTGGAGTCCGCCGAAGGCCCGTTGTGGTGGCAGGAAATCGAGGTGCCGGCCGAAGGCAAAAGCTTCGCCGTGAAGCTGGACCCGAAATGGTCGCGCCATGACTTGTACGTGAGCGCCCTGGTGATCCGTCCCGGCGAGCGCAAAGCCAATATCACCCCCAAACGTGCGGTGGGCTTGCTGCACCTGCCGCTGGATCGCACCCAGCGCAAACTGGGCCTGACCCTCACCGCGCCGGAAAAGATGCGCCCCAAACAACCGCTGACGGTGAAAGTCGCGGCGAAAAATGCCGATGGCAGCGTGCCGAAACAGGTGCATGTGCTGGTGGCGGCGGTAGACGTCGGCATCCTCAATATCACCGAATACCCGACGCCCGACCCGTACTCCAGCCTGTTCGGCCGCAAGGCCTATGGCGTGGACCAGTTCGACATCTACGGCCAGCTGATCGAAGCCGGTCAGGGCCGTCTGGCCAGCCTGGCGTTTGGTGGCGATGCGGCGCTGGCCAAGGGCGGCAAGCGCCCCGACACTAGCGTGACCATCGTCGCCCTGCAAAGCGCGCCGGTGACCTTGAATGACCAGGGCGAGGGCGAAGTCAGCGTCAACATTCCCGACTTCAACGGCGAACTGCGCCTGATGGCCCAGGCCTGGAGCGATGATCGCTACGGCATGGCCGAAGCCAAGACCGTGATTGCTGCACCGTTGATTGCCGAACTGTCGGCGCCGCGCTTCCTCGCTGGCGGCGACCAGACGACGTTGGCGCTGGACCTGTCCAACCTGTCGGGCAAGGCGCAAAAACTCGATGTGCAACTGACTGCCGAAGGGCAACTGGAGTTGGTCAACGCTGACGCGCAAACGGTCGAGCTGAAACAGGGCCAGCGCACCACGCTGCGCATCCCGGTGAAAGCCTGGGGCGGTCTGGGGCAGGGCAAGGTCAAGGTCACGGTGAACGGCCTCGATTTGCCGGGTGAAAACCTGCCGCCGTTCAGCCGCGAGTGGACCCTGGGCGTGCGTCCGGCGTATCCGGCGCTGCTCAAGCATTACCGCGCGGTGCTCAAGGATCAGCCGTGGAGCCTGCCAGCCGGCGCGCTGGAGCCGTTCGATGCGGCGGGGCGTGAGGCGCTGTTGAGCCTGTCGAGCCGGCCGCCGTTGAACCTTGGTGCGCAGATCAATGCGCTCAAGGCCTACCCCTATGGCTGCCTGGAACAGACCGCCAGCGGCCTGTACCCGTCACTGTATGCCGACGATGCCTTGCTCAAGCGCCTGGCGATCAAGGGCGAGCCGGATGCCGAGCGCAAACGCAAGATCGAGCTGGGCATCGAGCGCCTGCTGGGCATGCAGCGCTACAACGGCAGCTTTGGTTTGTGGGGCGCCGATGGTGAAGAAGAGTATTGGCTGACGGCCTACGTCACCGACTTCCTGCTGCGCGCCCGCGATCAAGGCTTTGCCGTACCGCCTGAAGCCTTGAAGAAGGCCAGCGAACGCCTGCTGCGTTATGTGCAGGAGCGCAACCTGATCGAGGTCGATTACAGCGACAACGCCGAGCACACGCGCTTTGCCGTGCAGGCCTACGCCGGCATGGTGTTGGCGCGCAGCCAACAGGCGCCACTGGGCGCGTTGCGCAGCCTGTTCGAACGTCGCAGTGATGCGCGCTCCGGGTTGCCATTGGTGCAACTGGCTATCGCCCTGCAAAAGATGGGCGACCAGCCGCGTGCGGACCAGGCGCTGCTGGCCGGCCTGGCGGCGCAGCGCAATGCCAATGAATGGCTGGCCGACTACGGCAGCCCGCTGCGCGATCAGGCGATGATCCTGGCACTGCTGGAGGAGAATGACCTGGCCAAGGGCAAGCGTGAGGAGCGCTTGTTTACCTTGTCGGATCAGTTGGCGGCGAGTCCGTACTTATCAACCCAAGAGCGTAATTCGTTGTTCCTCGCCGGGCGCCTGGGCTTTGCCAAGCCCGACGCGAACTGGCAAGTGACCCTCACCGGCAGTGGCGGTGTGCAGGAGCTGAACAACCAGCAACCGACGCTGGAGCTGGAAGGCAAGCTGCTGTCCAGCGACCTGAGCCTGAGCAATCAAGGTGAGGCGCCGGTGTACCAGCAACTGACGATCTCGGGTTATCCACAGGTGCCACCGGCACCGGGTGGCGACAACCTGGGCATCCGCCGCGAATACCTGGGCATGAACGGCCAGCCGCTGAACCTGCGCAACCTCAACAGCGGCGACTTGGTGCTGGTGCATCTGGCCGTCAGCGCCAAGCAGCGCGTGCCGGATGCCCTGGTGGTGGACCTGCTGCCGGCCGGCCTGGAACTGGAAAACCAGAACCTGGCGCAAAGCGCCGCCAGCCTGGAGAACGCCAGCAGCCAGGTGAAGGAGTGGCGCGAGTCAATGCAGAACGCGTCGCTCAAGCATCAGGAGTTCCGTGATGACCGTTACGTGGCGGCGCTGAACCTGGACGGTTCCGGCACCACGCACTTGCTGTATCTGGCGCGGGCGGTGACGCCCGGCACCTACCGCGTGCCGCCGCCGCAGGTGGAGTCGATGTACCGGCCGAACTGGCAGGCGGTGGGAGAAACCCCGGCAGACCTGGTGATCAAAGGCCGCTGAGATCCTACTGAGTGAACCGGCTTCAAACTGTGGGAGCTGGCTAGCCTGCGATAGCTATCTGTCAGTTGATGCATCGTTGACTGATACACCGCTATCGCGGGCAAGCCCGCTCCCACAGGGGGATCTTGGGGGTTTGGGGGATTAGTGTACGACCCAGCTGAGCAACCACAGCCCCAGCAACAACCAGATAATCCCGAAGATGATCGACGCCCGCATAAACGCCCGCACCGCCGAATACAGAAACAGCAGGCCAATGATCAGCGTAAGGATGCTGATGATCGACGTGTCCATGCCCAACGTGCGTGACAGGCCTTCGACAAAGTTGCCACCGGCGTTGGTCAAGGCACCGAACAAACCGCTGAGCCCATCGACGATAAAGCGGATGACCGAACCGAGCGCCTGGCCCAACCATTCGAAAAAGCTTTCTACCTGCATGTGTGTGTCCTGATAAGAAGGTGGGCGTGTGTTTGCCTTTGGTTGTTATTGCGTCAGGCTAGTTCCCTATCAGCATAGAGGTTTGCAGGTTAAATAATGGGTTTGCTTAGTACTGGATACACACAATCCCATGTGGGAGCTGGCTTGCCTGCGATAGCGGTGCGTCTGT
>NZ_ANNV01000156.1 GCF_000346755.1 Pseudomonas sp. CBZ-4 | reverse complement strand
CCCACCGCCATCGCGGGCAAGCCCGCTCCCACATTTGTTTTGCACAGCTTTCAGAGATGTCTTTTAGCCATACCCCCGCCACTCGGCACCTATCTTGCCCCCCAGCCCGAATTGGGCGTTTTTTTTGCAGCAGTTGGCGGGCATACTAGGCCGTCCATTTCCCTGGTGTCGCCCGCCTCTATGCTTCGCGCCTTGATTACCCTTGCCCTTGTCTGCCTGCTCCAACCGGCATTTGCCGACGAGCGCGCACAAACCCAACAACAGTTGGACGCTACGCGTCAGGACATTACCGAGCTGAAAAAGCTGCTCGGCAAGCTCCAGGAAGAAAAATCCGGGGTGCAGAAAGACCTGCGCGGTACGGAAACCGAGATGGGCAAGCTGGAGAAGCAGGTCCAGGAGCTGCAAAAAGAATTAAAGAAGAGCGAGTCGGAACTGGAGCGACTCGACGCTGAGAAAAAAAAACTCCAGGGCGCACGCGTTGAACAGCAACGCCTGATCGCCATCCAGGCCCGTGCCGCCTACCAGAGCGGCCGCCAGGAATACCTCAAGCTGCTGCTGAACCAGCAGAATCCGGAAAAATTTGCGCGCACCCTCACCTATTACGACTACCTGAGCCAGGCGCGTCTCGCGCAACTGAAGGGTTTCAACGAGACCCTGCGCCAGCTGGCCAACGTCGAGCAGGAAATCGCCGACCAGCAATCACAGCTGCTCGACCAGAAGACCGCCCTCGACACCCAGCGCGATCAGTTGGAACAGGTGCGCAAGGAACGCCAGCAGGCCCTGGCCAAGCTCAATGACGACGTGAAGGCCCGCGACGCCAAGCTCCAGGCCCGCGAGCAGGACCAGGCCGACCTGGGCAAAGTCCTCAAGACCATCGAAGAAACCCTGGCCCGCCAGGCACGTGAGGCCGAAGAAGCGCGCCAGAAAGCGCTGATCGCCCAGCAGGAAGCCGAAAAAAAGCGTCAGCGTGAGGCCGAGCTGGCAGCCACCACGGATGCTCCGGCGCCGCGTAAACCGGCGCATGCAGCCCCTGGCCCGCTGGTTTCCAGCGCCGGCGAGAACTTCGGCGGCCCTTTTGCTTCAGCCCGCGGCAAACTTCCATGGCCAGTTGATGGTCGACTACTGGCACGCTTCGGTGAAACCCGTGGCGATGACACCCGTGCCAAGTGGGATGGGGTGATGATCAGCGCCTCCTCCGGCAGCCAGGTCCACGCCGTCCACGGTGGCCGTGTGGTGTTTGCCGATTGGCTGCGGGGCGCCGGTTTGTTGGTGATTTTGGATCACGGTAATGGCTATTTGAGCCTTTACGGCCACAATCAGACTTTACTCAAGTCGGCAGGTGATGTTGTAAAAGCTGGTGAATCCATCTCCACTGTCGGTAACAGTGGTGGCCAGGACACCCCGGCGCTGTACTTCGCTATTCGTCAGCAGGGCCGCCCGAGCGATCCTGCACAATGGTGCCGTTCCCAAGGATAGGGCCGCATCTACATTAGGAGTTCGTTCGACATGCTGCATTTGTCCCGCCTCACTTCGCTGGCCCTGACCATCGCCCTGGTGATCGGCGCGCCCCTGGCTTTCGCCGCACCGGCCGCACCGGCTGCACCTGCAGTGACCACCAAGGCGCCATTGCCGCTGGACGAGCTGCGCACCTTTGCCGAGGTCATGGACCGGATCAAGGCAGCTTATGTCGACCCCGTAGATGACAAGACCCTGCTGGAAAATGCCATCAAGGGCATGCTCAGCAACCTCGACCCGCACTCCGCCTACCTCGGCCCGGAAGATTTCGCCGAGCTGCAGGAAAGCACCAGCGGTGAGTTCGGCGGCCTGGGCATTGAAGTCGGCTCCGAAGACGGCAACGTCAAGGTGGTCTCGCCCATCGACGACACCCCGGCATCCAAGGCCGGCATCCAGGCCGGTGACTTTATCGTCAAGATCAACGGCCAGCCGACCCGTGGCCAGACCATGACCGAAGCCGTGGACAAGATGCGCGGCAAGATCGGCCAGAAAATCACCCTGACCCTGGTGCGCGATGGCGGCACGCCGTTCGACGTGACGCTGACCCGCGCGACCATTGTGGTCAAGAGCGTGAAGAGCCAGCTGCTGGAGTCGGGCTACGGCTACATCCGCATCACCCAGTTCCAGGTCAAGACCGGCGACGAAGTGGCCAAGGCCCTGGCCAAGCTGCGCAAGGACAACGGCAAGAAACTCAACGGCATCGTGCTCGACCTGCGCAACAACCCGGGCGGCGTGTTGCAGGCGGCGGTGGAAGTGGTCGATCACTTCATCACCAAAGGCCTGATCGTGTACACCAAGGGCCGTATCGCCAACTCCGAGCTGCGCTTCTCGGCCACCGGCAACGACCTCAGCGAAAACGTGCCATTGGCCGTGCTGATCAACGGCGGCAGCGCCTCGGCGTCGGAAATCGTCGCCGGTGCCCTGCAAGACCAGAAACGCGGCGTGCTGATGGGCACCACCAGCTTCGGCAAAGGCTCGGTGCAAACCGTGCTGCCGCTGAACAACGACCGCGCCCTGAAGATCACCACCGCGCTGTACTACACGCCGAACGGCCGCTCGATCCAGGCCCAGGGCATCGTGCCGGACATCGAAGTGCGCAAGGCCAAGATCACCAACGAGGCCGACAGCGAGTACTACAAGGAAGCGGACCTGCAAGGTCACCTGGGCAATGGCAACGGCGGTGCCGACCAGCCAACCGGCAGCGCCGCCAAAGCCAAGCCGATGCCGCAGGACGATGACTACCAACTGGCCCAGGCGCTCAGCCTGCTCAAGGGCTTGAGCATCACCCGCAGCCGTTGATATGCGTCTTGCCCTGATCATCGCTGTGCTGTGCAGCCTGGCCGGAGTCGCTCACGCGGCCCCGGCCAGCGAATCGCACAAAGCCTACCTGACCCTCATCATCGACGACCTTGGGCAAAACCTTCCCCGGGATCGGCGCGTGCTGGCCCTGCCTGGGCCGGTGACCGCGGCGATCATGCCCGACACGCCCCACGCCGCCGAATTCGCCCGCGAAGCCCACAAGGCCGGCAAGATCGTCATCCTGCACATGCCCATGGACCCGGCCACCGGACCGTTCGCCTGGCCCCCAGAGCTACCCGTTGAAGAGCTCGGCAAACGCCTGGACGCCGCGTTCAAGGCGGTGCCCTACACCGCCGGGATCAACAACCACATGGGCAGCCGCATGACCGCGCAGCCGCAGGCAATGGCCTGGCTGATGGCCGAGCTGCAACGGCGCCACAAGTTCTTTGTCGATAGCCGCACCAGCGCGCAAACCGTCGCCGCCGCCGAGGCGCAGAAGATCGGCCTGGCCAGTGTCTCGCGGGATGTGTTCCTGGATGACGAGCGCACCGAAGCGGCGATCACCAGCCAATTGCAGACGGCAATCAAGCTGGCCCACAAGCAAGGCTCGGCGGTGATGATCGGCCACCCTTACCCGCAGACCCTGGCAGTGCTGGAGCGTGAGTTGCCCAAGCTCAAGGCCCAGGGCGTGGACTGGATCGATATCAAGCTGATGATCAGCGTGCGCAGCAATCAGGCCATGGCCGGGCATGGCAAGAACGGCACTTACCGCTACAAGTAGCGCGCCATGACCTGTTCCACCACGCCTTCCTTGCGCAGCTGGTCCAGCGCGGCCTGCAATTTGTTCACCGTGTCGTCCGGCACATTTTTGTTAAGCGCCAGGTACAGCTGGGCACTGTTGAAGCGCAGCACCGTCTTCAGACCGGTCACGCCAACCTGACGCGCCAGATAACGCCCTGCAGGGTCGCCGGTGGCCCACAGGTCGATCTGGCCATCCAGCAGCTTTTGCGCATTGTCCTGATCGCGCAACACCACCACCGGGTTGAGACCGCGCTTCTCCAGGGTCTCGGCAATGGCATCGCCCTTGTACGCGCCGATCTTGTAACGGCGCGCATGTTCGAGGTCGGTCAATTGGATCTTGCTGTCGGCCTTGGCCAGCAGCACCCAATCGTCCGGGCCGATAGGGCCGACCCATTTGAACAGGGCTTCGCGGTCCGGCAGGCGGGCCATCACAAACACGCCATAGCCGGGTTTTTCCAGGGCGAGTTTGTAGATTCGCTCCCAAGGAAACCGCAGGGTGAGGTTGTAGGAAATGCCGGCACGGTTGAAGGTTTCGCGCACGATGTCCACGGCGATGCCTTCGATGTTGTCTTCCTTGGCGAAGTTCTTGCCGTTTTTCGCCATGTTGTAGGGCGGGAAGTTTTCCGTCAGCAGCACCAGGGCGGTGCCAGACGGTGCTTCGGCGTGGGCCGACCCCGTCAGAAGGATGGACGTACTGGCAAGGGCGAGCAACAGGTGTTTGAACATGAAGGGCTACCGGAATCCATGGCAAGCGCAGAGAGTGCCGCGCACTTGCCATGGTGTCCAGCAGCGTTTAGCGCACGACGATACCGCGCGCCGCCATGTAGGCTTTTGCCTCGGGAACGGTGTATTCGCCAAAGTGGAAAATACTCGCCGCCAGTACCGCACTGGCGTGGCCTTCAATGACGCCGTCAGCCAGATGCTGCAGGTTGCCGACGCCGCCGGAAGCGATCACCGGAATCCCCAGCGCGTCGCTGATGGCACGGGTGACGCCAAGGTCGAAGCCGTTTTTCATGCCGTCCTGGTCCATGCTGGTCAGCAGGATTTCACCGGCGCCCAGGCCTTCCATCTTCATCGCCCACTCCACCGCGTCCAAGCCGGTAGGCTTGCGCCCGCCGTGGGTGAAGATCTCCCAACGCGGGGTTTCACCCGGGCCGGAGACTTTCTTGGCGTCGATGGCCACCACGATGCATTGCGAACCGAAGTGCTGCGCGGCTTCGCCGACGAACTCCGGGTTGAACACGGCGGCGGTGTTGATCGAGACCTTGTCCGCGCCGGCGTTGAGCAGGTTGCGGATGTCTTGCACGGTACGCACGCCACCGCCCACGGTCAGCGGGATAAACACCTGGCTGGCCATGCGCTCGACGGTATGCAACGTGGTGTCGCGGCCGTCGACGCTGGCGGTGATGTCGAGAAAGGTAATCTCGTCGGCACCTTGCTCATCGTAGCGACGGGCGATTTCCACCGGATCGCCGGCGTCGCGGATGTTCTCGAACTTGACGCCCTTGACCACGCGACCGTTGTCGACGTCCAGGCAAGGGATGATGCGTTTGGCCAGCGCCATGGTCAGTCCTCAGCCGTTGTAGGCGTCGCAGTAAGCCTGGGCTTCGGCGACGTCCAGGGTGCCTTCGTAGATCGCACGGCCGGTGATGGCGCCGATGATGCCGGGGGCCTTGGCGTCCAGCAGCGACTTGATGTCACCCAGGTTGTGGATGCCACCGGAAGCGATCACCGGGATCTTGGTCGCGGCGGCCAGCGCGGCGGTGAACGGTACGTTGCAGCCCTGCATCATGCCGTCTTTGGCGATGTCGGTATAAACGATGGCGGAGACGCCGTCGGCTTCGAACTGCTTGGCCAGGTCGATCACCTGCACGGTGCTGATTTCAGCCCAGCCGTCGGTGGCGACAAAACCGTCTTTAGCGTCCAGGCCCACGATCACTTTGCCCGGGAACGCACGGCAGGCTTCGGCGACGAATGCCGGGTCTTTCACGGCCTTGGTGCCGATGATCACGTAGCTCACGCCCGCCTTGACGTAGTGCTCGATGGTTTCCAGGGAACGGATACCGCCACCGATCTGGATCGGCAGGTTGGGGTAGCGCTTGGCGATGGCCGTGACCACTTCGCCGTTGACCGGCTGGCCTTCGAAGGCGCCGTTCAAGTCCACCAGATGCAGGCGACGGCAGCCCCCTTCCACCCATTTGGCAGCCATGCTCACCGGGTCATCGGAGAACACGGTGGAGTCTTCCATACGGCCTTGGCGCAGACGGACGCAGGCGCCGTCCTTGAGATCGATAGCGGGGATAATCAGCATCTGGCAAACCTTATTCGATATTCAGCAATGCTTGGGAAATCAGGGTTTCTCAAGCGACCACAGGTCGCTTTCGATGCTTTCGAACCTTTCTTTAAGGAGCGTCTGTGCATCGAAAATCGCCCGGTTGTAATAGTGCGGCGCCACTTCATTGGTAAACAGTTCGAGGATCTCGGCGACCTCGAACGAGCCAAGCTTGAGCTCGAAGCGATCTTCCATGAACCGCTTGATCTTGAGGGTAGCCTCACTCTCCTGTTCGGGCGTGAGGTTCAAGAGCGGCAGCTTCGGCTTCTTGGCCATTTACCAGCGCCCGTTCCAGGCGGCGAAGTTCTGCAGCAACTGCAGGCCATGGGTATGGCTCTTCTCCGGGTGGAACTGCACGGCAAAGCGCGAACCTTCGGCCAGCGCGGCGGCGAAATCGACACCGTAGTGCCCGCCCCCCACCACCTGGGCCGGGTTGCCGGCGGCGATGTAGTAGCTGTGCACGAAGTAGAAGCGCGCCAGGTCTGGAATGTCATGCCACAGGGGGTGATCCACCGCCTGGCTGACTTCGTTCCAGCCCATGTGCGGGACTTTCAGGTGGGCGCCGTCTTCGTGCAAGTCCTTGCCGAAGAACTTCACCTGGCCCGGAAACAGGCCGATGCAGTCCACGCCGTCGTTCTCTTCACTGCGGTCGAGCAAGGCTTGCATGCCCACGCAGATGCCGAGGAACGGACGGTCCTGGCTGACTTCACGCACCAGGCTGTCAAAGCCCAGGCGGCGGATCTCGGCCATGCAATCGCGAATCGCGCCAACGCCGGGGAATACCACCCGGTCGGCTTCGCGAATCACGTCTGCATCGCTGGTGATCAGCACCTTGCCGGCACCTACGTGTTCGAGGGCCTTGGCCACCGAGTGCAGGTTACCCATGCCGTAATCGATAACCGCGACCGTCTGCATTACAGGACGCCCTTGGTCGAGGGCATTTGCCCGGCCATGCGGTCATCCAGCTCCACGGCCATGCGCAGGGCGCGGCCGAAAGCCTTGAACACGGTTTCGATCTGGTGGTGGGTGTTGGTGCCACGCAGGTTGTCGATGTGCAGGCTGACCAGGGCGTGGTTGACGAAACCCTGGAAAAATTCCTGGAACAGGTCGACGTCAAAGCCGCCCACGGTGGCGCGGGTGTAGGGCACGTGCATCTGCAGGCCTGGGCGGCCGGAGAAGTCGATGACCACACGCGACAGCGCTTCGTCCAGCGGGACATAGGCGTGGCCGTAGCGACGGATGCCTTTTTTGTCGCCGATGGCCTTGGCAAACGCCTGGCCGAGGGTGATACCGACATCCTCCACGGTGTGGTGGTCGTCGATATGCAGGTCGCCCTTGCTGACGATATCCAGGTCGATCAGCCCGTGACGGGCGATCTGGTCCAGCATGTGCTCAAGAAAAGGTACACCGATATCAAATCGGGCCTTTCCGGTGCCATCCAGGTTGATCGAGGCTTTGATCTGGGTTTCCAGAGTGTCGCGCTCGACGGACGCCTTACGTTCGGCCATCACCAGCTCCGCAAAATCATTGGGCGAAAAAGGCAGCCATTATAGGGGCGCGGGCGCTAAACAGAAACATCGGAGGGGATAAGACTGATGGAGTGTCGGGGATAGACATGTGCATACAACTGTGGGAGCTGGCTTGCCTGCGATGCAGGCACCTCGGTCACTCAGACAGACCGAGGTGATGCTATCGCGGGCAAGCCCGCTCCCACAGGGTTTTTGCGGTGTTAGTGGAACAGTACCGCCGTCTTCTGCAGGGTCACCCACACACCCCACGCCAACGGAATACCCACCACCAGCCAGGCGGCAATCGCCAATGGCACAGTACCTGGCGCGGCTTTCCACTCCAGGGACGTGCTGGCGTCGGCGCCTTTGTCATGCCCCAGCGCTTGCTCGGCGGCCAGTTCGGCGTCGGTCATGAAGTACTTGTCGGCCACCGGACGTACCAGCAGGTTGCAGATGAAACCCAGCACCAGCAGGCCGGCGAGGATGTACAAGGTGATGTCATAGGCCGCAGCGCGTTCAACGCCGATGCTCAACTGATACTCACGCAGATAGTTCACCAACACCGGGCCCAAGACGCCCGCCGCTGCCCAGGCGGTCAGCAGGCGACCGTGGATCGCACCGACCATCTGCGTACCGAACAGGTCGGCCAGGTAAGCCGGAACCGTGGCAAAACCACCGCCGTACATCGACAGGATGATGCAGAACGCCGCCACGAACAGCGACACGTTGCCCAGGTGACCGAGGTTCGGGATCAGCGCGTACAGGGCAAAACCCAGGGCGAAGAACACGAAGTAGGTGTTTTTACGGCCCAGGTAGTCGGAGAACGACGCCCAGAAGAATCGCCCACCGATATTGAACAGGCTCAACAGACCGGTGAAGCCCGCCGCGATCGCCGCGATGGACGCCAGTTGACCGGCATCCAGCTGACCAAACGGCACATCCACGCCCAGCAGCTTGCCGCCGAACACTTCCTGCAGCAGGGGCGACGCCATGCCGAGGATGCCGATACCGGCAGACACGTTCAGGCACAGCACCAGCCACACCAGGCGGAATTGCGGAGTTTTCCACGCCACATTCACGTGCACGTGACGGTGGGTGATCATCGCGTTGCTGGCTTTTTTCGCCGGCGCGGTCCAGCCCTCAGGCTTCCAGCCGGTTGGCGGAACGCGGTAGGACAAGGCGCCGCCGATCATGAACACGAAGTAGATCGCCGCCATCACCAGGAAGCTCTGCCATACGCCCACGCTGTCCGGCGTGGCGAAGTGGCCCATCAATGCCGCTGCCAACGGGGCGCCCACCATGGCGCCGCCGCCGAAGCCCATGATTGCCATGCCGGTGGCCATGCCGCGCTTGTCCGGGAACCACTTGATCAGGGTCGACACGGGCGAGATGTAGCCCAGGCCCAGGCCGATACCGCCAATGACCCCGGAGCCGATCCACATCAGCCAGATCTGGTGGGTGTAGATGCCCAACGCCGAGATCAGCAGGCCGCCACACCAGCACAGCGCCGATACAACGCCGGCCTTGCGCGGCCCGGCATGTTCCAGCCAGCCGCCCCAGATCGCTGCCGAGCAGCCCAGGAAGATGAAGAACAGGGTGTAGATCCAGCCCAGCATGGAGATGGGCCAGTCACACTGGGACGAGAAGATTTGCGCGATAAAACTCATGTCTGGCGCGCAGGCCAGCGGCTTGGTGACGCCCAGCGCTTTCGACAACGGCAGCCAGAACACCGAGAAACCGTAGGCCATGCCGATGCACAGGTGGATGGCCAACGCGGCCGGCGGAACCAGCCAGCGGTTGAAGCCGGGCTTGGCGATGATGCGCTCCTTGGACAGGAACGCAGGCTGTGCGGCAGTTGAAGCTGCCGCAGTGCTAGTGCTCATTGGTGTTTCCCCCAGTTATTAGTATGTGTTCGTCAGGCGCTCTCTCCCTCGGCCTTGCACGCAGAGCGTTGGCCGTTGTTGTTGAGTAAAGCTCCATTTGAGCGCGACGCTATGTCGCAGAAGGCAGACGAACCGGCGAAGATTAGCACCTGTGGATGACAGAAAAACCAAACTGACATCACCTTTTTCGGGATATCTGTTTTGTTTGACGCCAAATTCCCGTTTTGCTGGGCCTGGATACAATGTAACGATGAGGGAACTGACGTACGGTTACGGGCGTTATACTCTGCGGCTAAATTTTGAAATCGACATACAAGGACTCGCCCATGAAAGCGTTCGGCAAAATCCTGGGTCTGGTACTTCTCGGGCTGTTGCTGATCATTGTGGCGCTGGGCTTTGCCCTGACCCACCTCTTCGATCCCAACGACTATAAAGACGAGATTCGCCAGATTGCCCGCGACAAGGCCCACATCGAGCTGACGCTCAATGGCGACATCGGCTGGAGCCTGTTCCCCTGGCTCGGCCTCGAATTGCACGAAGCCAGCGTGGCCACCCTGACCACCCCGACGCAACCGTTCGCCGACCTGCAAATGCTTGGCCTGTCGGTCCGCGTGCTGCCGCTGCTGCGCCGCGAAGTGCAGATGAGCGACGTGCGTGTCGAAGGCCTGAACCTGCGCCTCAACCGCGACAAGCAGGGCCATGGCAACTGGGAAGACATCGGCAAGAACGCGCCTGTCGCGTCCACCGAAACACCCGCGCCAGCCGCCACGCCGGCCGAGCCCGCTGCCGAGGCCAAGCCGGAGAAGCCGCCACAGCCGATCCGCCTGGACATCGACAGCCTGACCATCAACAACGCCCGCGTCGAATACAACGACGAGCAGACCGGCAAGCAATTCAGCGCCGAAAGCATCCAGCTGAGTTCCGGCGCGATCCACGACGGTGCGAGCATCCCCGTGAAGCTCACCGCATTCTTCGGCAGCAACCAGCCAGTGATGCGCGTCAAGACCGAGCTCAACGGCAACCTGCGCATCCAGCGTGCGCTCAAGCGCTACCAGTTCGAAGACATGCGCCTGAGCGGCGAAGCCACCGGCGAGCCACTGCAAGGCAAGACCGTGACCTTCTCCACCCAGGGGCAGTTGTTGGTGGATCTGGCCGCGAACGTCGCCGAATGGACCAACCTGAAGCTGTCGACCAACCAGTTGCGCGCCTTGGGCGAGCTGAAGGTCAACGACCTCGACAAGACCCCGCAACTGAGCGGCGCCCTGTCCATCGCCCAGTTTGACCTGGCCAAGTTCCTCGACAGCGTCGGCCAGCCGTTGCCGCCAATGGCCGAGGGCAGCCTGAGCAAGGTCGAGCTGGTCAGCCGCCTCAGCGGCACACCGACCCGCGTGGCCCTGGACGACCTGAACCTGAAGGTCGACGGCAGCACGTTCACCGGTCGCATTGCCGTGGATGACTTCGCCAAGCAAGCCCTGCGCGTGCAACTCAAGGGCGACACCTTCAACGCCGACAACTACTTGCCGGCCAAATCCGAAGCCGCCAAAGGCGCATCCGCCGCCCGCCAGGCCGAAGTGCAGAGCAGCGAAGCCGGGGCCATGGCCGCCGGCGGCACCACGCCGCTGCCGGACGCACCCACCAAGGGCGCCTGGAGCACCGACAAGCTGCTGCCACTGACGCGCCTGCGCACCTTGGACGTGGATGCCGACCTGGCCTTCGGCCAACTGACCCTGAGCAAGCTGCCGATCCAGAACGCCGTGCTCAAGGCCACTGGCATCGACGGCCAACTCAAGCTCAACACCTTGAGCGGCGGCCTCTACAACGGCACCTTCCAGGCCAACGGCAGCCTCGACGTACGCCAGGATACCCCGCTGCTGGCGCTGCAAAGCCAGATCAGGCAAGTGCCGGTCGAACGCATCCTGCAAGCCCAGGGGCAAACGCCACCGGTGAAGGGCCAGATCACCCTCGACAGCAACCTCAGCGGCCGCGGCAACAGCCAGAAAGCCCTGATCGACAGCCTCAACGGCACCGCCAGCTTTGTGATCAACAACGGCGTGCTGCTCAACGCCAACCTTGAGCAACAGCTGTGCACCGGCATCGCCCTGCTCAACCGCAAGACCTTGAGCAGCACGCCACAAGGCAAGGACACGCCGTTCCAGGAACTGCGCGGCAACCTGACCTTCCGCAACGGCGTGGCCAGCAACCCGGACCTGAAAGTGCGCATCCCGGGCCTGACGGTCAACGGCAACGGTGACATCGACCTGCGCGTGCTGGGCATGGACTACCGCGTGGGCATCCTCGTCGAAGGCGACCAACGCGCCGTGCCAGACCCGGCCTGCCAGGTGGGCAGCAACTTCCAGGGCATCGAAGTGCCGCTGCGCTGCCGTGGCCCGCTGGAACTGGGCGCCAAGGCCTGCCGCCTGGACAAGGACGGCCTCGGCCAGGTCGCGATCAAGGCGGCGGGCAACAAGCTCAGCGACAAACTTGAAGAGAAGCTCGACAAGGTCAACCCGCAGCTCAAAGACGCGCTCAAAGGCCTGTTCAAACGATGAGAAACGAGCAGTTTTCAACGGCGGTGCTGGACTGGTACGACCGCCACGGTCGCCATGACCTGCCCTGGCAACAGGGCATCACGCCTTACCGGGTGTGGGTCTCGGAGATCATGTTGCAACAGACCCAGGTGAGCACCGTGCTCAATTACTTCGACCGTTTCATGGCCTCGCTGCCGACGGTCGAAGCCCTGGCCGCCGCACCGGAAGACGAAGTGCTGCACTTGTGGACCGGCCTGGGTTACTACACCCGCGCACGCAACCTGCAAAAGACCGCGAAGATTGTCGTGGCCGACTACGGCGGCGAGTTTCCCCGGGACGTGGAAAAACTCACCGAGCTGCCGGGCATCGGCCTGTCCACCGCTGGTGCAATCGCGAGCCTGAGCATGGGCCTGCGCGCGCCGATCCTCGATGGCAACGTCAAACGCGTGCTGGCGCGCTTTACCGCGCAAGAGGGCTACCCGGGCGAGCCCAAGGTGGCCAAGCAGCTGTGGGCCACCGCAGAGCGCTTCACGCCCCATGATCGGGTCAACGCCTACACCCAGGCGATGATGGACATGGGCGCCACCCTCTGCACCCGCAGCAAACCCAGTTGCCTGCTGTGCCCGCTGGAAAAAGGCTGCGAAGCCCACATGCTCGGCCTGGAGACGCGTTACCCGATCCCCAAGCCGCGCAAGACCATCCCGCAGAAGCGCACGCTGATGCCGATGCTGGCGAATGCCGAGGGCGCGATCCTGCTTTACCGCCGCCCATCGACAGGGCTATGGGGTGGGCTGTGGAGCTTGCCGGAGCTGGACGACCTGCAAGACCTCGAACACCTCGCCCACCAGCACGCGCTGGAACTGGGCAAGCCACAGGCACTGCCGGGACTGATCCACACCTTCAGCCACTTCCAGCTGGCCATCGAGCCCTGGCTGGTGCAGGTCGAGGAATCCGCCCATCACGTGGCCGAGGCCGACTGGCTCTGGTATAACCTCGCCACCCCGCCGCGCCTGGGCCTTGCCGCCCCGGTCAAGAAACTGCTGAAGCGCGCGGCCGACGTTTTGAATGCAGGAGTGTCGTCATGACCCGCACCGTAATGTGCCGCAAGTACAAAGAAGAACTGCCAGGCCTGGAACGTCCTCCGTATCCGGGCGCCAAGGGCCAGGACATTTTCGAGCACGTCTCTGCCAACGCCTGGGGCGACTGGCTGAAACACCAGACCCTGCTGATCAACGAAAAACGCCTGAACATGATGAACGCCGAAGACCGCAAATACCTGGCGGGCGAAATGGACAAGTTCTTTTCCGGCGAGGATTACGCCAAGGCCGACGGCTACGTGCCGCCTGCTCAATAATTGATCAAAAACCGGGGTCGGCACGTAAGCGACGGTAATAATTAAATATTTTTTGAAAACTTGCTTGACGACCCCCTGAAAAACCCGTTTAATGCGCCCCGTTGCCCAGATAGCTCAGTCGGTAGAGCAGGGGATTGAAAATCCCCGTGTCGGCGGTTCGATTCCGTCTCTGGGCACCACTAATTAGTTTTAGGTGGTGCGAACATCATCTGAAACACACAAGAAACCCGCCTAGTGCGGGTTTTTTGTTGTCTGCGATTTTGTGCAGAAATTTCACTTATCCGAGTGGCGATTTAGAGATAGTGAATTTATCTGCAGCGGCCTCGAAGCTGATTCCACAAGGGCTACGCTACTCACTTTTTGAGATAACGCTTCGCCCAGTTAGAGAAATCCTCCAGCATCGTCACCTAAGCAAAAACACCATCAACGGATTGTCATTCAACCGCCCACTGAACACCGGCGCCTGATGCTCCAGCGGCGTCCCCGCCAGCAACGCCGTTTCCTTGCGCGCCACGATCACCCATGCAGGCCGTGGCAACGCGCCCAGCCGCTCTACCTCGCCGGCACTGACAAACAGCGGCTGCTCATCGTGGTCCAGGTTCATCATGTAGCGCACCGCCCAGGTATCACGACCCAGATTGAGAAACACCAATGGCCCCGGCCGCGTGACGCGAAGCGCCTCTACCTGGCCAACGAAGGTGCGGGTGTCGAATTGCAGGTCCTTGGCGCGATCGACCACCGTCACCAGCACCAGCCATTGCGCGATCAAGGCGATTGCACTGAGCCACACCAGCCGGCGCCAGGCGATCACTGCCGCGACCTGCAGGATCAACAACGCGCCAATCAGCAACGGCAGCGAAACGTCCGGCCAGTAACCGTGCTTCTGCCACCCATGCCGACAGACAAAGACTACAACCACGCACAACGCCGGTAGCGCCGCGACAAGCCCTTCGTAGCACCTGCGCACGCCAACGAGCCAGCCTTGCGCCTGGAGCAGCCCATAGGCGGCGACAGCAGCAAACAGCGGCACCATCGGCAGGATGTAATAAGCGCGCTTGAAGTGCGGCACCGACAGCCCGAGCAGGATCATCAGGCCGCAGGCACCGAGCCGCACAACCAATTGCACATCGTCATTCGCAAACCGCTCAGACCCGCGATGGCGCAGCGCGACCAACGTTGCCAGCGCCATCGGCACCACCGGGAAGTAGCGGTACACACTCAACTGGAAGTAGAAGTAGAACGGCTCGCCACTTTCATCGAGGCGCCCGCCGACCTGCATCTTGAACACTTCGTCTGCAAAGGCATCGCCACCGCTGATGCGCGCCAGCTTCACCAGCAGCCACCAGCACGCCGCCAACAGCAACAGGCCAACGGCGCCATGGATCAGCACCTGCCTGACCCGCTGCCCGGGACGGCTCAACGCCCAATACACGCACACCACACCGCAGACTTCGATCAACCCCAACGGCCCGCGAATGGCAAAACCGAGGATGAACAAGGGGAACACTGCCAGTTGGCGCCACCGCGATCCCAGGCGCTCGCCCGTGTGCAGCAGGTAGAAACTACCTACGCATAACAGCGACACCATCTGATCCAGGCACACCGAGCGCGACTTATCGAGCAACTGCGCGGTGAGCAGCGTCAGCAGCACCGTCAGCAGCGCCCACTGGCGACTCGACGGCACCAGCAAGCGATAGATCAGCGCAACGGTGCCAGCGGACGCCAGGGCGGTGGGCAGGATATTCGCCAGGTGATTGGGCGCACCGAACAGCCGGGCAACTACAAAACTGAAGAAGGTCGCGGTGCCGGGATAGTCCGCGTAGGGCTGACCGTAGGTCGTCGGGAAAAAACTCGCGCCATGGCGAAACATTTCTTGCAGGAACAGCGCCCAGCGTCCGTCAAAACCCTGGGGCTGCTGATCCCAGATGCCCAAGGTAAACAGCAATAAGGCCAGCAGGAAAATGCCCAGGGACTCCAGGCGAAAACGGTTGCGGTGATCCATCGGTTGACCTGTCAGGTGAAGGGCGCAGACCTATGGTGCCGACCCCCCTGCTGAATAGCGCCTGAACAGATACACACTTACCGCCGCGCGGGCCACACCAACGCCGGGATCAGGCGGATGTAGATCAGCTCACCCACCAGCTCGATCAAGGTTTGCAGGATCACCACCGTCGCCGCCAACCCGCGCACATCCTCAGGCAGGGCCAACGCCAAGGGCAGTACCACCAACGAGTTGCGCGTCGATGCGCTGAACGTCACCGCGCGCGCCGTCGCCGCTGGCAGCGCGAACAGGCGCGCGGCCAACATACCCATCAGCGGCGCCAACACCAGGAAGCCCACATACACCGGGATCACCGGCACCAACAGGCCGATATCACGCACCACCGAGGTGATTTGCGACGCGATCACCACGAACAGCACCAACGCCATCGCCGGCACCGGCAGCCAGGCCCAGGCGTTGCTCCACGCGCTGACGACCGAGGATCGCCGTGCCAGGGAGGTGGTCAGCACCGCCAGGATCATCGGCAGCACAATCAACAGCACGAACGCCTCGACAAACGGCCCCGCCGCCACCACCACGCCCGATTGCGCCCCCAACATCAACCCCAGGTAAACCGGCAACAGCGCCAGTTGCAGCAGCAACAACACCGGCGTCGCCGCCAACATCAGCCGCGAATCGCCCTTGCCGATATGGGTAAACACCACCACGTAGTCGATGCACGGCGTGAGCAACACCAGTAACGCCCCCACCAGCAACGCTGGGCGCTCCACCAGGCCACGGGTCAACGCCCACACCAACAACGGCACCAAAATGAAGTTGGCCAGCAGCAAGGCCGACAGGAAACGCTTGTTGGCCAAGCCTTGGCGCAAGTCCAGAAACGGGATTTGCAGGAACATCGCATACATCAGCACGGCGATGGCGGGCGTGACCAGCATGCCCAGGCCGCTGGCTGATGAGGGCACGAGCAAGCCGAAGGCCGCGGCTAGGAGGACAGCGACGAAGTAGAGGGGGATCTGATGGTGTTCGAGGGTGTCGCGGGTCATGACATCGCCCTAGCTGATCGCAAAGGCAACAAGCCTATGGATCTATTGGCGAGAGGTCGAGTGGTAAGGCTTGAGCTTGTCAGAGGGATATTCCTGACGGGTGTGTAGCACCGCCAGTACCTCGATTTGCTCCAGCACTCGATAAACCACCAGATAATTGGGATGAACAACCATTTCCCGCGTACCGATCAAGCGACCACACTTGAATCCGTAGGGCATTGAAGACAGCCCCTCAGTGGCCGCCACAATGTTTCGGTGAAGGGTCGCAGCGGCAACGGGGTTGTACTGCTCAATATAATCAATGATATCGGTCAGGGCGGCGATAGCCTCAGGCCGCCACTTAACGAGCAGCATGGCGAGCCTTGCGCCTCTCTTCCAGCATTCTCTCGACTTCGGCCATGGCCTCATCATGCGGAATGCTCGGGCGAGGATCATCAATCGACGCCTGCACCTTGGCCCGAAACCAACGGTCGTAGCTGGCAGCCTGCTCTTCTGTTTCAAACTCTGAAACGATGGGAGAAAGTGGGATGCTCATAGAGACCTCCGAGTTAGGTGCCTGCCAGTCTAATCGGTCCATGGTCGGGTGTCGTTCCTCTCGGATGTATGGCTCTATCAGTGAGCGCCGAGATTAGTGAACCCACCAAAGGCAGGACAAGTACTGGCAAACTGGCCAACTGTTACTAAAAAAATAAAAACGATTAAAGGCAGAACCCCAATGAATTTGAATGACGCCTCTTCGCGAATGCCCGATGTGACACGCATACCAAGTCAAAGCACCCCATTCAAAGAACCCACCGCCGACAACCACCTCCTCGGCGGCTTCACCTGGCGCCACCCGCGCACCGACCTCGAACGCCCCATCGTCATCATCAACGCCGCCACTTCCCTGCGCTGTCGCTATTACTCGCGCTTCGCCGACTACCTGTTTGCCAACGGCCTTGACGTCATCACCTACGACTACCGTGGCATCGGCGAATCCCGCAGCGGCTCGCTGCGCAGCTTCAAGGCGTCCTGGTCGGATTGGGGCACGCTGGACTTCGAGGCGATCCTGCGGCGCGCTCAACGGGAGTTTCCCGGGCAGCCAATCGACGTGGTGGGCCACAGCTTCGGCGGCTGTGCGGCAGGCCTTGGCGCCTCGGGCGCGGTGATCCGGCGCATCGTTACCGTCGGCGCACAGTTTGCCTATTGGCGCGACTACGCAACGCGTGGGCGCTGGCAGATGGTTGCCAAATGGCATGTGCTGATGCCGTTGCTAACCGCCCTCTGCGGATACTTCCCCGGCAAGCGCCTGGGCTGGCTGGAAGACACGCCAGCCGGCGTGGTGCGGGACTGGGCCACACCGACACCCCGCTATGAAACACGGCCCAGCGGACGAGACCTGGGTGAGCTGCCGTTCAGCCGGGTGAAGGCGCAGCTCCTGGCCATCAGCCTCACTGATGATCCGTTCGGCACCGTGACAGCCATCGAGCGGCTGCTCGGCTACTTCGCCAACAGCGAGCGCACCCACCTGCGGATTGCGCCCGAGGACATCGGCGAAAAACAGGTCGGGCATTTCGCATTTTTCCGTAGCGAGTATCAGGACCGACTGTGGCCGATAGCACTGGCGTGGCTGCAAAACGACCAATTACCGGCGGATACCCTTGGGATTTGCGCCAACCTGCGCTTCAATACCCACTCTGAACCCTAGGACGTCACACCCATGGCCTCGCCAAACAAGCAGCAAAAACGCGCCCAACGGGCCAAGACCAAGGCCAAGCAAAACCGCACCCAGCGCGCCGTCGCGAGCAAGCCGGACGCTTTTGCCGGCGATGACAGCCGCATCGACCTTGAGTCAGTGGATTTGACCGAGCTGTTCGTCGAGATGCGCGCCGCGGGCGAGATCAGCCAGCAGGCGTTGTGCGCGGCGTTCCTGTCGCACCCATTGCTGGCGCTGGTGCTGGAGCAGGAAGGCGAAGAGGAAGCTACCGACTTTATCCTCGCGGCACTGATCGAGTATCGGCAGTGGGCCACGGATAGCGATGATGAAGCGACGGCACTGGCGTGGATCGAATCGCCAGCGTTCCAGGCGGATTACCTGGCGGCGTCCCAGGCCCTGACCAGCTCGGCAGACTGACGCAAAACCCAATGTGGGAGCTGGCTTGTGTGGGAGCTGGCTTGCCTGCGATAGCATCACCTCGGTGTCACTGTAAGACCGAGGTGCCTGCATCGCGGGCAAGCCCGCTCCCACATTTTTGAACGCATTCCGTCAGTTGAGTACTGCGGCGCCTACCTTTTGCGCCTTGCGACGACTGGACACCATCAGCCCCGCCGCCACCACCAGCAAACTCAACACACCCGTCGCAATAATCTCGACCCGATGGGCTTCCTGGAACAGCATGATGGTCAACGTACCGACGATAAACACCATCACCGCGTAGGTCAGGCCCGGGAACAGCCACATCTTGAAGACAATCTTCTCACCCGCCGCCGTACGCTTCTGGCGCATGCGCAGTTGCGACACCGCGATCACCAGGTACACCAGCAGCGCAATTGCGCCGGAGCTGGCCAGCAGGAATTCAAACACCGCAGCCGGAGCCACGTAGTTGGCGAACACTGCGAGGAACGCCGCGCCGGTGGACAGCATCACCGCCCAATAAGGCGTGCCGCTCTTGTTGGTGCGCTTGGCCACAGCCGGTGCGTCACCGCGACGACCGAGGGAGAACAGCATGCGCGACGCGGTGTACAACGCCGAGTTCAGACAGCTGGTCACGGCAACCAAGACCACAATATCAACGATCATCTTGGCGTTCGGGATGCCCATGCGTTCCAGCACGGTCTGGTAGGAACCTACGGCCGCGAGGGTCGGATCGTTCCATGGCACCAGGGACACCACGATGAAGATCGACAACAGGTAGAACAAACCAATCCGCCAGATCACCGAGTTGGTGGCCTTGGTGATTTGCTGGCCAGGGTTCTTCGATTCGGCGGCAGCGATGGTGACGATCTCGGTGCCCATGAACGAGAACATGGTGGTGAGGATCGCGGCCAATACCGCGCCCATGCCGTTGGGCATGAAGCCTTGGGTGTCGAACAGGTGCGAAACGCCGCTGACCTGGCTGGTCGGCAGGAAGCCGAAGATCGCGGCCAGGCCGAGGATCACAAAGCCCACGATGGCCACGACCTTGATCAGCGCAAACCAGAACTCGAACTCGCCGTAGTTCTTCACGCTGAACAGGTTGGTCGCGGTCAGCAGCAAGGTGATGACCAGCGTGAACGCCCAGATGGCGATATCCGGGAACCAGGCGTGCAGGATGGTCGCGGCGGCGTTGGCTTCCAGCGGGATCACCAGGACCCAGAACCACCAGTACAACCAGCCGATGGTGAAACCGGCCCAGTGACCGATGGCGCGGTCGGCGTACGTCGAGAACGAACCGGTGTCCGGTGACGCCACGGCCATTTCGGCCAGCATGCGCATCACCAATACCACCAGCGTACCGGCGGCGGCGTAGGCCAGCAGCACCGCAGGGCCGGCGGCAGCAATCGCGTGGCCGGAGCCAACAAACAAACCGGCACCAATGACGCCGGCAATCGACAGCATGGTGACGTGACGCGGTTTGAGCCCCTGTTCGAGGTCATTGGAGCTTTGCGTACTACTCATTGACACACCTTTGCGAGGAATTGCGAAAACGGTCCGCCCGGCCTGTGCTCTTTCTCGTGAAAAGAAACCAACAGGGCGTTCTTTATTTTTTACGCAAGATTTGCGCCAAAATGTTACAAGCCCGCAATTGACGCGGGCTGTAGGACAATCCAGCAGCCATCGCAACCCATTGAGAACAATGAAATTCCGCTATAGCGTTACCGTGCGACTCACTTTTAAACGAAAGCACGCACCAAAAACACACACAAAAAGTACGTGACGCGCCATAACGGGGCTGATATGCACCGTTTGCCCGATTGACCCTTCCAACCCCCGGCCAAAGCTGGCACCATCGCGCCCTTTTTTACGCGAAGCCTGCCGGTTTACAGGTTCAAACGGCTGTTCGGTTGTAGATGGCGCGACACGCTGCTGTGCCGATGCGACACCCTGCCGCAGACCACCTGTTAACCGTCCGCAGCGCTGTTGGCTGTCATTCAAACGCTATGCTAGCTTGGCGCCTCGCCAGGAAGGCGGCCCAACAGCAAGCACGCAACGAACACAATGAGGACCGCACATGGCCGAGGCCACGCCCGCGCTTGAAATCCGCAACTTGCATAAACGCTATGGTGAGCTGGAGGTACTCAAAGGTATCTCGCTGACCGCTCGCGACGGCGATGTGATCTCGATCCTGGGTTCCTCCGGTTCCGGCAAGTCCACGTTCCTGCGCTGCATCAACCTGCTGGAAAACCCGCACCAGGGCCAGATCCTGGTCGCCGGCGAAGAGCTCAAGCTCAAGGCTGCGAAAAACGGCGAGCTGATGGCCGCCGACGGCAAGCAGATCAACCGCCTGCGCAGCGAAATCGGTTTTGTGTTTCAAAACTTTAACCTGTGGCCGCACATGAGCATCCTCGACAACATCATCGAGGCCCCGCGCCGTGTGCTCGGCCAGAGCAAGGCCGAAGCCATCGAAGTGGCCGAAGCCCTGCTGGCCAAGGTCGGCATCAGCGACAAACGCCACGCCTACCCCGCGCAATTGTCCGGTGGCCAGCAACAACGGGCCGCCATCGCGCGCACCCTGGCGATGCAGCCTAAAGTCATCCTGTTCGACGAGCCCACATCGGCCCTTGACCCGGAAATGGTTCAGGAAGTACTTAATGTGATCCGCGCACTGGCCGAAGAAGGCCGCACCATGCTGCTGGTCACCCATGAAATGGGCTTCGCCCGTCAGGTGTCCAGTGAAGTGGTGTTCCTGCACCAGGGCCTGGTCGAAGAGCAAGGATCGCCACAGCAGGTATTTGAAAACCCGCTTTCGGCGCGCTGCAAACAATTCATGTCCAGCAACCGCTAACGGAGCAACATGCATGCAGAACTATAAAAAATTCCTTCTGGCTGCGGCCGTCTCGATGGCGTTCAGCGCCACGGCCATGGCAGAAACCTTGAAGATGGGGATCGAAGCGGCTTACCCGCCCTTCAACAATAAAGACGCCAGCGGCAACGTCGTGGGCTTCGACAAGGACATCGGCGACGCCCTGTGCGCCAAGATGAAAGTCGAGAAGTGCGAAGTGTACGTGTCCGACTGGGACGGCATCATCCCGGCCCTGAACGCCAAGAAGTTCGACTTCCTGGTGTCCTCGCTGTCCATCACCGATGAACGCAAGCAGGCCGTCGACTTCACCGACCCGTACTACTCCAACAAGCTGCAGTTCATCGCGCCGAAAGCCACCAAGGACTTCAAGACCGACGCCGGTTACCTGAAGGGCAAGATCATCGGCGCCCAACGCGCGACCTTGGCCGGTACCTACCTGGAAGACGAGCTGCCGGACACCACCGCCAAGCTCTACGACACCCAGGAAAATGCCTACCTCGACCTGACCTCGGGCCGCCTCGACGGCATGCTCGCCGACAAGTACGTGCAGTACGAATGGCTCAAGAGCAAAGACGGTTCCGCCTACGAGTTCAAGGGCGACCCGGTGGTGGAAAGCGACAAGATCGGCATCGCCGTCCGCAAGGGCGATCCGCTGCGCGAGCGCCTGAACAAAGCCCTGGCAGAGATCAAGGCAGACGGCACCTACAAGAAGATCAACGACAAGTACTTCCCTTTCAGCATCGAATGATCTGAACGGTATGCCCGACGCGCTCACTAGAGCGCGTCGGCTTTTAGCAATGCCTTGCGATATGAAAACACCATGAATTTCGATCTCTACGGATTCGGCCCCGCGCTTGCCGCTGGCGCGCTGATGACCGTCAAACTGGCGCTCACGGCCCTGTGCCTGGGGCTGGTGCTCGGCCTGGCCGGCGCCCTGGCCAAGACGTCCCCGTACAAGCCGCTGCAATGGCTTGGCGGCGCGTACTCGACCCTCGTTCGCGGCATTCCCGAACTGCTGTGGGTGCTGCTGATCTATTTCGGCACGGTCAACCTGATGCGTGCCCTCGGCGAGTTCTTCGGCAACCCCGACCTGTCCCTCAGCGCCTTTGCCGCCGGGGTCATCGCCCTGGGCCTGTGCTTTGGCGCCTACGCCACCGAAGTGTTCCGTGGCGCGATCCTCGCCATTCCCAAGGGCCACCGCGAAGCCGGCGTGGCGTTGGGCCTGTCGAAGTTTCGCATCTTCACCCGCCTGATCATGCCGCAGATGTGGCGTATCGCCCTGCCGGGCCTGGGCAACCTGTTCATGATCCTGATGAAGGACACCGCGCTGGTCTCGGTGATCGGCCTGGAAGAAATCATGCGCCACGCGCAGATCGGCGTGACCGTGACCAAGCAGCCCTTCACCTTCTTCATGGTCGCGGCCTTCATGTACCTGGGCCTCACCGTCCTGGCGATGACCGCCATGCACTTCCTGGAAAAACGCGCCGCCCGCGGCTTTGCAAGGAGCACCCAATGAGCGGCGACTACAGCTGGCTGGCGCATTTCGACCTGGGCCTGAACTGGGCCGTGATCATCAAGTGGCTGCCCAAGCTCGCCCAGGGCGCGATCCTGACCCTGGAGCTGGTGGCCATCGCCGTGATCGCCGGCCTGCTGCTGGCGATTCCGCTGGGTATCGCCCGTTCCTCGCGGCGCTGGTATGTGAGCGCCCTGCCCTACGCCTACATCTTCTTCTTCCGGGGTACGCCGCTGCTGGTGCAGCTGTTCCTGGTCTACTACGGCCTGGCGCAGTTCGATGCGGTGCGCGAGAGCTTCATGTGGCCGTACCTGCGCGATCCGTTCTGGTGTGCCACCGCCACCATGACCCTGCACACCGCCGCCTATATCGCCGAGATCCTGCGCGGCGCGATCCAGGCCATTCCGCCGGGTGAGATCGAAGCGGCGCGCGCCCTGGGCATGTCCAAGCCGAAGACGCTGTTCTACATCATCCTGCCGCGCGCCTCGCGCATCGGCCTGCCGGCGTACAGCAACGAAGTGATCCTGATGCTCAAGGCCAGCGCCCTGGCCAGTACCGTGACCTTGCTCGAACTGACCGGCATGGCCCGTACGATCATCGCCCGCACCTACTTGCCGGTGGAGATCTTCTTTGCCGCTGGCCTGTTCTACCTGCTGATGGCCTACATCCTGGTGCGCGGCTTCAAGCTGCTGGAACGCTGGCTGCGCGTCGATGCGTGCCAGGGACGTTGAAGCGCGCTTTGAAGCGCTGGATACATTCCTGATCGAACACCAAGGGCTGTGGCGACCACGGCCCTTCACCCACCGGCAATTACCCTGGGAAGCCGAACACCCCGCGCTCTCCCAGTGGCTGCGCCAACGTTCGTTGGCCGACGCCGAAACCGCCCACAACCATCCCCATGACTTACCCGCGCCCGCACCTTTTCCACAGCTGGCCAGCCAGGCGTTGGCGCTCGGTGCTGTGGATAAGTTACCGACCATGCCCCTTGAGCCCGCCCGCCATCGCCTGAATGTCGATGTGCCCGGGCGCAAATGGCAACAGATCGAAGCCTTCGGCGCGGCGCTGGGATTTGCCGCAACGCCGACACACTGGCTGGACTGGTGCGCCGGCAAGGGCCACCTCGGCCGCCGCCTGCTGCAAACCGGGCAACACCTGACCTGCCTGGAATATGACCCCGCCCTGATCGCCGCCGGCCAGGCCTTGAGCGAACACCACGGCCTGCCCGTGACCCATCGCCTGCAAGATGTGATGGCCGACGTCACGCTCAGCGCCGAGCACACGCCCGTTGCCCTGCACGCCTGCGGTGACCTGCACGTGCGCCTGCTGCAACTGGCCAGCAGCGCCGGCTGCAAGCAACTGGCCGTGGCGCCCTGCTGCTACAACCGCATCGGCGCAGAGCGTTATCAAGCACTGTCCAGCGCAGGCCAGGCGTCGGCATTGCAGCTGTCGATCGACGACCTTGGCCTGCCCCTCAGCGAAACCGTCACCGCCGGCGCCCGCGTGCGCCGCCAGCGCGACATCTCCATGGCGCGGCGCCTGGGCTTCGATCACCTGCAACGGCAACTGCGCGGCTGTGACGACTACTTGCCCACCCCTTCACTGCCCAGTGCCTGGCTGGATAAACCCTTCGCCGACTACTGCCGGGAACTGGCGGCGCTCAAAGGGTTATCCACAGGCAGGCAGGATTGGCTGGCGCTGGAGGCGCACGGCTGGCGGCGACTTGCCGAGGTCAGAAACCTGGAATTGCTGCGTGGTCTGTTTCGGCGCCCGTTGGAGCTATGGCTGGTGCTGGATCGGGCACTGTTTCTGCGCGAAAACGGCTACAGGGTCGATGTCGGCATCTTTTGCGAAGCGGCATTGACGCCGCGCAACTTGATGGTGCTTGCCGAGCGCGATTAGAGGGCAAGATTGTCGCACCCAAGCCTGTGGATAACTCTGTTGATGAATTCTTTACAGCGCCTGTAGCCGTCTGCGTTAGCGGCCAAAAGCCAGGCTGATCATTTTTTGTTCACAAAATAAAACACACGTAAAACAGGTAGTTGCGACGTGTTGAGAACAGATCCACAGAATCGCTGTTTAATCCCGTCAGCAACCAACCAATTGTGCATAAGCATCTGGCATCCTGCCTATAACGCGCCCGCTCAAGGCGTGTTTTTTGCCCTGGTCAGCACCCGGCACAGCTCGTTGATATCGTCGCTGGCGAGGCTCTGGCCCACGTTATCCAGCGGGTCTGAACCAAAGGCCAGGGCTTCGCTGAAGGACAGATCGCGGTGCACGACATCCAGCAGCTGTTCACCCAGGCGCAGCTTGAACGCTTCGACCATGTCCAGGCTGAACGCCGAATGCTCATCCAACTGGTTGATCACGAAGTGACAACGCGGCGGGTGATGGCGCTCACGGTAAGGCGCCAACAAGGCCTCCATCTGGTCCAGCGTGCCGAGGCAGGCAGCGTCCGGCTGGACCACCACCAGCACGATGTCGGCGACGTTCAGTGCTTGGTGCAGGTACGCATTGTTGCCAGCGGGGGTATCGATGATCACCGTCTGGCGCTCGCTCAAGCCCAGCACCGACAGGCGCTGCGCCAGCCATGTCGGCTCGCGGGTGAGCCAGCGCTGGAGGTTTTCCTGCTGCTGCACATCGGTGTCGCCAAAGGGCATCACCTGGCAACCGGCAAACCCCGCTTGCAAGACACTCTGCCATTGCGCATTGATCAAGCTGGTGCGGCCGATACCCGGTAGCTCATGGCCCACACCAAAGTGCTGGCGCAGGGCGTTCTGCGGGTCGAGGTCCAATGCCACCACCGACTCGCCCAGGCGCTGCAAACCGCTGCTCAGAGCCGTGACCAGGGTACTGCGGCCCACGCCACCATTGACGGAAACCACGGCCAGCACCTTGGGGTGCGGCGCATTCGAATCAAAAGGCAGGGTGTGTTCGTAGGCATAAGGCGTGTTGGCGCTGAAGCGCGAACCGTCCTTCGCATTTACGCGAGTGCCATCGTCGAAGGGGATGGTGCCGAAAAAGTGCAGTCGAGCGTTGCGCCCTTCCGGGTCGCGGGACACGCCCTTGCCGAACAAGGCAAACAGATCATCAGTGCGGCTCATGGCCGGAGCTCCTTCACGGCGCGTTTAAAGACGTGGGAGGTCGGCAAGAAAACAAGGGGCTTACCGCAGTCTTTTTGTAGGCGCTGTCGTTGGGCCATTTTGTGACAGAGATCAGGGGGTGTCATTATTTTGGTGATATTCTCAGCCTTCTTTCGGACGAGCGGAAAACAGCCAATTTACTGACGTTTAAATCCCGTTATTTCTGGCCCCGTGATTTCACCGTGCCATTGTTTTTTGCCCGCTATCACCGCACCATTGCCGCACCTTCCAGGCTGCAAGCTCGGGTATAGCTGTGGCGATACGCTTTAAAATCCCCCGGATTCTGTTCGGTTTTGCCATCACGCTGATGCTGGGTGGCGGGCTGCTGGGCGATTTGCATGCCGATTGGGATTTCAGCCAGATCAGCCGTCGCGCCGAGGCGCTCTATGGCCCACTCGGCGCCGGGCGCCAACGCATCGATGCCTGGCAGAACCTGCTGTCGACGCAAAGGCAAATCGGCGAGCTTGAGCAACTCAAAGTGGTCAACCTGTTCTTCAACCGGCAGATGAAGTACGAAGAAGATATCGACCTGTGGCACGAGATTGATTACTGGGCGACCCCCATTCAATCCCTGTGGAAAGGCGCCGGTGACTGCGAAGACTACGCCATCGCCAAATACTTCAGCCTGCGTAACCTCGGCATCCCGGCCGACAAGCTGCGCATTACCTACGTAAAGGCCTTGCGCCAGAACCGCGCGCACATGGTGCTGACCTACTACGCCAGCCCCGAAGCCATGCCGTTGGTCCTGGACAGCCTGATGGACCCGATCCTGCCCGCCAGCCAGCGCACCGACCTGCTGCCGGTCTACGCGTTCAACGGTGAAGGGTTGTGGCTGACCGGGGCGGCGGGCAACAAGAAAGTCGGTGACACCAAGCGCCTGTCGCGCTGGCAGGATGTCTTGAAGAAAATGACCGCCGAAGGGTTTCCGGCCAGTTCGGATAATTAACAGGAGCTACGATGTCACTGTTCAAACAATTGCTGATCGCTATCTGTGTGTTTCTCGTGGTCGCCTTCAGCGGTAGCTTCGTGGTCAGCCTGGAAAGCTCGCGTACCCAGTACGTCAACCAGCTGCGCTCCCACGCCCAGGACGCGGCCACCGCGCTGGCGCTGTCGCTGACGCCGAACATCGACGACCCGGCGATGACCGAACTGATGGTCAGCTCGATCTTTGACAGTGGCTACTACGCCAGCATCCGCGTGATCGACCTGAGCAATGACCAGGTGCTGGTGGAACGCTCTGCCGAGCCCGACGCCAATGGCGTGCCGGCCTGGTTCGTGAAGATGATCGGCCTCGCGCCGGCCGGCGGCGATGCCATCGTCAGCCGTGGCTGGCAGCAGGCGGCGCGCGTGGAGGTGGTGAGCCACCCGATGTTCGCCCTGGCCAAACTCTGGCAAAGCGCCCTGGGCAGCCTCGGCTGGCTGCTGCTGTGCGGGGCGGCGAGTGCGATCCTCGGGGCCTTGCTGCTGCGGCGTCAGCTCAGGCCGCTGGACTATATGGTCGAGCAATCCCACGCCATTGCCCGGCGTGAATTCCTCAGCCTGCCCGACCTGCCGCGCACCCCGGAATTGCGCCGCGTGGTGCAAGCCATGAACCAGATGGTGGAGAAGCTCAAGGCACTGTTCCACGAGCAGACCGAACGCAGCGAGAAACTGCGCGTGGAGTCCTACCAGGACAGCCTGACGGGCCTGGCCAACCGGCGTTATTTCGAGATGCAGCTCAGCTCCCGCGTCAGCAACCTGGAAGAGCCCAGCTCCGGTTACCTGCTGATACTGCGCGTCAACGACCTCGGCGGCCTCAACCAGCGCCTCGGCGGGCAACGCACCGACCAGTTGCTGCAAGCCGTCAGCCAGCAACTGGTGCGCACCTGCGCAAAATACCCGGAAACCCACAACCTGATCACCCGCAGCCGTGGCGGTGAATTCGCGGTGCTCGCGCCAGGCCTGGTGCGTGACGAAGCCCGGCAATTGGCCCAGGAGCTGGAAACCACCCTGCAAAGCCTGCACGAAACCGGCGCCACCGACATGCCCACCGTGGCCTATATCGGCCTGGCCCCGTACAACCCCGGCGACGCCTCGGCCGACCTGCTGATGCTGGCCGACCAGGCCCTGGCCCAGGCGGAAGCCAGCAGCGGCCAGACCTGGGTGTGCCTGGAGCACCAGACCGCCGGCACCGTCAGCGATGACCCGCACAGCTGGCATACCCTGCTCGACCACGCACTGAAGCAAGGGCGTTTCCGCCTGTTCTTCCAGCCGGTGGTGAGCAGCAGCGATACCCAGCGAGTGCTGCATTACAAGGTGTTGTCGCGCCTGCTCGACAACGAGGACCAGACCATCGCGGCCGGTCACTTCCTGCCGTGGCTGGAGCGCTTCGGCTGGACCGCGCGCCTCGACCAAGTGATGCTCGATCTGGTCATCAAGCAATTGGCCCAGCACAACCAGTCAGTGGCCCTGAACCTTTCCGCCGCCACGTTGAACGACCCGCAGGCCATGGAGCAGATCTTCGAACGACTGGCCCAGCACCCGGCACTGGGGCCGCGCCTGATCCTGGAAATCGGTGAAGAGCAAGTGCCCGAGCAAACCCAGCTTGAGGTGATGCTGCGGCGCATGCGCAGCCTCGGCTACAGCCTTGGCCTGCAGCGCTTCGGTGGGCGTTTCAGCATGATCGGCAACCTGGCGAACCTGGGCCTGGCCTACCTCAAGATCGACGGCAGTTACATCCGCGCCATTGACCAGGAAAGCCACAAGCGCATCTTTATCGAAGCCATCCAACGGGCCGCCCACAGCATTGACCTGCCGTTGATTGCCGAGCGCGTGGAAACCGAGGGTGAGTTGCGGGTAATCCGCGAGATGGGCGTCGAAGGGGTACAAGGCCAACTGGTCGGTGAACCGGCGCCCTGGAAGTAAAACATCGAAGCCTCATGCCTCCTTGACGCGGATGCCGTAAAGGAGGTGTGGCGTGTTCAGATCAGGCCGGTTTCATCGTCATTGATCAGTTCACTCAAGCCGCCCAGCGCCGCCCGGGCCTGGGTCCGCTCCAGAAACTTGGCCTGTGCCGCCGGCGGCAAGTCGGTGATGCGGATCACGCCTTTGGATGTCAGCACCTGGATCAAGTCGTCGAGCACTCGAATCATCTCAAGGTCACTGTTCTTGAGCTGCTTGAGGCTGTCTTCGATCTCATCGCCGGCAAACCACGCCTGGATCTCGTGATGGTCCGCCGGTAGCGTCTCGGTGGCTTCCGCGTAGGCCTGCGCCTCGACGCGTACCAAAGCGTTGTTTTGATCGCGTTGCACGTAGAACATCAGCGTTCTCCCAATAAAAAATCCCTGCAGGCGCCGCGCACGACGCCCACAGAGATTACACACATTTCCCCGAAGCCGATGCCACTGGGGCGCCAATCCCGAAAGATTGCCGCCCCGGTGGTGATCAGTCGTGGTGCTTGACGGTCAGGTCGCCACCGGCGATCAGGTTGTTGATCGCGCTGCTGCCGTTGCCCCAGTTCGCGCCATCGACCTTGATCGTCACATCGGCCGTACCGCCACTGGTGGTAAACGAACCGCTGCTGCTCACGCTCAGCGTCGAGTTGCCCGACGAGTCGGTGGTCAGCTTCAGATACTTATCCAAGTTGCTGTCGGTATTGCCTTGCAGCAAGTCGGACAGGTCCAGCTTGTCGCCTTCGCTGTGCTTGAAGTCAGTGATGCGATCAAAGCCGCCGCTGGTGTTGGTATCGCCTTTGAGCCAGACGAAGGTATCGGCACCTGCGCCGCCGGTCAGGATGTCATTGCCCTTGCCGCCCACCAGGATGTCGTTGCCGGCACCGCCATTGAGGGTATCGTTGCCGCCCTGGCCGAACAGGATGTCGTTGCCTGCGCCACCCAGCAGGGTGTCGGCGCCATCGTTGGTACCGTAGATGTTCGACGCGTTGGCCAAGGCCCCGACGTCCTGCACATGCTCAGTGATGTACTGGTGCAAGGTGCGATCGTCAATCAGGTCAGGCGTAGTCGACAGCTTCTCGGCAGCGAAGGCCTTGAGTGCCGCATTGCCTTCCTGGCCTTTGTAGCTGATCAGGTCGCCGAACAGGATGTCGTTGCCCGAACCACCGGAAACGTTGTCCGCGCCGGCATCGGCGGTGTGGCCGGTGATGGCGTCTGCCAGCTTCTCGGTGTCGATGGTGGAAACCACCTTGTCGGTATCGAACTGCTTGAGCACGGTGCTATCGATGCTCGAACCCAGACCGATCGCCTCGACCACGACTTTGTCGGGCACCGAGTTGACCAGATCGCTGTAGGCCGTCTTGGCGTTTGCCAGTGCGGTGCTGGAGTTGTTGTAGACCGCAGCAACGTCGAAGCCGCCATTGCTGTTGGCCACAACCGTACCTTCATAGTTCGAGTAGCCGCGGCTGTCGTAGGAGTAAACCTTACCGCTGCTATCGACAATCATCCGCCAGTTGCCATTGATCACAGCGTAGACCGGACTGCTCTGGCCCAGGACGTAATTGGAGTTGTTCACCATGCTGTCAAAGTAAACGCTGGAGCCCTTGTTGCCGCCGCTATAGCCCAGGTACGGGTTGCCCTGCACGTCGGTATACACGTTCGGCGAACCGTCGGTGATGAAGTACGTGAGGTTTTTCGCACCGGCGTTGCTGGTGGCGTCGCTGCTCTTGAACCAATCCGAGGCCGCTTTGAACGCGTCCTGGTAGTTGGTCATGTCGCTGGAATTGGACACCATCTGGTTCAACACGGCCTGCAAGGCAGCCTTGGCGGCGGTCTTGTCGGCCAGGTTGACCGAGACTTCAGACTGAACGCGGGTGTCGAAGTCCACCAGCAGCACTTTCACAACGCCCGAATCTTTAGTCGCGGCATTGGCAATCAAGGTATCGAAGATGCTCGAGAGCTGATCCTTGATCGACTTCATGGCGCTGGAACCGATACTGCCCGAGGTGTCGACGAGGAACGCGATGTTGTAGTTGGTACCCGGCGTGGTGATACCGCCTTTGTCGCCAACCACAATGTTGTTCGCCGAACTGGAACCCAGGTCGATGGTATCGGCGCCCGCGCCGCCTTCCAGGTTCAAGGTGTAGACCTGCGGCTTGACCGTGATGGTGCTGGTGGCAACCGACGAGCTCAAGCTGTCGGAACCGGCACTGTCCTTCACGGAGATGTCGATGAGACGATCACCGGTGGTCGGGTACTTGCTGGTGCTGGAGTACTGGAACGATTCCAGCAGCATCTTGTAAGTGGCCGAATCCGCTGCACCCGAGAGCGTCAGCACGATCTTGCCGCTGACGTCGGTACCGACGCTGGTCAAGGTCACGCCTTTGTAAGTACCGCCCACCGCAATCAGGCTGGAGCTGAGCTGATCGCCCGAGCTGGCGTTTTTCAGGGTGATGGTCGCACTTTGCATCTGGGTGCTGTCGACGTCGGCAATGCCCACGCTGCCAGTGATCGCCACGCCAGCGTCGGAGCGCTCGGTGTACGAGGTGCTGTAGCCGGTGGCGAGAGCGCCGTCCGCAGTGCTCAAGTCCAGGACTGGGGCGTCGTTGACCGGGGTGATCACGATGCTCACCTTGCCGCTCGACGTCACGGTTTCACCGGTGCTCTGCTCGGTGGAGGTGGCCTTCACGGTCAGGTCGAAGGTACCGGTGGAATCCTTGACCGGCGTGACCGTCAGGGTTTTCAGGTTCCAGGTGCTGACATCGTAGAGCGTGCCCGTGCCGGTCGAGGTGTAGGTGTGGCCGGTGGTGCCGTCGGTGATCACGGTGCCTTTCGGCAGGCCGCTGATTTCCACCTTGTGCAATTCCGAACCGTCGTTATCGGCAAACGTGGCAGTAATCGGGCTGACCTTGATGACGGTGTCTTCCAGGCCGCTGTTGTAGACGTACCCGGTGTAGTAACCCTCGCCATTGACCACATGGCTGTCGCCCAGCACCGCACCGGCGGCTTTCAACGCCTCGATGCTGGTGTAGGTCTGGATGCCACTGCTGCTCAACGACACCGACGGGGCGTTGTTGATCGACACATTGACGTTGTAGTTGCCCGCGCCGGCCTGGTTGTAGTGGTAGATGTCGAGGGTGTAGTAGCCCGACTCGGTCGGCGTGTAGGCCGAACCGGTAATCGCGCTGCCGCTGCTCCAGGTTTCGGTCGCAACCAGCTTGCCGCCCACGGTGATTGCCAGGCTGTCGTCGGCCGTACCGGTGAAGGTGTAGCTCTTGCCAGCTTCCAGGTAGATCAGGCCCGAGACCTTGGTCGCGGTGGTGGCCGTCACATTGTCGTTGGCCACGGTGTGGATCACACCGGTGGACACAGCGCTGGCTGCGGTTTTGGCGTCGATGACCTTGATCAGGTCGTCGGATTTGACCACGCCATTACCGTTGGTGCCCAACGCGGTCGGCAGGTTGCCGCCCGTCCAGGTCTGGATCACCAGGCCCTGCGCCGCAGCGCCGGCCTGAGTCACGGTCACAACCCCCGCATCCGCCAGCGGATGGATATCCACGGTGATGGTTTTGGTTTCGCTGTTAGTGTTGCCGTCGGTGGCCTGGAACTTCAGTTCGGTGTAGTGACCTTGCTTGTTGCCCACGCCAGTGCCGCCGAAGCTGCTGTCGCCGGATTCGTTCTCCGCCGGGCTGTAACGTACGTTGTGGTTATCGAAGTCCGCCTGGCTGAAGGCCTTGCCGGCCGACGTGGCGGTTGCCAGATCGGCCGTGGTGAGCTTCACCCACACGCCGTTGACGTTGTACTCGATGGAACCGGCAGGCAGCGCGGTGAACACCACTTTCGGGTTCGCCGAGTCTTCATCCTTGACGCCGAAGGTGGCCCAGGTCAGTTCGACCGGGGTGTCTTCGTTGCTCTGGATGCTGCCGTTGGTGGCGGTTGGGGTGTCGTCGACCATGGTCACCGTCGGCTGCGCAACGTTATGCGAGTTCAGGCCTTCTGGGTCGGTAACGGTCAGGTCGATCTTCGGCAGCTGGTTGCCGGCGTTGACGAAATCAGCACCTTTCTGGGTCAACACCACGTTGTTGCCGGAGATGCTGTAGTAGCCGCTCGCGTTGGTGGTGCCGGTGAAGGTGATGGTCAGGCCCGAACGTGGGGTTTCTTCGTCGGTCGCAACGAAGGTACCGGCCACGGTGCCGACCTTGGCGGTGTCTTCAACGATGGTGGTCGGCGTGATGGTGATCACTGGCACGTCGTTGTGCAGGTTAACCACTGGCTGAGCGTTGTTGTTGGAGCTCAGGCCTTCTGGGTCAGCGACAGTCAGGTCGATCTTCGGCAGCTGGTTGCCGGCGTTGACGAAGTCCGCGCCTGCTTTGGTCAGCACGACGTTGTTGCCGGAGATCGCGTAGTAACCGGCAGCGTTGCTAGTGCCAGTGAAGGTGATCGTCAGGCCAGCACGTGGAGTTTCTTCGTCAGTCGCAACGAAGGTACCGGCGACGGTGCCCGTGGTGACCGAGTTCTCTTCCAGAGTGTTGGCGGTGACGGTGATGACCGGCACGTCGTTGTGCACGTTGACCACTGGCTGATCGGAACCTTTGGAGTTCAGGCCTTCTGGATCGGTAACGGTCAG
>NZ_ANNV01000155.1 GCF_000346755.1 Pseudomonas sp. CBZ-4 | reverse complement strand
TGGGGCCGCTACGCAGCCCAGCGGGAGCAAGCTCCCTCGCCACAACAGGTTTGTTCCTGCAAAAATCGCAGACGAAAAAAAGCCCGCTCAATGAGCGGGCTTTCTAGTGGTGACCTGGCGTTCAGTGTTCCAGGTTACCGAATATGGCGCAGCGGACGGGACTCGAACCCGCGACCCCCGGCGTGACAGGCCGGTATTCTAACCGACTGAACTACCGCTGCGCGTAACACTTGAAGCGAATGGTGGGTGATGACGGGATCGAACCGCCGACCCTCTGCTTGTAAGGCAGATGCTCTCCCAGCTGAGCTAATCACCCTTCGTTTCGGTGTGGGCGCATCTTACACCAAAAATCCGCAATGTCTTGTTTTATATGCAATTTATTTGAAATATTTTTCGGCAGGCGGCGCAAACCCCGTAAATACGGGCTTTTCGCCCTACAAACGCGAGTCTATTGCGTTTACCCGACACTTGGCCGCACAATTAAAAACCATTCTCAATAACGCTTGAGCCACGCCTATGTCTGTGGGTGAACCGCCCTTCCAACGGGAAATAACCGCGCTCTACAGTGAGCATCACGGCTGGCTGCTGGCGTGGCTGCGGCGCAAATTGGGCTGCCGGCAGAACGCAGCGGACCTGGCGCAGGACACGTTCGCGCGTATCCTCAACGCCCGCGAGTCGGTGGCAAGCATTCGCGAACCGCGGGCGTACTTGAGCACCACGGCGCGGCGCCTGCTTATCGACCAGGCCCGGCGCAAGCAGATCGAAAGCGCCTACCTGCAAGAGTTGGCGCTGACGGTGGACGCCCTGGAAGGGTTCCAGTCGCCGGAGCAGATCCACACCACCCTTGAGGCCCTGGAGCAGATCGCGTTTATTCTCGAAGGCATGCACGTCTATTCGCGCGAGGCCTTCGTGCTGTATTACCTCGAAGAACTGACCCAGCAACAGATCGCCCGCCAGCTCAAGCTGTCGGAACGCACCGTGCGCAAGTACCTGATCCAGGCGCTCGTGCATTGCGGCCACAGCCTGGACACCTGAGCGCACATGCACGACGCCCGCCAACAGATCGAAGAACAAGCCGCCGAATGGCTGCTGCGCCTGCACGAAGGTGAGCTGAGCGAAGCCCAGCGCCTGGCGTTCGAATGCTGGAAACAACAAGGCCCGCACTACGCCGCAGCCGCCGCGCGCATGGAAGAAGTGATTGCGCGCATGCAGGCCCTGCGCGGTAAAAAAGCACCGGCGCGGGCCGCCTTGAATGCCGCGTTTGCCCAGCAGAAATCCCACCGTCGCAAGCGCGCCGTACGTGCCCTGGTGCTGGCGTGCAGCCTGGCGATTCCGGCCGCGGCGCTGCTCGTCAGCCCTTACCCGCAACAATGGATGGCCGATGTGCGCAATGGCCCTGGCCAATGGCAAACCCTGCAATTGGCGGACGGCTCGACATTGACCCTCAACGGCATCAGCGCGGCGAACCTGCATTTCGACGCCAAACAGCGCCGCATTGAATTGCTGCAAGGCGAGATCCTCGTGGAAGTGGCCCACGACAGCACGCGGCCGTTTATCGTGCAGACCGCCCAAGGCACTTTGCGCGCACTGGGCACGCGGTTTGTAGTCAAGCGTGAAGGCGATGTCACCGTGCTGAGCATGTTGCAGTCGCGCGTGGCGGCACAGAGCGCCAATGCCCAGCAGACCCTGGAAGTCGATGCCGGCTCCAGGGCGCTCGTCAGCAGTAACAGCGTGCGGCTGGCCGGCAGCATCGACCCCGCCAGCATCAACGAAGCCTGGCGCCGCCATCAATTGGTGGTGGAAAACCGGCCATTGCCCGAGGTGCTGGATGAGATCGCCCGCCACCGCAGCGGCCGTGTGCAGTTCGATCGCGCGGCGCTGCAAAGCCTGCGCGTGTCGGCGGTCATTCCCCTGGACGATAGCGATCACGCCCTACAGTTACTCGCGCAAACCTTACCGATCAGGGTCAGAAGTTTTACGCCTTGGCTGATCCTCGTGGACCCAGACGACACCGCCAATAAATAATTATTCGTATTTGCTTCCGGTTTTCTCGCAGTTGCCCGTCAAGAGAGGTAATTCGACACGTAAAGGATTGCCTTCACCATGCACACCCCTTCCTACCCGCGTGGGCGCTTTGGCCTACTGAAACTCGCGCCGCTGTCCCTGGCCATGCTCAGCGCCTCGGTGCTGAGCATCAGCCCGGCACACGCGGACAGCGTCAACGTGGCCGCCCAGGCCTACGACATCCCGGCCGGGCCGCTGGGCAGCTCGCTCAATCGCTTTGCGCAACAAGCCGGCGTGGCCATTGTGTTCCAGTCCCACGAACTGGAAGGCCTCAACGGCCCTGGCCTCAAGGGTAGCTACGGCATCCAGGACGGTTTCGACCGGTTGCTGCTGGGCAGTGGTTATCGCGCGGTAAAAGGTGACCAGGTCTACGCCCTGCAACCGGCGCCCATCGCCAGCGATGGCAGCATGGAACTGAGCCCGACCCAAGTCAGCGCCACCCAACTGGGCAATATCACCGAAGGCACCGGGTCCTACACCCCCGGCACGCTCGCGACCTCGACCCGCCTGGTGCTGACGCCCAAGGAAACCCCGCAGTCGGTCTCCGTGGTCACCCGCCAGCACATGGATGACTTCGGCCTGACCAACGTCGACGACGTGATGCGCCACACGCCCGGCATCACCGTGTCGGCCTTCGACACCGAGCGCAGCAACTACTACGCGCGCGGCTTCTCGATCAATAATTTCCAGTACGACGGCATCCCTTCCACTGCGCGCAACGTCGCCTATTCGGCGGGCAACACCCTGAGCGACATGGCGATCTACGACCGCGTCGAAGTGCTCAAGGGCGCCACCGGCCTGCTCACTGGCGCCGGCTCCCTCGGCGCGACGATCAACCTGGTGCGCAAGAAACCCACCGCCGACTTCCAGGGCCACGCCACCCTCGGCGCGGGCTCGTGGGACAACTACCGCAGCGAACTGGACGTCAGCGGCCCGCTGAACGACAGCGGCAACGTACGCGGCCGTGCGGTGGCGGCCTACCAGGACAAGCATTCGTTCATGGACCACTACTCGCGCAAGAGCCCGACGTACTACGGCATCATGGAGTTCGACCTGTCGCCCGACACCCTGCTGACCGTAGGCGGCGACTACCAGGACACGCTGCCAAAAGGCTCGTCCTGGTCGGGCAGCTTTCCGCTGATCAACTCCCAGGGCAATCGCAACAGCGTCAAGCGCTCGTTCAACGACGCCGCCGAGTGGAGCAGTTGGGAGCAATACACCCGCACCGTGTTCGCCATGCTCGAACATGACCTGGGCAATGGCTGGGTGAGCAAGCTGCAACTGGACCACAAGATCAACGGCTACCACGCCTTGATGGGCTCGATCCAGGGCGACCAGCCGCAGCCGGATGGCACCGCGCAACTGACCTCGGGCAAATACACCGGGGAAACCGTCAGCGACTCCGCCGACCTGTATGTCAGCGGCCCGTTCAGCCTCGGCGGGCGTGAACATGAACTGGTGCTGGGCGGCTCGATCAGCGCCTCGGAATGGAAAGGCAAAGGCTATTGGAACCTCGACCCCAATATCGTCGACTTCAATAACTGGCACGGCCACGCAACCATGCCGGACTGGGGCAAGGCGCAATCGCTGATCGACGATACCGTGCGCCAGACCGGCGCGTACGCGACCACACGCCTGAACCTCGCCGACGACCTCAAGGTGCTGCTCGGCGCGCGCCTGGTCAACTATCAGGTCACCGGGTACAACCCCAGTTACCGCGAGTCCGGGCGCGTCGTGCCGTATATCGGCGCGGTCTACGACCTGAACGACACCTACGCGCTCTACGCCAGCTACACCGATATCTTCATGCCGCAGGAAAACTACAACCGCGACCGCGACAACAAGCTGCTGGAACCGGATGAGGGCCAGAACTGGGAGCTGGGGATCAAGGCCGACTACCTCGACGGCCGGGTCAATGCCAGCGCCGCCTACTTTGAAATCCACGAGTCCAACCGCGCGCTGTCCGACGACGAGTACAACAACCTCAAGCCCACGCCGAACAACTACGCCTATAAAAGCAGCAAGGCGGTGACCAAGGGTTATGAAGTGGAGATGTCCGGCGAAATCGCCCCGGGCTGGCAGCTGCAGGCCGGCTACACCCACAAGATCGTGCGCGACGACAAGGGCGTGAAGATCTCCACCTTCGAGCCGGAAGACCAGGTCAAGCTGTACACCACCTACAAACTCAAGGGCAACCTGGACAAGTTGACCGTCGGCGGCGGCGTGCGCTGGCAGAGTGTGGGCTGGCAGGACATCTACAACAGCCCGCGCGGTGGTTATGAAGAGTTTTCCCAAGAGGCGTATTGGCTGGTGGACCTGATGAGCAAATACCAGATCAGCAAGAACCTGTCGGCGACGTTGAACGTCAACAATATCTTCGACAAGAGCTACTACACCAATATCGGCTTCTATAACTCCGCCGCCTACGGTGAGCCACGCAACGTCATGGTGACCACCCGCTGGGATTTCTAAAGGCCAACAAACCTTGTGCTGATGGAGCTTCCTCCCTCAGCACAAGGTTGCTCCTACACAAATCGCAGACGAAAAAAAACCCGCTCAATGAGCGGGCTTTCTGTGGTGACCTGGCGTTCAGTGTTCCAGGTTACCGAATATGGCGCAGCGGACGGGACTCGAACCCGCGACCCCCGGCGTGACAGGCCGGTATTCTAACCGACTGAACTACCGCTGCGCGTAACACTTGAAGCGAATGGTGGGTGATGACGGGATCGAACCGCCGACCCTCTGCTTGTAAGGCAGATGCTCTCCCAGCTGAGCTAATCACCCTTCGTCTCGGTGTGGCGCGCATTCTACGGAGCGACCCAAGGTCTGGCAAGCACTTTCTTAAATCTTTTTTTTGAGGCCTTCCAATGGCTTAGGCAAGGTTGGCCTCAGGCGCTATCAAGACAATAATGCCCGCCTTTGTATAAAGGAGAGACTCACCCCATGTGGTTCAAGAACCTGCTTATCTATCGCCTGACCCAAGATCTGCCTGTTGATGCCGAGGCGTTGGAAACTGCAATGGCCACCAAACTGGCGCGCCCTTGTGCAAGCCAGGAGTTGACCACTTACGGTTTCGTCGCGCCTTTTGGTAAAGGTGAAGACGCTCCCCTGGTTCACGTCAGCGGTGACTTCCTGCTGATCGCCGCGCGCAAGGAAGAACGCATCCTGCCGGGCAGCGTGGTGCGTGACGCACTGAAAGAGAAGGTCGAAGAGATCGAGGCCGAGCAAATGCGCAAGGTCTATAAGAAGGAACGCGACCAGCTCAAGGATGAAATCATCCAGGCCTTCCTGCCGCGCGCCTTTATTCGTCGCTCGTCGACCTTCGCCGCCATCGCGCCGAAACAAGGCCTGATCCTGGTGAACTCGGCCAGCCCGAAACGCGCCGAAGACCTGCTCTCCACCCTGCGTGAAGTGATCGGCACCCTGCCGGTGCGCCCGCTCACCGTGAAAACCGCACCAACCGCGATCATGACCGACTGGGTCACCACCCAGAAACCGGCCGCTGACTTCTTCGTCCTCGACGAATGCGAACTGCGCGACACCCACGAAGACGGCGGCATTGTGCGCTGCAAGCGCCAGGACCTGACCGGCGAAGAGATCCAGCTGCACCTGACCACCGGCAAAGTCGTGACCCAACTGTCCCTGGCCTGGCAGGACAAACTGTCCTTCATGCTCGACGACAAGATGACCGTCAAACGCCTGAAGTTCGAAGACCTGCTGCAAGACCAGGCCGAACAGGACGGCGGCGACGAAGCCCTGGGCCAACTGGATGCGAGCTTCACCCTGATGATGCTGACGTTCGGCGAGTTCATTCCGGCGCTGGTTGAAGCGCTCGGCGGTGAAGAGACCCCGCAAGGCATCTAACAACACCGTTCCCAAGTGGGCACAGTCAGTGTGGGAGCTGGCTTGTGTGGGAGCTGGCTTGCCTGC
>NZ_ANNV01000154.1 GCF_000346755.1 Pseudomonas sp. CBZ-4 | reverse complement strand
GCAAACCCAGTTGAAGCCATCGCAGGCAAGCCAGCTCCCACAGGGGAACGCGCCAGCTTCAGAGACTCGGTCGGCTACTAGGCCGCCGTGCTTTGTTTTTGATTTTGATCTTGGGCGCCCCGTTAAACACGCTGGCCGGAATTCGACATGGATTTGGGGGGTAAACCGGCAGGGATGCCGGTTTAGCCGCCCCGCGCCATGGATGGCGCGTGGCGGCGGCCCCCCAAATCCATGTCGGATTACGGGCACACCGAGCCTAAGCGAGGTGCCGAGTGTTGGGGCAAGAGCCCTTTTGGTTACTTTTGGGGCTCTTTTCCAAAAGTGACCCGCCGTAAGGGCGGAACCAATAGTGGCCGTTACCGAAGAAATGGATATGTACACCGACAATCCAACCCCGAGCCCGAGCCTTTTCGCCCAGCGGACTGCCGCTCCCCCCCGTTTGCCGTTATACTCGCCGGCTTTCAAAAGTTCGCCAACGAGTGCTGCCCGCCATGGAAATCAACCCGATCCTTAACACCATCAAGGACCTGTCCGAGCGCTCCGAAACTATTCGGGGGTATCTTTGACTACGATCAAAAGCATGAGCGTCTGACCGAAGTCAATCGCGAGCTTGAAGATCCTGCTGTCTGGAACAAACCTGAATACGCCCAGGAACTGGGCCGCGAGCGCGCTGCGCTGGCGCAGATCGTCGATACCCTCGACGAACTGAACACCGGTCTGGCCGATTGCCGTGACCTGCTGGACATGGCCGTCGAAGAAAACGACGAAGGCGCAGTGGGCGATGTCGTCGCCGAGCTGGCCCGTCTCGAGGAAAACCTCGCCAAACTCGAATTCCGCCGCATGTTCAGCCACGAGATGGACCCGAACAACGCCTACCTGGATATCCAGGCCGGTTCCGGTGGCACCGAGGCCCAGGACTGGGCCAACATCCTGCTGCGCATGTACCTGCGCTGGGCCGACAAGCGCGGGTTCGAAGCGACCATCATGGAACTGTCCGCCGGTGAAGTCGCCGGTATCAAGGGCGCGACCGTGCATATCAAGGGTGAATACGCCTTTGGCTGGTTGCGGACCGAGATCGGCGTGCACCGCCTGGTGCGCAAGAGCCCGTTCGACTCCGGCAACCGTCGCCACACCTCGTTCAGCGCGGTGTTCGTCTCGCCAGAGATCGACGACAAGGTCGAGATCGAGATCAACCCGGCCGACCTGCGCATCGACACCTACCGCTCCTCCGGTGCCGGTGGCCAGCACGTAAACACCACCGACTCGGCCGTACGTATCACCCACGTACCGACCAACACCGTGGTCAGCTGCCAGAACGAACGTTCCCAGCACGCCAACAAAGACACCGCCATGAAAATGCTGCGGGCCAAGTTGTACGAGCAGGAAATGCAGAAGCGCAACGCCGCTTCCCAGGCGCTGGAAGACACCAAGTCGGACATCGGCTGGGGTCACCAGATCCGTTCCTATGTGCTCGATGCGTCGCGGATCAAGGATCTGCGCACCAACATCGAACGCAGCGACTGCGACAAGGTGCTCGATGGCGACATCGACGAGTATCTGGAAGCGAGCCTGAAATCAGGCCTGTAACACCCTAATTCTGTGATGGATGATTTAAAGACATGAGCGACCAACAACTCGACCCGCAAGCCCTGCAACAGGAAGAAAACTCCCTGATCGCCCTGCGCAAGGAAAAGCTTGCTGCCGAGCGCGCCAAGGGCAATGCCTTCCCCAACGACTTCCGTCGCGAAAACTACTGCGATGCGTTGCAGAAGCAATACGCCGACAAGACCAAGGAAGAGCTGGCAGAGGCTGCAATCCCGGTCAAGGTGGCTGGTCGCATCATGCTCAACCGTGGCTCGTTCATGGTGATCCAGGACATGACCGGGCGCATCCAGGTCTACGTCAACCGTAAAACCCTGTCGGAAGAAACCCTGGCCGCGGTGAAAACCTGGGACATGGGCGACATCATTGCTGCCGAAGGCACCCTGGCCCGTTCGGGCAAGGGCGACCTGTACGTTGAAATGACCAACGTGCGCCTGCTGACCAAATCCCTGCGCCCACTGCCCGACAAGCACCACGGCCTGACTGACACAGAACAACGCTACCGCCAGCGCTACGTTGACCTGATCGTCAACGAAGACGTGCGCCACACCTTCCGTGTGCGTTCGCAAGTGATCGCGCACATCCGCAGCTTCCTGATGGCGCGTGACTTCCTCGAAGTCGAAACGCCGATGCTGCAAACCATCCCCGGCGGTGCCGCGGCCAAGCCGTTCGAAACCCACCACAACGCGCTGGACATGGAAATGTTCCTGCGTATCGCGCCGGAGCTGTACCTCAAGCGCCTCGTTGTCGGCGGCTTCGAGAAAGTGTTCGAGATCAACCGCAACTTCCGTAACGAAGGCGTTTCGACCCGTCACAACCCAGAATTCACCATGTTGGAGTTCTACCAGGCCTACGCCGACTACGAAGACAACATGGACCTCACCGAAGAACTGTTCCGCGAGCTGGCGCAGCTGGTCCTGGGCAGCACCGACGTGCCGTACGGCGACAAGGTGTTCCACTTCGGCGAGCCGTTCGTGCGCCTGTCGGTGTTCGATTCGATCCTCAAGTACAACCCTGAGCTGACCGCTGACGACCTGACCGACATCGACAAGGCCCGCGCCATCGCCAAGAAAGCCGGGGCCAAGGTGCTCGGCTTCGAAGGCCTGGGCAAGCTGCAGGTGATGATTTTCGAAGAGCTGGTGGAGCACAAGCTGGAACAGCCGCACTTCATTACCCAGTACCCGTTCGAAGTGTCGCCGCTGGCCCGTCGCAACGATGACAACCCGAACGTCACTGACCGTTTCGAACTGTTCATCGGCGGTCGCGAAATCGCCAACGCCTACTCCGAGTTGAACGACGCGGAAGACCAGGCCGAGCGCTTCATGGCCCAGGTGGCCGACAAGGACGCCGGCGACGACGAAGCCATGCACTACGACGCCGACTTCGTCCGCGCCCTGGAATACGGCATGCCGCCGACCGCGGGTGAAGGTATCGGCATCGACCGCCTGGTGATGTTGTTGACCAACTCGCCGTCGATCCGCGACGTGATCTTGTTCCCGCACATGCGGCCACAAGCGTAAGCGTAGCGAAATCCGAAGCCGCCTTTTATAAGGCGGCTTTTTTATGCGGCATAAATAAGCGTCAAGCAAACAGCGCCAAGGGATCGTTCCCACGCTCTGCATGGGATGATCGTTCCCACGCTCCGCGTGGGAATGCCTCCCCTGACGCTCCGCGTCACCTTTCAAAGGAAGATCTGTGGTGAACCGCGTTATGGCTCAAGAAGGCGCCGCCGGCATTGCTGCTGCCGTGGCGGAAAGTGTCCAGTACCAGGGCCGCAAGGCCAGTCGCCGGGGCAGCGAGCAGCGCCGGCAAGATATTCTCGATGCGGCCATGCGCATCGTCGTGCGGGACGGCGTACGTGGCGTACGCCATCGCGCGGTGGCAGCGGAGGCGGGCGTGCCGCTGTCGGCCACCACCTACTATTTCAAGGATATCGATGACCTGCTCACCGATACCTTCGCCCAATACGTCGAACGCAGTGCGGCGTTCATGGGCAAGCTGTGGGTGCGCAACGAAGGCTTGCTGCGGGAGATGGTCGCTTATGGCGATGGCAGCCCGCAGTCGCGCTCGCAACTGGCCGATGACATCGCCCGGCTGACGGCCGACTACGTGATGCGCCAACTGACCAACCGCCGTGAACACCTGATGGCCGAGCAGGCGTTTCGCCAGGAAGCCTTGTTGAACCCGCGTCTGGCCGAACTGGTGCGCTCCCACCAGCAGATCCTGTTGCAGGGCACCGGGCAGTTTTTCCAGGTGCTGGGTTCGCGCGAGCCGCAGCAGGACGCCAAGGTGTTGACGGCCATCATCGGTCGGATGGAGTATCAGGGCCTGCTCGGCAGCGCAGACAGCCTGACCGGTGAAGAGATGCTTGAAATCCTCAAGCGCTACATGCATTTGGTGTTGGCGTCGGTCTGACGTAGGCTGCTGGGGCACATAACGTTTAAAGAGGAAGTTCCAGGTGGACGATTACCAGCAGACGATACGCACCTTGTCTGATCGCATTGTGCTGGCGCAAACACCGATTCGCGTCCTCGACGCCGTGAAGTGGGACGACAGCATTCGCCAGGGTTTCCTCAAGGCCAAGGGCAAGGAAATGCCGGCCGTCAGCCGTGACTATTACCTCAACCGACCGCTGTCGTTCGATTCCAGCGCGGTCAAGCTGGAGTTCCAGAACATCGAGCGCGACATCACCCGGCGCCTCGGCCAGTTCAGCCCGGTGGGGCAGATCATGCGTCGCATGTGCCGCGAATACCGCATGGTGGTACGCATGCTCGAAGCGCGGGGCACCGAAGACTTCGGCCTGATCTCCCAGGAACTCTACGGCGCCGCCTCCGATGCGTTCCACGCCGGCGACCCGACCCTCGCCGACCTCGGCCTGATGCTCTCCGACTACCTGAACAATATCGACGGCCGTGGCGACCTGAAGGACGAGGCCAAGACCCTCACCGCCAAGGACGCCGTCGCCCTGCTGCAAACCCGCCTGAACAAGGTGTTTGGCGAGGCCGAGGAAACCATCCGCGTGTTCGAGTCCGACGGTATCGTCGCCGACGCGGCGGCGGGTGCCGACTACATCAAGATCCGCGCCGACGCGATGTTCAACGACCGCGACGTGCGCGCCCTGGAAGTCCATGAAGGCCTGGTGCACGTCGGCACCACCCTCAACGGCCAGAACCAGCCGATCTGCACCTTCCTGTCCAAGGGCCCGCCGTCGTCCACCGTGACCCAGGAAGGCCTGGCGATCCTGATGGAGATCATCACCTTCGCCTCCTACCCCAGCCGCTTGCGCAAGTTGACCAACCGCACCCGTGCCATCCATATGGTGGAGGAGGGCGCCGACTTCCTGCAGGTGTTCGAGTTCTTCCGTGAGCAAGGCTTTGAAATGGCCGAAAGCTACGGCAACGCCAGTCGCGTATTCCGTGGCTCGGTGCCGACGGGTCTGCCGTTTACCAAGGATCTGTCCTACCTCAAGGGCTTTATCATGGTCTACAACTATATCCAGCTGGCCGTGCGCAAAGGCAAGCTGGAACAAGTGCCGCTGCTGTTCTGCGGCAAGACCACCCTGGAAGACATGCGCACCCTGCGCCAATTGGTGGACGAAGGTTTGGTGGTGCCGCCGAAGTATTTGCCGGAGCAGTTCCGCGACATGAACGCGCTGGCGGCGTGGATGTGCTTCTCCAACTTCCTCAACCACTTGAGCCTGGATCGGATCGAGGCGGATTACTCGAATATCCTCTGACGGATGTTCCTGAAGAAACCGGATCAAAAAATGTGGGAGCTGGCTTGCCTGCGATAGCGGTGTATCAGTCACAGCTGTTTCAACTGAAGATTGCTATCGCAGGCAAGCCAACTCCCACAGTTGATCTCATTTGTTCTTGAGAGAACGATCGTTCCCACGCTCTGCGTGGGAATGCAGCCCTTGGCGCTCTGAGCCACCTGGAGGCTTCAACGGATGAGAATCCTCGGCATTCTGTGCCTGCTACTGACATTGAGCGGCTGCAGCTCCCTGCTGTTCTACCCCGAGCCCGGCCTGCCGTTCACGCCGGAAAAAGCCCGGCTGGCTTACCGTGACATCACCCTCACCACCGCCGACGGGGTAAAACTCCACGCCTGGTGGCTGCCCGCCAAACCCGGCGTGCCGGTCAAGGGCACCGTGCTGCATCTGCATGGCAACGGCGGCAACCTGGCCTGGCATCTGGGCGGTAGCTGGTGGTTGCCAGAGCAGGGTTATCAGGTGTTGCTGCTGGACTATCGCGGTTATGGCCTGTCCGAAGGCAAGCCGTCGCTGCCGGCGGTTTACCAAGACATCGACGCCGCCTTCAGCTGGCTCGACAAGGCGCCCGAAACCCAACACCAACCCTTGATCGTCCTCGGCCAAAGCCTCGGCGGTGCGCTGGCGGTGCATTACCTGGCGGCCCACCCGGAGCGTCAGCCGCAACTCAAGGCGCTGGTCCTGGATGGCGTGCCCGCCAGTTATCGTGACGTAGGACAATTCGCCCTGAGCACCTCCTGGTTAACATGGCCGTTGCAGGTGCCTTTGTCGTGGCTGGTGCCGGACGCCGACAGTGCAATCCAGGCCATGCCGAAGCTGACCGGCGTGCCGAAACTGCTGTTCCACAGCCTGGATGACCCGATTGTGCCGGTGGCCAACGTTTTGCGCCTGTATCAAGCGGCGCCACCGCCGAGGGTGTTGCAACTGACCCGTGGCGGCCACGTGCAGACCTTTGCCGACAAGACCTGGCAAACCGTGATGCTGCGCTATCTGGACGACCCCCAGCACTTCAACGGCCTGCGTCGCCTGGGCGAAATCCCGAATTATCCCCTTCCCAAAGTTGATTCATCAGAGAGCCCGCAATGAGCGAAGAACGCAACATGATCCCGCTGATCCTCACCGGCATCGGCACCATTATCGGCACCGTCGGCTGCCTGTGGTTCTACGGTTACCTGCACTTCGCCAAGCCCGAAGATGCGCTGCTGCTCAGCGACTTCACCATGCTCAAGACCGTGCCGGGGGAGGATTACAAGATTTCCCTGACGCCGGCCGCACAAGTGGCGCAGTGCGTGGATGGCGTGCTGGTGATGTTCGATACCGAGCAGAAAGGTCTCAGTGGCGTGCTGGTGAACAACAAGAAGCAGGCAGTGCGCTGCATGGGTCAGGAAACGCCGCAATTGCAGCAGTAACCCGACCGGAAGGAACCATATTCTGTACGAGACCACTGATGGGTGTGTCGGCAAAGTTGAGACACAACCTACCCAATTGTGAACGTATGGAGTGTGAATATGCTTTCAGGTATCAGCGGCATGGGCGGCAATATGGTCGGCAGCATGGACCAGATAGGTGGCCAGCAAGGGCAAGTGGACAAGGAGATGTTGAAAAAACTGCTGGAGGAGTTGATGGCCAGCGTAGGCGGCGCTCAAGGTGGCAGCGGTGCCGGTGGTGCGGGTGGTGGTACTTCTGGAGGCGACCCTCAAGCCCAGGCACAAGGCCCGCAAATCCAGATGCCTGAACCAAACCAGGGCGCTGTCAACTTTGGCTAAATAGAAAAAACCCGCCGGATCAGGCGGGTTTTTTTTACAGCGCTCGATCAGTTAGCGACGGCGGACCGTGGCTTGACCGGCTGGTTGTCGTTGGAAATGGTCACTTCAACCCGGCGATTCATGGCACGGCCCGACACGCTGCCATTGTCGGCCACCGGGTATTCCTTGCCGTAACCCTGGGTCACGATGCGCGAAATATCCACGCCCTGTTGTGCCAGTGCACGTTGTACCGAAGCCGCGCGGCGCTCGGACAGGCTCTGGTTGTACGCATCCGAACCGGTGCTGTCGGTGTAGCCTTCGACGATCACTTTACGGTCCGGGTTGTCGCGCAGGAACTGCGCCAGCTTGGTGATATTCACCAGGCCGCTGGATTTCAGGTCGGACTTGTTGGTGGCGAACAGCACGTCACCAAAGGTCACCAGCGTACCGCGATCGGTTTGCTTGGCGTTCAGGCTGTCTTGCAGTTGCTTGATCTGTGCGTCACGGGCTTCCAGCAGGGCGCGGGCACGGTCGTCGCCGGCGTTTTTCAGCTTGGCTTCGGATTCGCGCAGGACGATGGTGTCCTTGGCCACTTCAACGCGCTGGTTGGTCAGGTAGGCCAACTGGTCGACCTTCTTCTGGTCTTCCTTGTCGCGGTAGGCCTTGTCGGCCTTGTCCAGCCATTCGCTGGCGTCCTTGGTTTCCAGCGCCGCGAGCTTGGTGGCTTGCGGGTTGGTTTGCAGGGCCGAGAAGTTGGTCCGTGCGTTTTCCAGGTTCGCGTTCGGCGGGGTGGAGCAGGCCGCCAGGGCAACGCTCATCGCCAGCAGGGCAGGGATCATCAATTGTTTACGCATAGTCGTGTCGTCCTTTCAATTCGATATCGGGTGCAATGCAATCGGGTGGCGGCGGCTTATGGCTGTTTGATCACAGCCGGGCGCATGCCTTCCTGACGCAGCTCCTGAACAGCTTTCTGGGAGTCCTTCACAGCCTGCTCAGCCTTGGCGGCCTGGGCTTTGCGCTCGGCTACGCGAGCGTCCCATTCAGCTTGTTCGGCCAGGCGACGGGCTTCATCGTAGTTCTTGTCGTGCATGGCGATTTCGGCTTGCTTGAGCTTGTCCTGGGCCGACTTCATTTCCACGGCGGCGTACTCGGTACCGCCGGCGCTGACCGCGCTGTTCACGGCAGACTGGGTCACCGCATATTGCTCGGTCGGCGGGTTGCCGGCGCAGCCCGCAAGAACGAAGCTGGTACCGATTGCCAGCGCGGCCAATTTAAGCCCGCGCAGGTGGTTAAACGAGGATTTGGCAGTGCTGGTCTTCATCGTCTTCAACTCCATTGGATAACTCCTGAAAAACTTAAAATCCATCCTGGGAGGTCGGTTGCGGGCCCGGCGGGTAAGGCACGTGACGCCTGTTCAAACGGCCGTTCCAAGTGATGGCTTACTGGCTGTGACCGGAGGCTTTTTTGAATAGTTCAGAGAAGATGGCGATTTGCCTAAAAAAATATCTGACTGATCGGTCAGCGAAAAAACTTGGAACTTCTGCGTTGCGCAGGGGTACGCCGGGCCTGCGAGAGGCCCGGAATACAAGGGGTTTACCGCAAGGTGTCAGTGTTTCTGTTCGTCGGCACCCGCTGACAAATCATGCAGATAGCGGCGCGACAGCGTGAGGAAGCGCGGAGTAGGGCCGACGTCTTCGTACAACGGGTCGCCCTCTTCATCGGTGGCAATCACCTGCTGGCCCTTGATGTAGGGAAAGCTCGCTTCCAGCTCTTCAAGGGCGGCGCCGATCAGTTCGCCGAGCAGTTCTTCAGGGTGGCGCTTGGGGTACATCTCGGCGATGGCCGCCAGCCGTGCGGCGGCCTCCATATCCAGATGGATCGCATACTCGGTCTTGGTCAAACGACCCTTGGCGTTCTCTTCCCAATGCTGGGCCAGTTCTCGAATTTTCATGGCAACCTCAATAAAGCCCGCGATAGCAGGCGGTGATGAGCGACCAGCCGCGCGCGTGGATAAACGCGCCGACTCAATGTTGAGACTAGCTGCATCCCACAAGGTTTAAAGTCTTGTCAGAAACCGATGCTGGCGGCACTCTGGCAGACCTGCGCGTCCCGGATTCCTGCTGGAGATTGGCTGATGAGTGATATCGATGCACGCTTGCGTGAGGACGTTCACCTGCTGGGTGAACTGTTGGGCAACACCATTCGAGAGCAGTATGGCGACGGTTTTCTCGACAAGATCGAGCAGATCCGCAAAGGCGCCAAGGCCGACCGGCGTGGCGCCGGCGATGAGCTGAGTGCCAGCCTCAACCCGTTGCAGGAAGACGAGCTGCTGCCGGTGGCCCGTGCTTTCAACCAGTTCCTCAACCTGGCCAATATCGCCGAGCAGTACCAACTGATCCACCGGCGCGATGAGTCGCAGCCGGCGCCGTTCGAAGCCCGCGTGCTGCCCGAGCTGCTGGCGCGCCTGCAAAGCGAAGGCCATAGCAATGAATCCCTGGCCCGCCAGCTGGCGCGGCTGGAGATCGAGCTGGTGCTCACCGCCCACCCCACCGAGGTGGCGCGCCGCACCCTGATCCAGAAATACGATGCGATTGCCGCGCAACTGGCGCTGCAGGATCACCGCGACCTCACCACGGCCGAGCGCCAGCAGATCCGCGAGCGCCTGCAACGGCTGATCGCCGAGGCCTGGCACACCGAAGAAATTCGTCGTGTGCGCCCCACACCGGTCGACGAGGCCAAATGGGGCTTCGCGGTGATCGAACATTCGCTGTGGCATGCCATCCCCAATTACCTGCGCAAGGCCGACCAGGCGCTGCACGCCGCCACCGGCCTGCGCCTGCCCCTGGAAGCCGCGCCGATTCACTTTGCGTCCTGGATGGGCGGCGACCGCGACGGCAACCCGAATGTCACCGCGCCGGTGACCCGCGAAGTGCTGCTGCTGGCACGCTGGATGGCGGCCGACCTGTACCTGCGCGACATCGACCACCTGGCCTCGGAGCTGTCGATGCAGCAGGCCAGCCCGGCGTTGCAGGCCAAGGTCAGTGACAGTGTCGAACCTTATCGCGCGTTGCTTAAACAGCTGCGCGAACGCCTGCGTGCGACGCGGCAATGGGCCCACACGTCGCTGACTGCGCCGACCCCCGCACCGGTCGAGGTCCTGCAAAACAACCGTGACCTGCTCGACCCGCTGGAGCTGTGCTACCAGTCGCTGCACGAATGCGGCATGGGCGTGATCGCCGACGGCCCGCTGCTCGATTGCCTGCGTCGCGCCGTTACCTTTGGCTTGTTCCTGGTGCGCCTGGATGTGCGCCAGGACTCCAGTCGCCATTCGGCGGCCATGACCGAAATCACCGATTACCTTGGCCTGGGCCGTTATGAGGACTGGGACGAAGACGCGCGCATCAGCTTCCTGACAGAGGAGCTGAGTAACCGTCGACCGTTGCTGCCGGGCTATTTCAAACCGTCGGCGGACACCGCCGAAGTCTTGAATACCTGTAAGGAAATTGCCGCCGCGCCTGCTGCTTCGTTGGGCTCCTATGTCATCTCCATGGCCGGCGCTGCGTCGGACGTGCTCGCCGTGCAACTGCTGCTCAAGGAGTCGGGCGTGCAGCGGCCGATGCGTGTGGTGCCGCTGTTCGAAACCCTGGCCGACCTGGATAACGCCGGCCCGGTGATCGAGCGGCTGTTGCTGCTGCCGGGCTATCGCGCGCGGCTGCAAGGCCCGCAGGAAGTGATGATCGGCTACTCCGACTCGGCCAAGGACGCCGGCACCACCGCCGCCGCCTGGGCGCAATACCGCGCCCAGGAGCGCCTGGTGGACATCTGCCGCGAGCAGCAGGTGGAACTGCTGTTGTTCCACGGTCGCGGTGGCACCGTGGGGCGTGGCGGCGGCCCGGCCCACGCGGCGATCCTGTCACAGCCGCCGGGCTCGGTGGCGGGGCGCTTCCGCACCACCGAACAAGGCGAGATGATCCGCTTCAAGTTCGGCCTGCCGGACATCGCCGAGCAAAACCTCAATCTCTACCTGGCGGCGGTGCTGGAGGCGACGTTGCTGCCACCGCCGCCACCGGAACCGGCGTGGCGCCATTTGATGGACGAATTGGCGGCAGACGGCGTCAGCGCCTACCGCGCCGTGGTGCGGGAAAATCCGCAGTTCGTCGAGTACTTCCGCCAGTCCACCCCGGAGCAGGAGCTGGGTCGTTTGCCCCTGGGCAGTCGCCCGGCCAAGCGCCGTGCGGGGGGCATTGAAAGCCTGCGCGCGATCCCGTGGATCTTCGGCTGGACCCAGACCCGCCTGATGCTGCCCGCCTGGCTCGGCTGGGAAGCCGCGTTGAGCAAGGCGCTGGAGCGTGGCGAAGGTGAGTTGCTGGGGCAGATGCGCGAGCAGTGGCCGTTCTTCCGCACCCGCATCGACATGCTGGAAATGGTGTTGGCCAAGGCCGATGCGGACATCGCCCGGCTGTATGACGAGCGCCTGGTGCAGCCTGACCTGCTGCCATTGGGTGCGCACTTACGCGACCTATTGTCGCAGGCGTGCAGCGTGGTGCTTGGCCTGACTGGCCAGTCGCAACTGCTGGCCCACAGTCCCGACACCCTGGAGTTTATCCGCCTGCGCAACACCTACCTCGACCCCTTGCACCTGTTGCAGGCCGAGTTGCTGGCGCGTTCGCGCCAGCGGGAAGCGGCACAGGACAGCCCTCTGGAACAGGCGCTGCTGGTGTCCGTGGCCGGTATTGCCGCCGGTTTGCGCAACACCGGCTGAGGTTTTCCAAGTGTTCTCAACGGCTTGCAGATAAACCACGACGGCCGCCCGCAAATGGGCGGTCGGCGTTTGTGGCGGCAGGTTGCACTCAGGCACACCCTACCTATGACGCATGCCCTGCGCGGGTTCCTGCGACTTTTGGCGGCTTGTATGGTGACGGCGCGCTGTGTATCTTGATCAGCCTTTGGCCGTTTGGGCGGCCCGAATCCTATTTTTACGCGATTGGCCCCACGCGGCGAATCCGAGCATCATCTCTATAAAAAATTGAGGAGCACATCAATGCGCGTCATTCTGCTGGGAGCTCCCGGGGCCGGTAAAGGTACTCAGGCAAAGTTCATCACTGAAAAATTCGGCATTCCACAAATCTCCACCGGCGACATGCTGCGTGCAGCGGTCAAGGCCGGCACCGAGCTGGGCCTGATCGCCAAGAGCGTGATGGACAGCGGTGGCCTGGTATCCGATGACTTGATCATCAACCTGGTCAAGGAACGCATCAGCCAGGAAGACTGCAAGAACGGCTTCCTGTTCGACGGCTTCCCACGCACCATTCCCCAGGCTGAAGCCCTGGTGAAGGCGGGCGTCGAGCTGGACGCAGTGGTTGAAATCGCGGTTGAAGACGAAGAAATCGTCCAGCGTATTGCCGGCCGTCGCGTTCACGAAGCCTCGGGCCGCGTGTACCACACGATCTACAACCCGCCAAAGGTTGAAGGCAAGGACGATGTGACCGGCGAAGAGCTGGTGCAGCGCAAAGACGACACCGAAGAAACCGTGCGTCATCGCCTGTCGGTCTACCACTCCCAGACCAAGCCGCTGGTGGATTTCTACCAGAAGCTGTCGGCTGCCCAAGGCAAGCCGAAGTACAGCCACATCCCAGGTGTTGGCTCGGTCGAGGCGATCACGGCCAAAGTGCTGCAAGCACTGAGCTGATCCCTCGATTTGCTTCACCTATAACGGCCCGCTTGCGGGCCGTTGTTGTTTATACTGGCGCACTTTTTTTCGACTTGGACACCCACACCGATGAGCACCCTGCTGGCCCTGGACACCGCGACTGAAGCTTGCTCCGTTGCCCTGCTGCACGATGGCAAGGTTACGAGCCACTACGAGGTGATCCCGCGCCTGCATGCGCAGAAGCTGTTGCCGATGATCAAGCAACTGCTGGAAGACGCCGGCACCACCCTGTCTGCCGTCGATGCCATCGCCTTCGGCCGTGGCCCCGGCGCGTTTACCGGTGTGCGCATTGCCATTGGCGTGGTGCAGGGCCTGGCGTTTGCCCTGGAGCGCCCGGTGTTGCCGGTGTCCAACCTCGCCGTGCTGGCCCAGCGCGCCTTGCGCGAGCATGGTGCCCGGCAGGTGGCCGCGGCCATCGATGCGCGCATGGACGAAGTCTATTGGGGCTGCTACCGCGAGACAGCGGGGGAGATGCGCCTGGTGGGCGTTGAAGCCGTGCAGCCACCAGAGGCGTCGGTATTGCCGCAGGATGCCAGCGGTGACTGGTTCGGTGCGGGCACCGGCTGGGGTTATGGCGAGCGCATCGGTGTGCAGTTGGTGGGCCAGGATGCGGCCATGTTGCCTCACGCCGAAGACCTGCTGACCTTGGCACGCTTTGCTTTCGAGCGTGGCGAAGGGATTCCCGCCGACCAGGCGGCGCCGGTTTACCTGCGCGATAAGGTTGCGCAGACCAAGGCCGAACGCGGGATTATTTGACGTCAAAAGTGTGGGCATTTTCCGGCGAAAATCGCCAATCGTCAGAATTTTCCCCGGCTTTTAAACCTTTTTCAAATTATGTGTTCTAGTTATCACCAGAGCATTTGCGCGCTACGGATTGCGCCACTAAAATGCCATTACTGATAGCGAGTTCGCGCCCATGCGTATTGATGGCTTTTCCTCACAGTCCTACCCAATCAAGCGCAAGCCGCGTAAGGCCAATGCGACGGTGGACGACGCTGTCGAGGATTCGCCGGACTTCATCGAAGTCCAGGCCGATGCGCAGGCCAACGCCCAAGCCCGCATCAGCGGTCTTCCCGCCCGTCAGCAAGACATGGTCTTCCCCCGCTCCATGAGCAAAAGCGTTGCCACCGCCCTGGCCAGCTACCTGACCACCGCCGGCTTTGTCGAATGGGATATGGAAGTGCTGGGTCTCGACATCCACATCTGATGCGCCTGCCTTATTTCATCGGTTGCCCGTCCTGGAGTGAAAACGCCTGGCGCGAGTACCTGTACCCGGCCGATGCGCGTTCCAGCGATTACCTTGCCCTCTATTCCCAGGTCTTCAACGCCGTTGAAGGCAACACCACGTTTTATGCGCGACCCTCAGCCGCGACGGTGCAGCGCTGGGCCGAGGTCATGCCCGAGGATTTTCGCTTCACGGCGAAATTCCCGGGTGATATCAGCCATGGCGGCGACTTGCGTGAGCAATTGCCGGCCGCGGAAAGCTTTGTCGGCTTGATGAGCCCGCTGGGTGAGCGTGTGTCGCCGATGTGGCTGCAATTGTCGGCGACTTTCTCACCGCAGCGGCTCGCCGAGTTGGCCGGGTTTATCGACGGCCTGGAGCGCCCGCTGGCGGTGGAAGTGCGCCATCCCGAGTTCTTCGCCAAGGGCGACGCCGAGCGCATGCTCAACCGGCTATTGCGTGATCGGGGCGTTGAGCGCATCTGCCTGGACCCGCGGGCGCTGTTCAGTTGCACGTCGACCTCGGCAGCAGTGCTGCATGCCCAGGCGAAAAAACCCAAGGTGCCGCCACGTCCGGCCGCGCTGACGCTGTTTCCCCAGGTGCGATTTATCGGCCATCCCGAGCTGGAAGCCAACGATCCGTTCCTGGTCCCGTGGGTCGCCAAAGTCGCCGACTGGATCGAAGAGGGCCGCACGCCCTACGTGTTCCTGCACACCTCGGACAATCGCCTGGCAGCGCAACTGGCCCTGCGCTTCCATGATCAACTGATGGCACGCCTGCCCGGATTACCGCCGCTGCCGACCCTGAATCGAGCGCCCGCTGTGGAACAACTGGGGTTACTCTAAGGCTCCTTTTTTCGCCAGGAGCCAGACATGGATGCCCAAACCCTTCGCGCCGAAACCTTCAAGGCCCTGCATGAGCGTAATCGTGCCTTCGTGATGCCCAACCCGTGGGATGCCGGCTCCGCGATCATGCTCGCCAGCCTCGGCTTTGAAGCCCTGGCCACCACCAGTGCCGGCTATGCATTCAGCCTTGGTCGGCCGGATGCGGAAGGCGCGTTGTCCCTGGACGACACCTTGAGCAATGCCAGCGCCATCGTGCAGGCGACCGCGTTACCGGTGGCGGCGGACCTGGAAAACGGTTTCAGCGACACCCCCGAAGGCTGCGCCCAGACCATCCTGCGCGCGGCGGCCAGCGGTATCGTCGGTGGCTCCATCGAAGATGCCACGGGCATCGCGGTTGACCCGATCTATCCCTTCGACTTGTCAGTAGAGCGCGTGGAAGCCGCCGTTGCCGCTGCCCGCAGCCTGCCGTTCCCCTTCACCCTGACCGCCCGCGCAGAAAACCTCCTGCATGGCCGCCTGGATTTGCCTGACACCATCCGCCGCCTGCAAGCCTACGCCGAAGCCGGCGCCGACGTGCTCTACGCGCCGGCCTTGCGCAGTGCCGAGGAAGTGCTGGCGGTGGTCAAGGCCGTCGCGCCCAAGCCGGTGAATGTGTTGATGTCCGGCGGTTTGAACCTGAGCGTCGCGCAGTTGAGCGAGATGGGCGTGCGACGCATCAGCGTCGGCTCAGCCATGGCCTTGGCGGCGTATGGCGAGTTCTATCGGGCTGCGCAGGAGGTGTATGAGTTGGGCACGTTTACCTTCACCGAACGCAAGATGCCGTTCAGCCAGGCCAACGCCTTCTTCAAAGGCTGAATCAGGCGGCCAGGCGCAGGTTCTGCGTGACCAGCGGGCGCGCCCAGTAGTAGTCGAAGTCCAGGGCCTTCTGTTGCGCCACCAGCTCGTCGTCCGGGTACGGCGTGGCGGCAGGTGGCAGCAGGTCCAGTTCGAACTCGGCGATAGGCAGGTGCAGCGGGCGCGGTGCGGGCGCCGGGCCGGGCTCTGGCAACGGTTGGCCGGCCGTCAGTACGAGGGGGCGGACCCAGCCGCTGTCGAAATTCTGCTCGCGCTGTTGGGCGACGATTTCGTCGTCCGGGAACGGTGTGGCGGCCGGCGGCAGCAATTCGGTCTCGAACTCGGCAATCGGCAGGAACAGCGGTTCAGGTGGGGCGATCTCGGTGTCTTTCACGTCGCACTCACGCTGGGTGAGGATCTGTGACAGCAGGTCGGCGCCAGCGCGCGGTTCAACTTCCGGGTCCAGCGGCTCCGGCGCCTGGGCGGCGAGCGCGTCCGGCGTGGCGCCGAGCTGCTCGGCCAACGCCCGGGCGAAGAAGTCCTGCCACACATGACTCACCCCGGCCAGCGCTTGGGTGTTGCGCAGGCCGTAGTGGTTGTGGGTCGGCAGTACACCGATGGTTTGGGGAAGAATGTCTGACATTTTTCTCGGTCGACGCTCAGCTCTGGCAAAATACCTGACTGTTGGTTTTATCGGCCGTTGTTTGCCGATCCTTAATATTTTTGAGCGTAGCGATTGATGAGCGAACAACCAGCGGCCAGCCGCATCCGGGTCGAGGCGTTGGCCGAGGGTTTCCAGGCCCTGGCCGAACAGTGGGCGGCCCGGCTTGACCTGCCTTTGCAACTGGCCGATGCGGATTTTTCCCTGCAAGTCGGCGAGCAAGGCCTACAGCTGCAACAGCTCGGGCCCGACGCGCCGGGGGCGGTGCGCGTGGACTTCGTCGAAGGCGGCGCCGCGCACCGGCGTTTATACGGCGGCGGCAGCGGGCAGATGATTGCCAAGGCCGTGGGCATCGCCCAAGGCGTGCGGCCACGGGTGCTGGACGCCACGGCGGGGCTGGGCAAGGACGCGTTCGTGCTGGCCAGCCTGGGCTGCGAAATGAGCCTGATCGAGCGCCAGCCGCTGATCGGCGCCTTGCTCGAAGACGGCCTGGCCCGCGGTGCGGATGATTTTGAAGTGGCGCCGATCGTGGCGCGCATGAAACTGCTCAAGGGCAATTCCATCGACGTGATGCGCAACTGGGAGGGCGAGCCGCCGCAGGTGATCTACCTCGATCCGATGTTTCCGCACCGTGAGAAAACGGCCCTGGTGAAGAAGGAAATGCGCCTGTTCCGGCCGTTGGTCGGGGATGACCCGGATGCCCCGGCCCTGCTCGCTGCGGCGTTGGCCCTGGCCAGCCACCGGGTGGTGGTGAAGCGGCCGCGCAAGGCGCCGTGCATCGAGGGGCCCAAGCCGAGCCATGCGTTGGATGGTAAATCCAGCCGGTATGACATTTATCCGAAGAAGGCGCTCAAGGGCTGAGTTTTTCAGTGGCCTTCAGGGCCTCATCGCAGGCAAGCCAGCTCCCACACTTGAAAGTATTCACAAATCAACATGTGGGAGCTGGCTTGCCTGCGATAGCGCCAGCCCAGACAACACAAGGCCTCAGGCCCGATAAGCGCGCATAAACAACCCCACCACATCCTGCACATGCGCCTCGGCGGCTTCCTCGCTCAACGGCCCGCCACAGCCATACAGCAAGCAGAAATTCGCCGTGCCCTTGAGCAGGCAAAAGAAGTGCTCGGCCGCCGTAAACGGTTTGTCGATGCTCAGCGCACCGCTCTGGTCGATCTTGCTCAACAGGCGCTCCATGCCTTGCAGCATGCGCATCGGCCCCGCCTCGAAAAAGATCTGCGAGAGTTTCACGTCCTGATTGCCGGTGGTCATCATCAGGCGATGCAGGTTCACCGATTCCTCGCTGTTGATCAGCCGATGGAACCCCCGCGCGATATTCAGCAACACCGTCTCCACGGGCATGTCGGCGGGCAGCTCGAAGTACATCACCGGCAGTTGTTCCTCGCACGTCGCCACCACGGCGGCGGTGAACAAGGTCTCTTTGTCGGTGAAGTGGCTGTAGACGGTCAGCTTCGACACGCCGGCTTCCAGTGCTACCGCGTCCATGCTGGTACTGGCGTAGCCATTGCTCAAAAACAGGATTTTCGCGGCTTCGAGGATAGCCTGGCGTTTTGCCATGTCCTTGGGACGCCCGGGGCTATTGGTGTTGAGAGGATTGTCGGACATTTTCACCTTTAATACTGGACTGGTGAGTTTGGTATTAATAACATACCGGCCAGTATAATTATTCCTAGCTCCATTTGCGAAAGGTCCTTCAGCATGCGCAGTACTTTCCTGCCCCTTGCGTTGCCTGTCAGCTTGGCTTTCCTGCTGGCCGCCTGCGGTCACGAGGAAGCCCCCCAGACCGTTATCCGCCCGGCCATGGTGGTGCAACCGCAGCCTTCGGCGCAGGCGAGTGACAGCTACCCCGGCGAAGTACGTGCGCGCTATGAGCCGGACCTGGCCTTTCGCATTGGCGGCAAAGTCAGCAAGCGCCTGGTGGAGGAGGGCGAGCGGGTCAAGGCCAACCAGCCTTTGGCCGAGCTAGACCCGCAAGACGTGCGCCTGCAACTGGAGGCCACCCGCGCGCAAGTGGCCGCCGCCGAGGCCAACCTGAGCCTGGTGCGCGCCGAGCGCGACCGCTACAAGACCCTGATGGACCGTCAGATGGTCAGCCGTTCGCAGTACGACAATTCGGAAAACCTCTACCGATCCGGCGAAGCACGCCTCAAGCAGATCAAGGCCGAGTTCGACGTGTCGAGCAACCAGGCCGGGTATGCCACGTTGCGCGCACCGCAGGACGGCGTCGTCGCCAAGCGTGCGGTGGAAGTGGGCCAAGTGGTGTCTGCCGGCCAGACCGTATTCACCCTGGCCACCGATGGCGAGCGCGAAGTGTTGATCAGCCTGCCGGAGCAAGGCTTCGGTCGGTTCAAGATCGGCCAGCCGGTGTCCGTCGAGTTGTGGAGCCAGCCTGACCAGCGTTTTGCCGGGCGTATTCGTGAACTGTCGCCGGCCGCCGATCCAAAATCCCGCACCTTTGCCGCACGCGTGGCGTTCACCGGTGGCAAGGTCCCCGCTGAACTGGGGCAAAGCGCTCGTGTTTTCATACAGGCCGACGGCGTGATTCCCCTGTCGGTGCCGCTGTCTGCCCTCAGTGCAGAAAATGGCGATTCCTACGTCTGGCGTGTACAGGCGGACAACACCCTTAAGCGCACGCCGGTACGCATCGGCGCCTTCGGCGAGAAAAGCGTGCCGGTGCTGGAAGGCCTGAGCCCCACGGACTGGGTGATCGCCGCGGGTGTGCATGTGCTCCATGAGGGCCAGCAAGTGCGCCCGGTGGATCGTTCCAACCGGGTGGTGAATCTGGCGGCCAAGGAGTAGTCCCCGATGGGTTTCAATCTTTCCGAATGGGCGTTGCGTAATCGCCAGATCGTACTGTTCCTGATGATCCTGCTGGCGGTGGTCGGCACCTTGTCCTACACCAAGCTGGGACAAAGCGAAGACCCGCCGTTCACCTTCAAGGCCATGGTGATCAAGACCAACTGGCCAGGCGCCACGGCCCAGGAAGTCTCGCGCCAGGTCACCGAGCGCATCGAGAAAAAGCTGATGGAGACCGGTGAGTACGAGCGCATCGTGTCGTTCTCGCGCCCCGGCGAATCCCAGGTCACCTTCATGGCCCGCGACTCCATGCACTCGGCGCAGATCCCCGAGCTGTGGTACCAGGTGCGCAAGAAGATCAGCGATATCCGCCACACCCTGCCACCGGATATCCAGGGGCCGTTTTTCAACGATGAATTCGGCACCACCTTTGGCAATATCTACGCCCTGACCGGCGACGGTTTTGACTACGCCGTGCTCAAGGACTACGCCGACCGCATCCAGATTCAACTGCAACGGGTGCCGGATGTGGGCAAGGTTGAGTTGCTTGGCCTACAGGACGAGAAGATCTGGATCGAACTGTCCAACCTCAAGCTGGCCACCCTTGGCTTGCCGTTGGCCGCCGTACAGCAGGCCTTGCAGGAGCAGAACGCAGTCTCCACCGCCGGTTTCTTCGAAACCCCGACCGAACGCGTGCAGCTGCGGGTGTCGGGCAACTTCAAGACGGTGGACGAGATCCGCAACTTCCCGATTCGCGTCGGTGACCGCACCTTCCGCATCGGCGACGTGGCGGATATCCACCGTGGCTTCAACGACCCACCGGCACCGCGCATGCGCTACATGGGCGCGGACGCCATCGGCCTGGCCGTGGCCATGCGCGACGGTGGCGACATCCTGGTACTGGGCAAGGCCCTGGAAGGCGAGTTCGCACGCCTGCAGAAGAATCTTCCGGCCGGTATGGAACTGCGCAAGGTGTCGGACCAACCGGCAGCGGTGAAAACCAGTGTCGGCGAATTCGTCCAGGTACTGGCCGAAGCCTTGGCCATCGTATTGCTGGTGAGCTTCTTCTCCCTCGGGGTACGTACCGGCATGGTGGTGGCCCTGGCGATTCCGCTGGTGCTGGCAATGACCTTTGCCAGCATGTATTACCTCGGCATCGGCTTGCACAAGATTTCCCTGGGTGCGCTGGTATTGGCGCTCGGCCTGCTGGTGGACGACGCGATCATCGCCGTGGAAATGATGGCGATCAAAATGGAACAGGGCTACGACCGGCTCAAGGCCGCGAGTTTCGCCTGGACCAGCACCGCGTTCCCGATGCTCACCGGCACGCTGATCACCGCCGCCGGCTTCCTGCCGATTGCCACCGCGCAATCGAGCACCGGCGAATACACCCGCTCGATCTTCCAGGTCGTCACCATTGCCTTGCTGGCCTCGTGGGTCGCCGCTGTAGTGTTCGTGCCGTACCTGGGGGAAAAACTCCTGCCGGACCTGGCGAAGATTCACGCGGCCAAGCACGGTACTGACGGGCCTGATCCCTACGGCACTCCCTTCTACCAGCGTGTAAGACGTTTGGTGGAATGGTGCGTGCGCCGACGCAAAACCGTGATTGTCCTGACCTTGCTGCTGTTTATCGGCTCGGTGGCGCTGTTTCGTTTTGTGCCGCAGCAGTTCTTCCCGGCTTCTGGTCGCCTGGAGCTGATGGTCGACCTGAAACTGGCCGAAGGTACGTCCCTGAGCAACACCGCCGATCAGGTCAAACGCCTGGAAGCGCTGCTCAAGGAGCATGCCGGCATCGACAACTACGTGGCCTATGTCGGCACTGGCTCGCCGCGCTTCTACCTGCCGCTGGACCAGCAATTACCCGCTGCGAGTTTTGCGCAGTTCGTGGTGTTGGCCAAAACCATCGAAGAGCGCGAAAGCCTGCGCACCTGGCTGATCGAAACCCTCAACGAACAGTTCCCGGCGCTGCGCTCGCGGGTCACGCGCCTGGAGAACGGCCCGCCCGTGGGTTACCCGGTGCAGTTCCGTGTAACGGGCGAGCACATCGAAGAAGTCCGCGCCCTGGCGCGGAAAGTGGCGGCCAAGGTTCGCGAAAATACCCACGTGGTCAACGTGCACCTGGACTGGGAAGAGCCGAGCAAGATCGTCTACCTCAATATCGACCAGGACCGCGCGCGCGCCCTTGGCGTGAGCACCGCCAACCTGTCGAAGTTCCTGCAAAGCTCGCTCACCGGTTCCAGCGTCAGCCAATACCGGGAGGACAACGAGTTGATCGAGATCCTCCTGCGCGGCACCGTGCATGAACGCACTGAGCTGTCGTTGCTGCCAAGCCTGGCGGTGCCGACCGACAACGGCAAAAGCGTGGCGCTGTCGCAGATCGCCACCCTGGAGTACGGCTTCGAAGAAGGCATCATCTGGCACCGCAACCGCCTGCCAACGGTGACCGTGCGCGCCGATATCTACGGCAAGGAACAACCGGCGACCCTGGTCCAGCAAATCCTGCCGACCCTGGCAGGCGTGCGCGCCGAACTGCCGGATGGCTACCTGCTGGACGTCGGCGGCACGGTGGAAGACTCCGCCCGTGGGCAGAACTCGGTGAAAGCCGGCGTGCCGTTGTTCATCGTGGTGGTGCTGACATTGCTGATGCTGCAACTGCGCAGTTTCTCACGCACGGCGATGGTGTTTCTGACGGCGCCGTTGGGTTTGATCGGTGTGACGCTGTTCCTGCTGGTATTCCGCCAGCCCTTTGGCTTTGTGGCCATGCTCGGCACCATCGCCTTGTCGGGGATGATCATGCGGAACTCGGTGATCCTGGTGGACCAGATCGAACAGGACATCAAGGCCGGCCTCGCGCCATGGCAAGCCATTATCGAAGCTACCGTCCGACGCTTCCGTCCGATTGTGCTGACAGCCCTCGCGGCGGTGCTGGCGATGATCCCACTGTCACGCAGTGTGTTCTTCGGGCCGATGGCGGTGGCGATCATGGGCGGCTTGATTGTGGCGACGGCATTGACCCTATTGTTCCTACCGGCCCTGTATGCTGCGTGGTTCCGAGTGAGGAAGGACGTCGCGTAATCATGTTGGCCACCGTTTCAGCCCTGATGTTGCTATTGCTTGCCCCTGGCCCGACCAACACCCTGCTGTTTCGCGCAGGTGTGTTGTTCGGCTACCGGGCCTCCTGGAAGCTCGCGTTCATCGAGTGCCTGGCCTACCTGCTGCAAGTTTCTGTGTGGGGTATGGCGCTGCTGTATCTGGCGGCCTACTCGCCATGGGCCTTGAAGGCCACGCAACTGGCGGCGGCCTGTTACCTGCTGTATGTCTCGTACAAGCTCTGGCAGCGCAAGAGCAGCACCATCGACGCGACCCGCGACCGTTTCTCCGGGCTGTATTTCTTCTGGCTGACGGTCATGAACCCCAAGGGCTTGTTGATCGCGTCGTTCATCGCCCCGGCCAGCGCGTTTGCCACGTTGCCCGGTTATGCCGGATTCATGAGCACGCTGGCGTTGGTGGTGGTTCCGGTGGGGGCGGCCTGGACTGTGTTGGGCAGTCATTTCGAAGGGATTCAGAAAGCCTGGCTGACACCGCTGAGAATCAATCGCGCAACGTCCGTAGCCATCTGCTGTTTTGCCACGATCATGATGGGGCGCCTGGCTGACTCACTCATCCATTGACGCTGGTTTACATTTCCATGCAAACGGACTTCGGGGCGGTGGAACCTTTGTTTGGGCTGACCGGGGAACTGTTGCGCCGCAAGTGCCACATAGAGTTACCTGTCGAGCAGGTAACTCTTCTGGCGGTCAAGCGCGCAGGACTGTTTCTACGGTGATGCTTAAGGAGTACGTATGTTGCTACCAATATTATTTCTTCCGCTGCAAATAGTGGGCGCGGCGATGGGGATGGGGAATGGCTTCGGCCAGTTCAACGGCAATCGTCAACCTGATGTGAATATCCATATTCACAACGAGAGCAACAATCAAAACAACAATACCAGTATCAGTAATGCGGCCTCGTCGGCATCCGCACGCAGCCCTTCCATTACCTGGTAGTTAAAACCAAAACGCCCTGAGTTGATCAGGGCGTTTTCGCCGGCAAGGATTTTCCCTGCTCGGTGACGTGCAGTGTGCTGTTACAGCGCGCCAAACACTTTTTTCGCCAGACTGGTGGCCGCAGCCGCCGGATTCTTGCGAATGGTCTCTTCCTGCTGCGCAATCATCTTGAACAGGCCGTCCAGCGCCTGCTCGGTCACGTAGTTCTCGACGTTGGCGCTCTTGGCGTCCACCGCACCAAACGCCGCCGCCTTGCCCGCCAGGGCGTTGTATTGCTGGGCGACGCCGACTTTGTCGGTGGCCGCTTTCACGATCGGCAGGAACTTGGCGCGGATCTGTTCACGGCTGCTTTTGTTCAGGTACTGGGTGGCCGAATCCTGGCCACCGCTGAGGATGCCCTTGGCGTCGGTCACGCTCATGTTTTTCACGGCATTCACCAGGATCGGCTGGGCCTGGGTCACGGCGGATTCAGCGGCCTTGTTCATGCTGGTTTCCAGTTGTGTGACCTGGTCGCCCATGCCGAACATTTTCAGCTTGTCGGCCACTTTGCCCAACTTGCCTGGCAAACCGATCTTCACTTCCGGGTTGTTGCTGAAACCACCCGGCACCCCAAGCTGTTTCACGGCGATTTGCGCGCCTTGGGTCAGTGCGTCCTTGAGGCCGCCGGAAGCGTCGCCCTGGGACAGACTGGAGAGGTCCAGCGCCATGGCGTTGGCCCCCAGCAGCAGGCCGGCGCACAGGGCAGTAAAGCGAAGGGAGTTACGGAGCATGGGCGCTTCCTTTTGATCGAGTTCAGTGGGCCACGGCGTCTACGCGCAGGCGCAGCGGTTGTGGATCCTGGCCGTTGAGCTGCACAGAGTGCCGTTCGGTGGTGATAAACATTAGCTTGCCGTCCACTTCGATGCGAGCGCTGACCGAGTAGCTGTGGCCGGGCTTGACCTGGGCCGGGTCGTAGCTCAGGTGAAACGGCAGCGGCACCTGGCCTTTGACCGGGCCTTTCTGTTCGGCGAGGGTCACCGCCGGTGCGTCGGCCAGGGACACGTCTTGCAGGCTGACGCTCAAGGTGGCGGTTGGCGGCAGGGCGATGCGTTGCAGGTAGAACACTTCGCCATCGAGGCTGGCCTCTGGTGCGGGCGTCATGGATTGGCAGGCTCCGAGCAGGGCGGTGAGGCCGAGGAGGATGATCTTTTTCATGGTGCAGCTCCTTGTCAGCGGCGCCGGAAACAGCCCGGCGCCTTATTCAATCTAGCGGCTTTCTTCGGGTTTGAGCGGCTCGGATTCGACCGGCGTGTCATCCACGCGGTGCAGCGCCACCTGGCGGATCGACAAACGGATCTCCGCCGGCAACACGCGCTTGGCGGCGCCTTCGGCCAGTTCGCCGAGCAGGTCGTGGTAACTCAACTTGCCCGCTTCATCGCGGCGCAGCACATCTTGCTCCAGCAACGACTGGATGAAATGTCGGAAAAGGCTCTTGTCGAAGAACTCCGGGGCGTTGAGGCCATGCAGGATCGACAGGCGCTGAGCCATCACCGTACACAGGTCTTCCAGCTCTTCGGCGCTGATGCTGTTCTGGCCGCTGTTGAGCAGCAGCGAGATCGCCATGTAGAAGCGTTGCAGGGTCTGGGCGATGCTCTTGGACAGCAGCGTCAGCAACACAAAGTGCCGCGAGCTGGGTGCCGGGCGCAGGAACACGTTGTTCTCGAAGCGCAGCAGGCCCTGTTCGACAAAAGCGTCCAGCCATTGATCGACCACGGTGTCCAACTCTTCCAGCGACCAACGGATAAACAGCTCCGATTGCAGGTACGGGTACAGCGCGTGGGTGTAGCGCAGGATCTGTTCGCGGCTCATCCGCGAGCTGCTCTGGAAGAAACTCGCGAGCAGCGCCGGCAACGCGAAGATGTGCAGCACGTTGTTGCGGTAGTAGGTCATCAGGACGGCGTTCTGCTCGTCCAGGTACAGGATCTTGCCGAGGGCGTCGCTCTGTTCCGACAGCAGGTCCATGTCCAACACGTGCTTGATCAGCGCCAGGCCATCCCCTTCGGGCAAGGTGGTGTGGGGCGAGTAGGGCACGCGGCGCAGCAGCGCCAGGTACAGGTCAAGCTGGCGCGCCATGGCCTGTTCATCCAGGGCCAGGCGGGTGGTGGAGAGCAGCGCCAGGGCCACCAGGTTCACCGGGTTTACCGCGGCGGCTTCGTTCAAGTGGCGGGCTACCTGTTCGCCAAGGCGGTTGGTGGTTTCGTTGAGCCAGGCCGGCTTGTAGTTCGGGCCCAGCTCCTGGCTGCGCCAGTCCGGTTGTTCAGTATCGAGGAACTCGGCCAGCTTGATCGGCTCGCCGAAGTTGACCGCGACTTGGCCGAAGCGCTGCTTGAGCGCGCCGACCACTTTGAAAATATCGAAGATCGATTCTTTCTTTTTCGTCGCGCCACGCAGTTCGCCGAGGTAGGTGCGGCCTTCGAGCACACGCTCATAGCCGATATACACCGGCACGAACACGATGGGCATGCGCGAGGAGCGCAGGAAACTGCGCAGGGTGATCGCCAGCATGCCGGTCTTCGGTTGCAGCATGCGCCCGGTGCGCGAGCGGCCGCCCTCGACGAAGTACTCCACCGGGAAGCCTTTGGTGAACAGGGTGTGCAGGTATTCGTTGAACACCGAGGTGTACAGCGGGTTGCCCTTGAAGGTGCGGCGCATGAAAAACGCACCGCCTCGGCGCAGCAGGCTGCCGATCACCGGCATGTTCAGGTTGATGCCCGCCGCGATGTGCGGCGGGGTCAGGCCGTTCTTGAACAGCAGGTAGGAGAGCAGCAGGTAGTCGATATGGCTGCGGTGGCAAGGCACGTAGATCACCTCGTAGCCCTGGGCAACCTTTTGCACACCTTCGATGTTGTTGACCTTGATGCCGTCGTAGATCTTGTTCCAGAACCAGCTCAGCACCACTTCGAGGAAGCGGATCGCGGTGTAGGTGTAGTCCGAGGCGATCTCGTTGCCATAGCGCAGGGCCTGGGCCTTGGCTTTTTCCGGGCTGATTTTTTCCCGTTCGGCCTCGTCCAGGATGGCCTGGCGCACCAGCGGCATGTTGACCAGGCCTTTGACCAGGTTGCGCCGGTGGGACAGGTCGGGGCCGATCACGGCGGTCTTCAGGTTGCGAAAGTGCACCCGCAGGATACGTTGGGCCATGCGCACCGTGCGTTCGTGGCCTTTATTGTGCTCGATCAATTCACGCAGGTTGATAGGCGCGGAGAATTGCACGCGAGTCTTGCGCCCCAGGATCAGGATGCTCAGAAAGCGCCGCAGGCGCCCGGTGACCGCCCAACTGTCGGCAAACAGCAGCTTCCACGGGCTGGACTCACTCTCGGGCGACTGCCCCCAGAACACGCTGACCGGAATGATTTGTGCATTCTCTTCGGCATGCTCGGTGAGGGTGTTGACCAGGCGGGTCAGGGTCGGCGGCGCGCCGCGCTTGTCCTGGCGGCCGAGCCAGTCCGGCTCGGGCGTGAGGTAGAAGAACGCCGCCGGTTCCATCAGCGGCCCCACTGCGACCGGCAGCACCGGGCGCGGCAGGCCGGCCTTGGTGCACTCGGCATCGACCACGGCCAATTCGGTGAGGGAGGGCGATTGCAGGACGTAGAACACCGGCCGGCTGCGGTCCAGGTTGAGGGTAAGGGACGACTGGTTGATCGTCTCTGAGCGAACCCAGAGGTACAACAGTCGGCGCAAGGTGCCAAACACCAGACGGCGGAACGGGGAGCGGGTCATAGGCGTGCTGCTTCAAGTGGGAAAAACCGAGCAGGCGCTCGGGCGGGTAGTGTGCCGTATTCGCCGAAAATCGGCAAAAAAGCAGCGATGTAAACTTGAGTTGATCGTTTTGGAGCCTGTCTTATACTCGGCAGTTCAATGCGAGCGACTCAACAATAAAAAGCATGTGGGAGTTAAACAGATGGCAACGCGCGAAACCGGCAATGTGAAGTGGTTCAACGATGCAAAGGGTTACGGCTTTATTCAGCGTGATGATGGCAAGGATGTGTTTGTGCACTACCGCGCCATTCGCGGTGACGGCCACCGCTCGTTGGCCGAAGGCCAGCAGGTTGAATACGCCGTGGTGACCGGCGAGAAGGGGTTGCAGGCGGAGGATGTGGTGGGGCTTTGAGGCCGGCCCCATCTTGATTTGGTAACCCAATCAAGTGTGGGAGCTGGCTTGCCTGCGATAGCATCACTGTGGTCTTACTGATAGACCGAGGTGTCTGCATCGCAGGCAAGCCAGCTCCCACACAAATCCGGTTCGCACAGGGAGCGCGAGCCCGGTTTTAGTGCTGCAGGATTTTCTCAAGGAAGTGCTGCGCGCGTTCGGAGCGGGCGCTGATGTCGCCGAAGAACTCTTCTTTCGGGCAGTCTTCGATGATCTTGCCGGCGTCCATGAAGATCACGCGGTCGGCCACTTTGCGGGCGAAGCCCATTTCGTGGGTCACGCACATCATGGTCATGCCTTCCTGGGCCAGTTGCACCATGACGTCGAGCACTTCGTTGACCATTTCCGGGTCGAGGGCCGAGGTCGGTTCGTCGAACAGCATGACGATCGGGTCCATGGCCAACGCGCGGGCAATCGCCACACGTTGTTGCTGGCCGCCGGAGAGCTGGCCGGGATGCTTGTGGGCATGCGCCGACAGGCCGACGCGCTCAAGCAGTTGCAGGCCTTTCTTGGTGGCTTCTTCCTTGCTGCGGCCGAGCACCTTGATCTGCGCGATGGTCAGGTTTTCGGTGATGGTCAGGTGCGGGAACAGTTCGAAGTGCTGGAACACCATGCCCACGCGCGAGCGCAGTTTCGGCAGGTTGGTCTTCGGGTCGGCGATGGAGGTGCCGTCCACGATGATGTCGCCCTTCTGGAACGGTTCCAGCGCGTTGACGCACTTGATCAGGGTGGACTTGCCCGAGCCGGACGGCCCGCACACCACGATCACTTCGCCTTTTTTGACATCAGTGCTGCAATCGGTCAGCACCTGGAAGTCGCCATACCACTTGTTGATGTTCTTGATAGAGATCATACGGCAAACCTTTTTTGCAGACGCTTGACCAGCAGCGAGGCGGAAAAGCTGATGATGAAGTAGACGACACCGGCAAAGATCAGGAACTCATTGGAGCGGCCGATGATGTCGCCGTTGGAGCGGGCGGAGTTGAGGAAGTCCACCAGGCCCACGGTGTAGACCAGCGAGGTGTCCTGGAACAGGATGATCGACTGTTGCAGCAGCAACGGGGTCATCTTGCGGAACGCCTGGGGCAGGATGATCAGGCGCATGGTCTGGCCATAGGTCATGCCCATCGCTTGCGCTGCGCCCATCTGGCCCTTGGGGATCGACTGCACGCCGGCCCGCACGATTTCACAGAAGTACGCGGCTTCGAACATCATGAAGGCCACGACGCAGGAGGCGAACGCGCCGATCGGGGTGTCTTCGCCCGTGATCCAGCGCAGCACGAACGGTACCGCCAGGTAGAACCAGGTGATCACCAGCAGCAACGGGATCGAGCGGAAGTAGTTCACATAGGCGCCAGCCACGCGCGACAACAGTTTGTTGGACGACAGGCGCATCAGCGCGAGGACCGTACCCAACGCGATGCCGCCGACCACGCCCATGACCATCAGCTGCAAGGTCATGACCATGCCGTTCCACAGGCCTGGGATAGCGGGGATGATACCGCTGAAATCAAGTTCCATTATTTACCCCCCACGGAGATCAGGCCGGGCACTGCGACTTTCTTCTCGACCAGGCGCATGAGCAGCATCAGGCTCATGTTCAGGGTGAAGTAGATCAGCGTGGCCAGGGTGAAGGCTTCAAACAGGTTGGCCGAGAACTCGGCGGTCTGCTTGGTTTGCGCCAGCAATTCCATCAGGCCGATCAAGGACGCCACGGAGGAGTTCTTGAACACGTTGAGGAATTCCGAGGTAAGCGGCGGAATGATGATCCGGTAGGCCTGGGGCAGCAGCACGTTCCAGTAGATCTGCGGCAGCTTGAAGCCCATGGCGCGCGCGGCGGATTCCTGGCCGCGCGGCAGCGCCTGGATGCCGGTACGCACTTGCTCACACACACGGGCGGCGGTGAACAGGCCCAGGCACACGACAACGCTCAGGTAGGCCGAGGTGGTCGGGTTGAGGTCTTGTTTGTACCAGTCCTGCAGGTTTTGCGGCAGCAGGTCGGGGATCAGGAAGTACCAGATGAACAGCTGCACCAGCAGCGGCACGTTACGAAACAGTTCCACGTAGCAGGTCGCGATGCCCGATACGAGGCGGTTTGGCACGGTGCGCATGACCCCCAGAATGGAGCCCAGCAGCAAGGCGATAATCCATGCCACGACAGCGATGGCAATGGTCCAGCCCAGGCCGGCGATGTACCAGTCGAGATAAGTCTCGCTGCCCACGCCGGTGGACTTGAAGAACACGCCCCAGTCCCAGTTGTAATTCATTAGGGTCTCCCCTCGAAGTCGATCAATGTACAAGCACCCGCTTGGGGAAAATCCATTCCCGCCCGACGGTGAACGCCAGGCACACAAGATCGGCTCGAAAACCGCCAGGTCGAGTGTTCCAAATAAAGCCAGCAGGTAGTAACAGACGCCTGAGGGAGGGTTGGCTCCCTCAGGAGATAAGCTTAGTCAGGTATCAGATTTTTACGTCAGGCGCTGGTTTGTCGCTTGGGTTGGCGATCAGCTCCTTCACCTTGTCGCTCATCGGGAAGTTCAGGTTCAGGCCTTTTGGTGGGATCGGGCTCTCGAACCACTTGCTGTAGATCTTGTTGATCTCGCCGGATTTGTACAGGGCGACGATGGCGTCATCCACGGCCTTTTTGAAGGCTGGGTCGTCTTTACGCACCATGCACGCGTAGGCTTCGAAGGACTGCGGAGTACCGGTGATGACCCAGTCGTCCGGCTTCTTGGCCTTGGCTTCTTCACCGGCCAGCAGGGCGTCGTCCATCATGAACGCTACGGCGCGGCCGCTTTCCAGCATCTGGAAGGATTCGCCGTGGTCTTTGGCGGAGATGACGTTCATGCCCATCTGCTTGTCGGCGTTCATCGCCTTGATGATGCGCTCGGACGTGGTGCCGGCGGTGGTCACGACGTTTTTGCCTTTGAGGTCGGCGAAGTCAGCGTAGGACGGCTTGCCATCCTTGTCTTTCTTGACCAGCAGGCGGGTGCCGATTTCGAAGATGTTGACGGTGAAATCAACCTGCTGGGCGCGTTCGGCGTTGTTGGTGGTGGAGCCGCACTCGAGGTCCGCGGTGCCGTTCTGGATCAGCGGAATACGAGTTTGCGAAGTGACCAGGTTGTACTTGGCCTTCAGGTCGGGTTTATTCAGGTCTTTTTTCAGTTGCTCGACGACGGCCAACTGAATGTCGTGGGAGTAGCCCACTGGCTTGCCCGAACCATCCGCGATGTAGGAAAACGGAATGGAGCTGTCGCGGTGCGCGAGGGTGATGGTGCCGGAGTCGTTGATTTTCTTCAGTGTGCCGGTGAGTTCGGCGGCGAAAACTGGAGTGCTGATCAGAGCAGCAGCGATAGCTGCGCCCAGGATATGGGGAACGATGCGCATCAATACTTCCTCGACATTTGTTTTTTTTATGAAGCCGGCTAAACGGCTCTCTTGTACAGCGAATGCCCGTGACGGCTCCTGAGGCGTCTCAGGCAATCGTCAGGGAGTGTAGAGCATGAGTCGTGCCAGACCCGAAACAAAAGTCTAACTCTATGATTTATATGATGATTAACTTTGTGTGACGGCGAATTTTCCTACATTTAATCCGGCAAACCGAATCGCCAGGGACGTTGCGTTCGGAAAACCGAATGGGGCGGACGTAAAAAAGCCCCCGGGCCTCGCGGCGCAGGGGCTTCTGTATGGAAGATCGATCAGGCCGCTTCGATCTTGCCGCGATTGCGCTCAACCTTGGACAGATAACGCTGCACGTTGTCCTGTTCTTCCGGGGTGGTGAACAGGCCGAGCTTGGTACGGCGCCACAGGACGTCCTGGGGCTGGGTCGCCCACTCTTCCGTGCACAGGTAGTCGACTTCGCGGGTGTACAGGCCGCCCCCGAGGTGCTCGCCCAGATCCGCCAGCGATTGCACGCCTTCCAGCAGGCGCCAGGTGCGGCTGCCGTAGGTGGTGGACCAGCGGCGCGCGATTTCGCTCGGTACCCAGTCGAACTTGTGGCGGATCGCTTCGGCCAGGGCTTCGGGCGTGGTCATGTCTTCGCCGCCGGGCAGGCTGGCCTTGGCGGTCCAGCTGGGGCGCATCTGCGTGAAGTACGGCGCCAGTTGCGCCATCGCCGACTCGGCGAGCTTGCGGTAGGTGGTCAGCTTGCCGCCGAACACCGACAGGATCGGCGCCTCGCCCGTGCCGCCGGAGAGCGCCAGGGTGTAGTCGCGGGTAATGGCCGACGGGTTATCGGACTCGTCGTTGCACAGCGGACGTACGCCGGAGTAGGTGTGCACGATGTCGTCGCGGCTCAACTGCTTCTTGAAGTGCGCGTTGACCACCTTGAGCATGTAGTCGGTTTCACCTTCGGTGATCGCCACCTTCGCCGGGTCGCCGGTGTATTCGCGGTCGGTGGTGCCGATGATGGTCAGGTGGTTCAGGTACGGAATGGTGAAGACGATGCGCTGGTCTTCGTTCTGCAGGATGTGGGCGTGGGCGCCTTCGTAGAGTTTCGGCACGATCAGGTGGCTGCCCTGGATCAAGCGGATGCCGTAGGGCGAATCCAGCTTGAGGTCATCCTTGATGAACTTGGCAACCCACGGGCCAGCGGCGTTGACCAGTGCGCGGGCACGGATCGAGAACAGGCTGCCATCGGCACGTTCCATGTTCATTTCCCACAGGCCCTTGCTGCGGTGCGCGCTGATGCAACGGGTCTGGGTGTGGATGTGCGCGCCTTTCTCGCGGGCGGCCATGGCGTTCAACACCACGAGGCGGGCGTCATCGACCCAGCAGTCGGAGTATTCGAAGCCTTTGGTGATTTCGCTTTTCAGCGGGCTGTCGGCGCCGAACTTGAGGCTTTTCGAACCGGCGAGCTTTTCGCGCTTGCCGAGGTTGTCGTACAGGAACAGGCCGGCACGAATCATCCACGCCGGGCGCAGGTGCGGGCGGTGCGGCAGGACGAAGCGCATCTGCTTGACGATGTGCGGGGCCTTGGCCAGCAGCACTTCACGTTCAGCGAGGGCTTCGCGCACCAGGCGGAATTCGTAATGTTCGAGGTAGCGCAGGCCGCCGTGGATCAGCTTGCTGCTGGCGGAAGAGGTGTGGCTGGCCAGGTCGTCCTTTTCACAAAGGAACACCGACAAACCGCGCCCGGCTGCGTCTGCTGCAATGCCGACGCCATTGATCCCGCCGCCGATTACGGCGACGTCATAGACTTCGGCAAGCGGTGGAGCAGGCAAGGTGGAAGGGTTCATCGGCTGGCCTCGCGATTTTTTCGTCTTGGAATTCGAACATTAATGTTCATTTGCGAAAATGGTAGCTGATAAATGCGCGCGCAGCCAGCCGAGTTCGATTGAAAAAATTCATCGAAGGGCTGGGGAAGGAAAATTTGTGAACAGGAGCCAGATGCAGGCTTGGGGAGGTCGGTGCTAGGTAGATCGCCATCGCGGGCAAGCCCGCTCCCACAGTTGACCGAGTTCCAGCATGGGAATGCGGTCGAATGTGGGAGCGGGCTTGCCCGCGATGGCGGCGGTCCAGTCACCCGAGAGTTCGAAGGTTTAAACGACTTCCAGCCGCACCTTATGCTCACTCAACAACTGCACCAACGCCGGCACCGGCTGTTGGTCGGTCACCAAGCAATCCACCAGGCTGATCGGCCCCAGGCGAATCATGGCATTGCGCCCGAACTTGCTCGAATCCGCCGCCAGAATCACCTGTCGTGCATTGGCAATGATCGCCTGGGACACCCGCACTTCCTGGTAATCAAAGTCCAGCAGGCTGCCATCTTCATCGATGCCGCTGATGCCAACCAAGGCAAAATCCACCTTGAACTGGTTGATGAAATCCACACTGGCCTGGCCCACCACACCGCCATCGCGGCGCACGTTGCCGCCGGTCAGCAGCACGTCGAAGTCGTCCTTGGCACTGAGCATGGTGGCGACGTTGAGGTTGTTGGTGATGATTTTCAGGTGGTTGTGGTTGAGCAACGCGCGGGCGATGGATTCGGTGGTGGTGCCGATATTGATGAACAGCGAGGCGTGGTCGGGGATCTGTGCGGCAATGGCTTCGCCGATGCGCTGTTTCTCGTCGCGCATCTGGTCGGCGCGCATGGCGTACGCGGTGTTCTCGACACTGGAGTCATAGGCCGCGCCGCCGTGGTAGCGGCGCAGCAGATTGGCGTCCGCCAGCTGGTTGATATCGCGGCGGATGGTTTGCGGGGTGACGACGAACAGCTGCGCCATTTCCTCGATACTGACGTAGCCGCGTTCGCGGACCAGTTCGAGGATTTGTTGTTGGCGGGGAGGCAGATTCATTGGGCGTCCTTTGGGCTGCCATACAAAAGTGGCCCATGATGACGCAGGAATCGGCTCCCGGCCAGTTACAACCTGACGTTGGCTTATTCGGCGCCTTCGTGGGGCTCCCAGTCACGGGTGCGGCTAACGGCTTTTTGCCAGCCGGCGTAGAGCTTCTCTTTGGCCGCTTCGTCCAGTTGTGGTTCGAATTCGCGCTCGATCACCGCCTTGCCGCGCAACTCGTCCAGGCTGCCCCAGAAACCGCACGCCAGGCCAGCCAGGTAGGCCGCGCCGAGTGCGGTGGTTTCGCGCATTTGCGGGCGCTCGACCTGGGTGCCGAGGATGTCGGCCTGGAATTGCATCAGGAAGTTGTTGGCCACGGCGCCGCCGTCCACGCGCAGGGCTTTGAGGCGTTCGCCGGAGTCCTGTTGCATGGCGTCGAGCACGTCGCGGGTCTGGTAGGCAATCGACTCCAGGGCTGCACGAATAATGTGATCCACGCGTACGCCACGGGTCAGGCCGAACAGCGCGCCACGGGCATACGGGTCCCAATAAGGAGCGCCCAGGCCGGTGAAGGCGGGCACCAGGTACACGCCGTTGCTGTCCTTGACCTTGCCGGCGAAGTATTCGGTGTCGTGGGCGTCGTTGATGATTTTCAGCTCGTCACGCAACCACTGCACAGTGGAGCCGCCGTTGAACACCGCGCCTTCCAGGGCGTAGGCCACTTCGCCACGGGGGCCGCACGCGATGGTGGTGAGCATGCCGTGCTTGGATTTCACCGCCTTGTCGCCGGTGTTCATCAGCAGGAAGCAGCCGGTGCCGTAGGTGTTCTTGGCCTGGCCGGCTTCGACGCACATTTGGCCGAACAGCGCGGCCTGTTGGTCGCCGGCGATACCGCCGATGGCGATGCCGCTTTTGGTGCGGCCGTAGATTTCCGACGACGACTTCACTTCCGGCAGCATTTCGCGGGGAATGTCGAGGATCTCCAGCATCTTCGCATCCCACTCCAGGGTGTGGATGTTGAAGAGCATGGTGCGCGAGGCGTTGGTGTAGTCGGTGACGTGGGTCTTGCCGCCGGTAAATTTCCAGATCAGCCAGCTGTCGACGGTGCCGAACAGCAGTTCGCCGTTGCGTGCACGCTCGCGGCTGCCTTCGACGTTGTCGAGGATCCACTTGAGCTTGGTGCCGGAGAAGTACGGGTCGGTGACCAGGCCGGTGGTGTCGCTGATGTACTGCTCGTGGCCGTCGCGCTTGAGCTGCTGGCAGATCTCGGTGCTGCGGCGGCACTGCCAGACGATGGCGTTGTAGATCGGGCGGCCGGTGATCTTGTCCCACACCACGGTGGTTTCACGCTGGTTGGTGATGCCGATCGCGGCGACCTGGTCATGGTGCAGGCCGGCCTGGGCCAGGGCCTCGACCATCACCGCGCTCTGGGTGGCGAAGATTTCCATCGGGTCATGCTCGACCCAGCCCGCTTGCGGGTAATGCTGGGCGAACTCGCGCTGGGCGGTGCACACCACGTTGGCGTCACGATCAAAGATGATCGCTCGCGAGCTGGTGGTGCCTTGGTCAAGGGCGATGATGTAGTTCTTATTCTGAATGTCGGTCATGTCGAATGCCTTGGGAAATAAGAAAGTCGGTAATCAGCCTGGGCCGCAAAAAGGGCAGGTGCGTCCAGGCTGGCGCTATCAGGAAATACGGGTCTTGCCGTTGACAGCCGTGTCAGGTGTTTCTTCAGCAGCAGGTGCGGCACTTGGCAGATGACGGGCAATCAGCCCGCGATAGGCCGCAGCACCCAGGCATGCGCCGACAATCGGCGCGAAAACAGGAATCAGGAAGTAAGGAATATCGCGACCGCCAGTAAAGGCTATTTCACCCCAGCCAGCGAAAAAGGTCATCAGCTTGGGTCCGAAATCCCGTGCCGGGTTCATCGCGAAGCCGGTCAACGGGCCCATGGCGCTACCGATCACGGCGATCAGCAGGCCGATCAGCAGCGGGGCCAACGGGCCGCGTGGCAGGCCGTTGTTGTCATCGGTGAGGGCCATGATCACGCCCATCAGGATCGCGGTGATCACCACTTCCACCAGGAACGCCTGGGCGGTGCTCAGCAGCGCATGGGGGTAGGTGGAGAACACCGACGCCAACTCCAGGCTGGCCTGGGAGCCGCGCACCATATGGTGGGTTTGTTCGTAATCGAAAAACAGATTGCTGTAGAGGGTGTACACCAGGGCGGCCGAGCAGAAGGCGCCAGCGACCTGGGCGAGAATGTAGAAGGGCAGTTTGCGCTTTTCGAAGTCGGCGAAAATGCACAGGGCGATACTCACCGCCGGGTTGAGGTGCGCCCCGGAAATACCGGCGCTCAGGTAGATCGCCATGCTGACGCCCACCCCCCAGATAATGCTGATTTCCCACAAACCAAAGCTGGCACCCGCGACCTTGAGCGCAGCGACGCATCCTGTACCGAAGAAGATCAGCAGCGCAGTCCCCAGGAATTCGGCCATGCATTGGCTCGAAAGTGAAGGCTGTTGAAGAGCAGTTGTCATGGAAAACCTCAGTTGTTGTTCTTGTCTGGCGCACGCTCTCAACGGAGCGTTGCGCGATTTTCACCGTGGCAAGGATCCCCATCCCGGACACGGCTTACTGCTCGAGTGCTGCAGGTGCATTCCTACAGTATTCGGAAACGAAAAAATATAGACAAGAATGACGGCTGTCAAAGGTCGAAAGTGAACCATTGGTCACTTTCAAACTATTGATCGGGTGAATGATCACGCTTGTAACATTGTGTGTGTACGGCGAAGCGTGCGCAGTAGAGCGTTTTACGCGGGCTTGGCCTAGAATTGGCCATCTGTTTGCCACGCCTGGAGCCAGCATGACCCCTGCATTGGACCTGTTGAAAAAAGTTCGCGCCGAACATCGTATTCACAGTTATGAACATGATCCCAAGGCGGCTTCGTATGGCCTGGAGGCCGCGGAGAAGTTGGCGCTGGATCCGGCGCAGGTGTTCAAGACCTTGCTGGCCAGCAGTGAAAAGGGCGAATTATTGGTGGCGGTGGTGCCGGTCGTCGGAAGCCTGGACCTGAAAGCCCTGGCTCACGCGGCGGGGGTTAAAAAAGTTGAAATGGCGGATCCAGCGGCGGCGCAGCGCTCTACCGGTTATTTGCTGGGAGGGATCAGCCCGTTGGGGCAGAAGAAGCGCTTGCGTACGTTTATCGATGAGACGGCGCAGCCGTTTGCGACGATTTTTGTGAGTGCGGGGAGAAGGGGGCTTGAGGTTGAGTTGCCGGCAGCGGTGTTGGCGGAGCATACCCATGCGAAATTTGCGCCGATTGGGCGGGCCTGATTACCTTTCTTAGAACCTATGCAAAACGAATGTGGGAGCTGGCTTGCCTGCGATAGCGGTGTGCCAGTCGATATGTTTTTGACTGATCCACCGCAATCGCGGGCAAGCCCGCTCCCACATTTTTTGATCCGGTTTTTTCAGTGGGCAGCGCTGTAACGGCGCACGCCGGAATCGGATTGCGGAATCTGCGCCGCCACACTTCCTGACGCCTGGAACAGTACGAGATGCTCCGCCGCCACCCGAATCCCCACATCCGCGCCCACCTGATGGTCGGCGTGGCTTGGAAAAATCGACTCCAACTGCGCACCCGTCGGCAGTTGCAGGCGATACAGGGTCGACGCGCCGAGGAAGGTCTTGCCCACGATCCGCGCTTTCAACGTGCTGTCTGGCGCGTAGACGATGTCGTCGGGGCGCAGCAATACATCCACGGCGCCACCGGTTGGCCAAGGGTAGGCGCGGTTTCCGCGCAGGTCGCCCAGTTCGGTGCTGACCGAGTCCGGCGAGCTCAATTGGCCACGGATGAAATAACCCTGGCCGATAAAGCTCGCGACATAGGTTGTCTGCGGTTCGTGATAGAGGTTGTAGGGCGTGTCCCATTGCTCCAGGCGGCCTTCCTTGAAGACGCCGACCTGATCGCTCACGGCGAACGCTTCTTCCTGGTCATGGGTCACCAGGATCGCACTGGTGCCGCGCGCCTTGAGGATGTCGCGCACTTCGTGGCTGAGCTTGCGCCGCAGTTCGCCGTCGAGGTTGGAGAACGGCTCATCCAGTAGCAGCAGTTGCGGTTCCGGCGCCAGGGCGCGGGCGAGGGCGACGCGTTGTTGCTGCCCGCCGGAAAGCTCGTGGGGGAAGCGCTTGCCCAGGTTCTTCAGGTTGACCAGTTCCAGCAACTCGGCGACCACGCGGTCTTTTTGCGGGTGCTTGCGAATGCCGAACGCAATGTTGTCCGCCACGCTGAGGTGGGGAAACAGCGCGTAGTCCTGGAACACCATGCCGATGCGACGTTTCTCCGGTGCCAGGGTGAAACCGGCGCTGGAGATCACTTCGCCGGCCAGGCTGATTTCCCCTTCGTGCACCGGCTCAAACCCGGCGATCGCGCGCAGGGTGGTGGTCTTGCCGCAACCCGAGGAGCCCAGCAGGCAGCCGATGTCGCCAGCGTTGAGGTGCAGATTGAGGTTCTGCACCACCCGTTGATCTTGATAGCCGCATGCCAGATTGCGCAGGTTCAGCAGGAATGGCTGGCTCATGCGTGGTGGTACGACGGCGGGACGAGGAATTCGAGCAGGGCCTTTTGTGCATGCAGGCGGTTTTCGGCCTGGTCCCAGGCGACCGAACGGCTGTCATCCAGCAGGTCGAGGCTGATTTCTTCACCACGGTGGGCCGGCAGGCAGTGCATGAACAGCACGTCCGGTGCGGCCAGGTCGAGCAGGGCACGGGTTACCTGGAACGGCGCGAAGAGCGCGAGGCGCTTGGCGGTTTCTTCTTCCTGGCCCATGGAGGTCCAGACGTCGGTGCTGACGAGGTGCGCGCCCATCACTGCTTCGCGTGGGTCACGCACAACGGTGACGCGCTCGCCGGCTTGTGCGAGGAAACGGGCGTCAGGCTCGTAGCCCTCCGGGCAGGCAACGCGCAGTTGGAAGTCGAACTGGATCGCCGCTTCTATATAGCTGTTGCACATGTTGTTGCCGTCGCCGATCCAGGCCACGGTCTTGCCCTGGATCGAACCACGGTGCTCAAGGAAGGTTTGCATGTCGGCCAGCAACTGGCACGGGTGCAGATCATCGGACAGGCCGTTGATCACTGGTACGCGGGAGTGGGCGGCAAATTCAGTGACGGTGCTGTGGGCGAAGGTGCGGATCATCACCGCATCGAGCATGCTCGACATCACGATGGCGCTGTCGGCGACGGTCTCGCCACGGCCCAGCTGGGTGTCGCGCGATGACAGGAAGATGGCTTGGCCGCCCAGCTGGATCATGCCGGCTTCAAAAGACACGCGGGTGCGGGTCGAGGATTTCTCGAAAATCATCCCGAGCACGCGGTTTTTCAAAGGCTCGAACAGTACGCCGCGGTTACGCAGGTCTTTTAGCTCAATGCCTCGACGGATCACGCTGACCAGCTCTTCGGGCGTGCAATCCATCAGGGAGAGAAAGTGCCTTGCGCTCATCATTAACTACCTTTTTGCAACAGACCGCAGATACTCAAAGCCTTGTTTATTGTGACAACGGGCGAGACCTGCGGCGAAAGCCGCACGGGGCGACGAAATAGGGGAAGGCGCGATATTGACATTAAATGTCGCGTCTTACCAATAGGGGCTACGTTTTTAGGGGTGTTCAAGAAGGGCGCCTGAGCGCTTTTGAAGACGAATTCCTGACAGCAGCGGGCCATTTGTACACTGGCCCTGCAACCTTTTGCAATCCGCCGGGGCGGGCCTGGGCTGGGTTGTGTCGGTTTCAGTGGCGATGTGGGAAGTTTCTGAAACATTTACTCATGCTTACCCATGGCTTGGCCTGATGTCCGTCGATTCACGGGGCGAACCTTGGTGGCGCCCTCATCGGTCGCGGCCCATAGTTGAGTCAAAGCCCTAATAAAGAGACTGGCCATGACCAAGACTCTCCATCACCGTGCCTGCCATCTGTGTGAAGCCATCTGCGGCCTGACCCTGGAAACCACGCGCGCCGACGACGGCAGCCTGGCGATCACCTCGATCAAGGGCGACGCGCTGGACACCTTCAGCCGTGGCCATATCTGCCCCAAGGCCGTGGCGTTGCAGGATATCCAGAATGACCCGGATCGCCTGCACCAACCGATGTTGCGCGTGGCAGGCGAATGGCAGCCGATCCCGTGGGACGATGCGTTCAAGCTTGTCGCCGAACGGCTGGCAGGCATCCAGGCCCGGCATGGGCAGAATGCGGTGGCGGTGTACCAGGGCAACCCCAGCGTGCACAACTACGGGCTGATGACCCACAGCAACTACTTCCTTGGCCAGCTCAAGACGCGCAACCGCTTTTCCGCGACCTCGGTGGACCAACTGCCCCATCACCTTACCAGCCACCTGATGTACGGTCATGGCCTGTTGCTGCCTATCCCGGATATCGATCACACCGACTTCATGCTGATCCTGGGTGGCAATCCGCTGGCGTCCAACGGCAGCATCATGACTGTGCCCGATGTGGAGAAACGCCTGAAAGCCATCCAGGCCCGGGGAGGCAAGGTGGTGGTGGTTGATCCTCGGCGCAGTGAGACGGCGGCGATGGCCGACCAGCATATATTTGTGCGCCCCGGTGGGGATGCGGCGTTGTTGTTCGCGGTGCTCAACACGTTGTTTAGCGAGAACCTGACCCGTGCCAGCCATTTGCCCGTCGAAGGCCTGGAGGATGTGCAGCGCGCCATTGCCGGGTTCACCGCCGAGGCCATGAGCCGCCAGTGTGCGGTGCCGGCCGAGCAGATTCGCCAGTTGGCGCGGGACTTTGCCGCGGCGGACAAGGCCGTGTGTTACGGGCGCATGGGGGTTTCGACCCAGGCCTTCGGCACGCTGTGCCATTGGCTGGTGCAGTTGATCAACCTGGTCACCGGTAACCTGGATCGGGTCGGCGGTGCGTTATGCACGTCGCCAGCAGTGGACCTGGTGGCGTCCACCGGCGGCGGGCATTTCAATCGCTGGCAGAGCCGGGTTTCCGGGCGCCCCGAGTATGGCGGCGAGTTACCGGTGTCGGCCTTGGCTGAAGAAATGCTGACGGAAGGCGAAGGACAAATCCGCGCGCTGGTGACCGTCGCCGGTAACCCCGTGTTGTCCACGCCCAACGGTCGTCAGTTGGAACAAGCCCTGGATGGCTTGGAGTTCATGGTCAGCATCGACCTCTATATCAACGAGACCACGCGTTATGCGGACTTGATCCTGCCGTCCACCTCGGCCCTGGAAAACGATCACTACGACACCACGTTCAATATGTTCGCCGTGCGTAACGTCACCCGCTTTAATCGCGCGATTTTGCCCAAGCCCGAAGGCGCGTTGCATGACTGGGAGATCTTTGTCGGTTTGGCCCAGGCGTTCGCCGCGCAGACGGGGGCTGCGCTCAAGCCGACCATGGCGCCGGCGCAGATGATCGACTTCGGGCTGCGGGCCGGAGCGTATGGTGATGGGTCCGAGCATAAGCTGTCCGTCGCGATGCTGGCAGATCACCCCCATGGCGTGGATCTGGGGCCGCTCAGGGCCAACCTCTCCCAGCGTCTGAAAACTGCGGATGGCAAGGTGCAAGCCGCGCCTGCGGTGATCCTTGCCGACCTGGCGCGGTTTGCCGCGCAGCCGCTGCCGGTGGCTGACGAACTGTTGTTGATCGGACGCCGGCATGTGCGCAGCAATAATTCCTGGATGCATAACTATCACCGGTTGGTGAAGGGCAAGCCGCGTCATCAGTTGCTGATGCATCCCGATGACCTGTCCAGCCGGCAGTTGAGTGATGGCCAGCGGGTGCGCGTGAGTTCACGCATCGGCATGATCGAGGTGGAAGTGCTGGCCAGCCTGGACATGATGCCCGGCGTGGTCAGCCTGCCCCACGGTTGGGGGCATGGCCGGCCGGGCGTGCAGATGAGCATCGCCAGCGGGCAGCCGGGGGCGAGTGCGAACGACTTGACCGACGAACGGCAATTGGACGAGTTGTCGGGCAACGCCGCGCTCAATGGCGTTCCGGTGCAGGTCGCAGCTGCCTGAGCACCCGGCTGGAATTTTGCGTTACAATGCGCCACCGTGCCGACCTGTGAGTCGCAAAGTTCCAGCCGAGGTGTTCCATGGATATCATCGAAACGATCAAAGAGCAGATTGCTGCCAACACCATTCTGCTTTACATGAAGGGCGCACCTAACGCTCCTCAGTGCGGTTTCTCCGCGAAGGCGTCCCAGGCCATCATGGCGTGCGGCGAGAAATTCGCTTACGTGGATATCCTGCAAAACCCTGAAATCCGCGCCAACCTGCCGAAGTACGCCAACTGGCCTACGTTCCCACAACTGTGGGTGGCCGGTGAGCTGGTCGGCGGTAGCGACATCATCGTCGAGATGGCGGCTGATGGTTCGCTGCAAGCCCTGATCAAGGAAGCGGCGGCGAACGCGGCGGCCAAGACCGACGCTTGATTCGTTTGCAATAAAAAGCCCCGCTTCTCGTGAGAGAGCGGGGCTTTTTTATACCTGCTTGCCGAGGGCTTATTCGCCCATCTGCGATTGCAGGTAGTTTTCCAGGCTGACTTTGTCGATCAGGCCCAGTTGGGTTTCCAGCCAGTCGATGTGTTCTTCCTGGTCTTCCAGGATATCTTCCAGCAGTTCGCGGCTGCCGAAGTCGCCTTTGGTTTCGCAGTGAGCGATGGCGGCCTTGAGGTCGCTGTGGCTCTTCTGTTCGAACTTGAGGTCGCTGCTGATCATTTCCTGAGTGTGCTCGCCGATGTTCAGCTTGCCCAGGTCCTGCACGTTCGGCAGGCCTTCCAGGAACAGGATGCGCTTGATCAGCGCGTCGGCGTCCTTCATGGCCTTGATGGACTCTTTGTATTCGCGCTTGCCGAGCTTTTCCAGGCCCCAATCGTCATACATGCGTGCATGCAGGAAGTACTGATTGATCGCGACCAGTTCATTGGCAAGGATTTTGTTGAGTTGCTGGATGACTGAGATGTCGCCTTTCATGACTGGGGTCCTGCCCTGTAATAGCTGTGTATAGGGCGGAGTTTGAGCGGCGAAAACCTTAGTGTCAAACCTAAGTTATTGAATAATAAATGAAAATTAATCGGAATAAGAATGTTTGTGTTCCGCGTCTTGGCGCTAACTAATTGAATTGCGGGCATAAAAAAACCGGACACTAAGTCCGGTTCTTTAAAACACGCCTATTTAGGCGTGTGTAAATTCTGCTGAATAGGGGATTGCGGCCTGGGCTGTTTGCAGCTGCGTCAGGGTTTCCCGTACCACTTGCTTGGCGAGGCAGGCACATTTCCCGCACTGGCTGGCAACGCCGGTGGTTTCACGCACTTCCTTGTAGCTGCAGCAACCTTCGTAGATTGCTTCGCGGATTTGTCCGTCGGTGACGCCAGTACAGAGGCAGACATACATAAGGGAGAACCGTCGCGGGTTTAAGGCTTAAGTGCGGTGGATCTTAATGTTAACGAGAATGATTGTCAAAGTAGATTCGTAGGGTATTCGCTGACAGCGTGCCCGCACTGACGAACGGTTTTTTCAGTGTATGATGGTCGGTCTTCACGAAGCGTGACTGCGTCACAGGGCTGTCGCTTAAGGGCGCCAGACTGGGCCGGTCCTTTTACTTCAATCGTCACCCTTACATCAGGAGATATCCAATGAGCGTACTCGTCGGCAAACAAGCCCCGGATTTCGACGTACCCGCCGTCCTCGGCAATGGCGAAATCGTTGACAGCTTCAAGCTGTCTGAAGCCATCAAAGGCAAATACGGCCTGGTGTTCTTCTACCCGCTGGACTTCACCTTCGTCTGCCCTTCGGAGCTGATCGCTCTGGACCACCGCATGGACGATTTCAAGGCGCGCAACGTTGAAGTGGTAGCCGTTTCCATCGACTCCCATTTCACCCACAACGCCTGGCGCAACACCGCCATCAATGATGGCGGCATCGGCAAAGTCAAATACACCATGGCTGCCGACATGAAGCACGACATTGCCAAGGCCTACGACGTTGAGTCCGAAGGCGGCGTGGCTTTCCGTGGCGCATTCCTGATCGATGACAAGGGCGTTGTACGCTCCCAGATCATCAACGACCTGCCACTGGGCCGTAACATGGAAGAGCTGATCCGCCTGGTCGACGCCCTGCAATTCCACGAAGAGCACGGCGAAGTCTGCCCGGCCAACTGGAAAAAAGGCGACAAAGGCATGAACGCTTCGCCAGAAGGCGTTGCGGCTTACCTGACCGAGAACGCTGGCAAGCTGTAAGCCTGCGTCGAGGTACAAAAAAACCGGCCTGAGAAGGCCGGTTTTTTTGTGCGCGGGAAATGGCTTCAGTCGCCGAAATCTTCCCAACCGCCCATCTGCTTCCAGCGATTGACGATGCCGCAGAACAGATCGGCCGTCTTCTCGGTGTCGTAGCGCGCCGAGTGGGCTTCACGACCGTCAAAGTCGATACCGGCTGCCTGACAGGCCTTGGCCAGTACGGTCTGGCCGTAAGCCAGACCCGCGAGGGTGGCGGTGTCGAAGCTGGAGAACGGGTGGAACGGATTGCGCTTCATGTCCAGCCGCGCCACGGCGGCGTTCAGGAAGCCCAGGTCGAAGCTGCTGTTGTGCCCGACCAGGATCGCGCGTTTGCAGCCATTGGCTTTCAATGCCTTGCGCACGCCACGGAAGATATCGGTCAGCGCTGCTTCTTCACTCACGGCCATGCGCAGTGGGTGATCGAGCTTGATACCGGTGAATTCCAAGGCGGCTGCTTCGATATTCGCGCCTTCAAACGGCTCGACGCGGAAGAAGTGGGTGTGTTCCGGGAACACAAAACCCTGTTCATCCATGCCGATGGTGGTCGCGGCAATTTCCAGCAACGCGTCGGTGGCGCAATTGAAACCACCGGTTTCTACGTCGATGACAACCGGCAGATAGCCGCGAAACCGCTCGGCCATCGGATGGCGGGAGCCGCCACCGCTGTGCTCGTGTTCGTCGTCGTAATGGTCTTCACTCACTTGCTTTCCTCCAGCAGGCGCCAGCGCAGTGTTTCACCGGCGCGCAGCGGGATAACGGTCAGCTCGCCAAACGGCAGGCTGGCAGGGGCGGTCCAGTCTTCACGGACCAGGGTGATGCGGTCGGTATTCGCCGGCAGGCCGTAGAAACGCGGGCCGTTGAGGCTGGCAAAACCTTCGAGCTTGTCCAGGGCATTGCGTGTTTCGAACGCTTCGGCGTACAGCTCGATGGCTGCATAAGCGGTGTAGCAACCGGCACAGCCGCACGCGGCTTCCTTGGCGTGCTGGGCGTGGGGCGCCGAGTCGGTGCCGAGGAAGAACTTCGGATTACCGCTGGTCGCCGCGTCCAGCAACGCCACCTGGTGGGTATTGCGCTTGAGGATCGGCAGGCAATAGAAGTGCGGCCGAATCCCGCCCACCAGCATGTGGTTGCGGTTGTACAACAGGTGATGGGCGGTGATGGTCGCGCCGACGTTGGCCGAAGCCTCGGTGACGAACTGCACGGCATCGGCGGTGGTGATGTGCTCGAACACCACCTTGAGGGTCGGGAACAGCTCGACCACGCGGCGCATATGCTCGTCGATGAAGATCTTCTCGCGGTCGAACACGTCCACGTCGCCACGGGTGACTTCACCGTGGATCAGCAGCGGCATGCCGACTTCGGCCATGGCTTCGATGGCCGGCAGGATCTTGTCGATACTGGTCACGCCGGAATCGGAGTTGGTGGTCGCGCCAGCCGGGTACAGCTTGGCGGCGTGCACGTAGCCGCTGGCCTTGGCTTCACGAATCTCTTCGGGCTGGGTACGGTCGGTGAGGTAGAGCACCATCAGCGGTTCGAAGCGGCTGCCGGCCGGCCGCGCAGCGAGGATACGCTGGCGATAGGCGTCGGCTTCAGCGGCATTACGCACCGGAGGTACCAGGTTAGGCATGATGATGGCGCGGCCAAACGTGCGCGCAACATCGGCCACGGTTTGGGGCAACGCAGCACCATCGCGAAGATGAATATGCCAGTCGTCGGGACGCAGCAGGGTCAGGCGGTCGGACATTGGGGATTCCAGGCGGGTCAATCTGGTGGGAATGCTACCGGAAAAGACTCTTGCAGGCACTCGCTATCAAGTTTTGCAGGATGCATCCGATAGCCTTTGGTATGCCTTATCGATGTATGACGCTTTGAAGTGTTGTAGAAACCAGTGGAGCCTCCCGTGCGCCAGCAATATCTAGCCCTGCTCAGTGTGTTCGCCAGCCTGCCTGCGATAGCCCTCACGTTCCAGACGCGTCTGGAGAATATTGAGTGGAAGGTGGAGGGCGACAAGTTCGAGTGCCGTCTGACCCAGCCGATCACCGACTTCGGTTCGGGTGAGTTCGTGCGCCGGGCGGGCGAGCAGGCGACGTTTCGTCTGAAAGCCTATGGCGGATCGCTGGGGGCGGGTTCTGCGACCTTGTTGGCTGCCGCTGCACCCTGGCAGCCTGGCCGGGGTGATATCAACCTGGGTGCGGTGCGTGCCGGCAGTGGCGATGTGTTGTTCAACAGTTCCCAGGCCCAGGCTGGAAGGCTGTTCAATGGCTTGCTGGAGGGGCGCTCGCCGACGGTCCGGCATTACGGGCGTGAAGGCGGCTACTCGGAAATCCGCTTGTTGCCGGTGCGCTTCAACAAGGCCTACAGCGACTACCAACTGTGTACCGCCAAGTTGCTGCCGATGAACTACGACCAGGTCAAGCAGACGGAAGTCGGTTTCCCCGGTGGTGGCATCGAGCTGGACGCTGCCGCCAAGCAAAAGCTGGCAGTGATTGTGGAGTTCATGAAGGCTGACCCCACCGTCAACCACATCGAGCTCAATGGCCACTCGGACAATAGCGGCAATCGTTTGACCAATCGCGATGTCTCGCGCCGGCGGGCCTTGGCGGTCATGGAGTACTTCAAGGCCAACGGCATCCAGGAGTCCCAGGTCACCCTGCGTTTCCACGGCGAAAGCTACCCGTTGGCGCCCAACACCAATGCCGCCAACCGGGCGCGCAACCGCCGCGTCAATATTCAACTGGAACGGGTGGCAGCCCCCGAGAAACCGGCGCCCACGGCCACTGCGTCAAGCAATCCGGCCGCCACCTCCTGACGTGCGACCATCGGTCGCTCGTTCGACATAATCTGTCGCTTTATCTTCATTTGCTGTCGCGCCCCTGTAATTTCACGGTTTTGATCGGTAGAATCGTCGCCTTTCCGTACAACCCCGTGGAGTGATGGCATGGCCGACGTAAACAAGGTCGTTCTCGCGTATTCCGGCGGCCTGGACACTTCGGTGATCCTCAAGTGGCTGCAGGATACTTATAACTGTGAAGTGGTGACCTTCACCGCTGACCTGGGTCAGGGCGAAGAGGTCGAACCTGCACGTGCCAAGGCGCAAGCCATGGGCGTGAAAGAGATCTACATTGACGACCTGCGCGAAGAATTCGTCCGCGATTTCGTTTTCCCGATGTTTCGCGCCAACACCGTCTACGAAGGCGAGTACCTGCTGGGTACTTCCATCGCACGTCCGCTGATCGCCAAGCGCCTGATCGAAATCGCCAACGAAACCGGCGCCGACGCCATTTCCCATGGCGCCACCGGCAAGGGCAACGACCAGGTGCGTTTCGAACTGGGCGCCTACGCCCTCAAGCCAGGCGTGAAAGTGATTGCGCCTTGGCGTGAATGGGACCTGCTGTCCCGTGAAAAGCTGATGGATTACGCTGAAAAGCACGCAATCCCGATCGAGCGTCACGGCAAGAAGAAGTCCCCGTACTCGATGGACGCCAACTTGCTGCACATCTCCTATGAAGGCGGCGTGCTGGAAGACACCTGGACCGAGCACGAAGAAGACATGTGGAAATGGACCGTCTCCCCGGAGAACGCGCCAGACAAGCCGCAGTACCTGGAACTGACCTACCGCAACGGCGACATCGTCGCACTGGACGGCGTCGAGATGACCCCGGCCACCGTGCTGGCGACCCTGAACCGCATCGGTGGCGAACACGGTATCGGCCGCCTCGACATCGTCGAGAACCGTTACGTGGGCATGAAGTCCCGTGGCTGCTACGAAACTCCGGGCGGCACCATCATGCTGCGTGCCCACCGTGCTATCGAGTCCATCACCCTGGACCGCGAAGTGGCTCACCTCAAAGACGAGTTGATGCCCAAGTACGCCAGCCTGATCTACACCGGCTACTGGTGGAGCCCTGAGCGTCTGATGCTGCAACAGATGATCGACGCCTCCCAGGCCCACGTGAACGGCGTTGTGCGCCTGAAACTGTACAAGGGCAACGTGATCGTCACCGGTCGCAAGTCCGATGAGTCGCTGTTCGACGCCAACATCGCCACCTTCGAAGAAGACGGCGGCGCCTACAACCAGGCGGACGCAGCGGGCTTTATCAAGTTGAACGCATTGCGCATGCGCATTGCGGCCAACAAAGGTCGCAAGTTGTTCTGAGTACGCCACCCGCTCCAAGAGAGGCCCCTTGTTCAAGGGGCCTTTTTTTTGTCTGTGAAAAAGCGCAGCGATAGTCAGTTCCGGCTCGCGGTGGTGAATGTTTAACATGTGTTGAAAGTTAGTCGCTCGAAAAGTTTGCCGTGCGGAAAAAAGTATTTGTTGGTGTATGTATGGTGGGGAAATGAATTATTTACACCTGGTAAGGAACTATGTCTTACAGAAAATTCACTCATACGGGCGTGGTATGGATGTTTCTAATTGAAAGATCTGTAGGAAATATTGGTGTAACTAGATATTTTGAAGGGAACTGGAATGACTGGTTTTTTTTTGCCGGCTTACCCGCGTGAAGGCAACAAGCAAGGGACATTTGCTGAAAACTGTGTGCGCTACCTTTACCGCTCACCCCTTATCCACTGGATAATTTTTTCAAAACATGTGGGAATCCAGAAAAGTCTGAAAGCTTCCATAAAACTCGATACACCCAAGTTGGTGTTTTTTTGTAGGCCGATTCCTATATCGTTGTGGGTTGGGTCTCTGCTTGCTGTTACTCGGGGGGGAGCGCTATGCCAACTAGGAAACGACTAGGCTATTGTGTTTGCTCTGAATAATTCGAACAGCGAAATTGGACTTTCTTATGAATAAAGTGCTGATCGTGGATGATCATCCCGTCATTCGTCTTGCTGTGCGTATGCTAATGGAGCGTCATGGTTATGAGGTCGTTGCCGAGACTGATAACGGTGTCGATGCGTTGCAACTTGCACGGGAGCATATGCCGGACATCGTCATACTGGATATTGGGATTCCGAAGCTCGATGGGCTGGAAGTTATTTGCCGGCTGTCCTCTCTCAAGCAGCCAGCCCCGTTCAAGGTGCTGGTGCTGACGTCCCAGGCACCGGGGCATTTCTCCATGCGTTGCATGCAGGCTGGCGCAGCGGGGTATGTCTGCAAGCAGCAGGACCTGACCGAGTTGCTGAGTGCTATCAAGGCGGTGCTTTCCGGCTACAGCTATTTCCCGAACCAGGCACTCAACTCAGTGCGCTCAACCATGGGCAACGCTACCGAGGCCGACATGGTCGAGCGCCTTTCGGGCCGGGAGATGATGGTGCTGCAGCAGCTGGCCCGGGGCAAAACCAACAAGGAGATCGCCGATGGCATGTTCCTCAGCAATAAAACGGTGAGCACCTACAAGACCCGCTTGTTGCTCAAGCTCAATGCACGTTCGCTGGTAGACCTGATTGAGTTGGCCCAGCGCAATGGGCTGGTATAGAGGAGTGCGCCGTCAATTCGCTTGATAGCCAGCCAGGGAGACAGGTAGAAAAAAGCCTCCGTCAGGGAGGCTTCTGCTCGCCAACGGGCAGGTCAGAGGTCGAAGTCGTAATCGGCCAGTTGTTTTTGCAAGCGTCGCTCTTCCAGCAGATTGTCGATAGTGCGGCGTTTGCTCAGATTGGTCTTGGCTACCTCCGCAACGGGGGCTTCGCCATCGTCTTCCGACTCTGCAACGAGGTCGTCTTCTACATCCAATTGTTCTTTGCCAGTGCTCATAAGGTTCACTCCGGGCTAAGACTGCCGTTGGCGCTCCTTATAACGATAATCCATGAATGGGTAAAAAAGATTTTTTCAATCGATTGATCGAAAAAAACAATGATGCTCAATCGTCGGACGTCTTGTCCTTGTACTCACACAGGTCTTCGATGCGACAGCTGCCGCAGCGTGGCTTGCGCGCCTGGCAAACGTAACGCCCGTGCAGAATCAACCAGTGATGGGAATCGAGTAGATATGGCTTGGGCACGAACTTCATTAATTGAGCCTCCACTTCCACCACATTCTTGCCGCGGGCGATGCCGGTTCGGTTGCTGACCCGGAAAATGTGCGTGTCCACCGCCATGGTCAACTGCCGAAATGCCGTGTTGAGCACGACATTGGCGGTTTTTCGGCCGACACCGGGAAGGGCTTCCAGGGCTTCGCGCGTTTGCGGCACTTCGCTGCCGTGCAACTCCACCAGCATTCGGCAGGTTTCAATGACATTTTTGGCCTTGCTGTTGTACAGGCCAATCGTCTTGATGTATTCGGACAACCCATCGACGCCCAGGGCGTGGATCGCTTCCGGTGTATTGGCCACCGGGTACAGCTTGGCCGTGGCCTTGTTGACGCCAACGTCAGTGGATTGCGCCGACAGGATCACCGCAATCAGCAACTCGAACGGTGACGAGTAGGCCAGTTCGGTTTTCGGTTCTGGATTGTCCTCGTGAAACCTGCGGAAAATTTCCAGGCGTTTTACGGCGTTCATGGGGCAGGCAATTCCTTGCAGACGGTCGGCGTAATGGTGAAAAGTGATCCCAGGCGCGGAGCCCTATAGGCAACAACCTCAATAGGATAGAGGTCAGGCGCTGACATGGGTATCGACCTGGCGCTGCACCTCTTCCAGTTTGTGTTGCGCCGCAGCCAGCACTACTGTGTCGACGCCCGGTTGGCGCTGTAGCTTGCTGACCTCCGCGCGGGCGTAGGCCAGGGCGGTTTTCAGCTGGCGCAGTCGGGCGTCTATGGGGCGTTTTTCCACGCGCTGCAAGTCGGGGCGGGGTTGCTCGGAGGTCGCCTCGACGTCATGCAGGGCTTGCTCGGCAGCGGTTAATGCCGCGCTGAGCGTTGCCAGCTGTTGCGCGTCGGCGCACTGCTCTTGAGCCTTCTTCAACTCGGCGCGCCGCATGGCCAGCTGGATTTTCGCGCGCTTGAGCTCAGGGTCTTTGTTGGCAGGGAGCGGCGGCGGACTGCTGGCTTCCAGCGCTGTGAGTGCTTGCTCCGCGGCTTCGAACTGGTGTTGCAGGATGATCAGTTGCGATTGTTGCTCAAACGTTGGCGGATGGCCGAAAGCTTTCAGGGATTTGTGCAGCTGCGCACGGCTCATGGCGACGCCGATCTTGGCTTTCTTGATCGCTGCATCCGAGGCGGCTTGCCCTGCATCTGCGGGTGCAGCTTGCGTCGGCACCACGCGCTTGGCCCGTGCCAGGCGTTCTGCCAGCTGGCGCTGTTCCTCCTGCTGCAAACGCGCGTTGCGCTGTTCATAACGCCGCCGCGCCCGGTCACGCTTGAGGCTGCGTTCGTGGTGCTCGTGTTCGCTGGCCGTCAATCCGCCCACCATTGGCACCAGGTCGACCAGCGGCCGCATATCGATGCAGTCGACCGGGCAAGGCGCCACGCACAGGTCACAGCCCGTGCACTCGTCGCTGATCACCGTGTGCATGAGCTTGGCAGCACCGACGATCGCATCCACCGGGCACGCCTGGATACATTTGGTGCAGCCGATGCACTCCGCTTCGCGGATGTAGGCAACCTGGGCTGGTGCTTCGCCACGGCTGGTGTCCAGCGTCAGCACGGGGACGCTCAGCAGGTGGGCCAGGCCGACGATCGTCTCCTGACCACCCGGCGGGCACTTGTTGATGTCCTCGCCTTTAGCGATGCCTTCGGCGTATGGCCTGCAGCCCGGGTGCCCGCATTTGCCGCATTGGGTCTGCGGCAGCAGCGCGTCGATACGTTGAATGAGGTTCATGCTGGGATCATTGGCATGCCGGCTAGACAAACAGAACTTGATTATCCGACAAGCGAGAAGAGGGGACTAGCTGAAAAGCCCCGTCGCCGAAGCGACAGGGCTGTTGTGCAGGCTTACTTGATGCGTTGGCCTGGCTTGGCGCCGCTGTCAGGGCTCAGCAGGTAGATTTCTTCACCGCCAGGGCCTGCCGCCATCACCATGCCTTCGGAAATACCGAATTTCATTTTCCGTGGCTTGAGGTTGGCAATCATCATGGTCAGGCGACCATCCAGCTTGGACGGGTCCGGATAGGCGCTCTTGATCCCGGAGAACACGTTGCGTTGCTCGTCACCGATATCCAGTGTCAGGCGCAGCAGCTTGTCGGCACCTTCCACGGCTTCGGCCTTGATGATCAGCGCGACACGCAGATCCACGGCGGCGAAAGCGTCAAAGTCGATTTCCGGGGAAAGCGGGTCTTTGGCCAGTTCACCATTGCCAGCGGGTGCAGTCGAACCAGTGTCGGTCTGGCTGGCGACCAGGTCTTCTTTCGAAGCGTCGGTCATGGCCTGGACTTTGACCGGGTCGATCCGGGTCATCAGCGGCTTGAACTCGTTCAGCTGGTGGTTGCTGAGCAGGCTGGCGTGGTCGTTCCAGGTCAGCGGCGCGACGTTGAGGAACGCTTCGGCGTCGGCGGCCAGCAATGGCAGCACCGGCTTGAGGAAGATCACCAGCTGGCGGAACAGGTTGACGCCCGTGGCGCAGATCGCCTGGACTTCAGCCTGCTTGCCTTCCTGTTTGTTCAACGACCACGGTGCCTTGTCGGCGATCCAGGCGTTGGCGCGGTCGGCCAGGCCCATGATTTCGCGCATGGCGCGGGCAAAGTCACGGGCCTCGTAGGCGTCGGCGATGCTTGGCGCGGCGGCCAGGAACGCGTCGGTCAGCTCTGGCGCAGCGTTCTCGGCCACCAGCACACCGGCGTTGCCCTTGTGGATGAACCCGGCGCAACGGCTGGCGATGTTGACGACTTTGCCCACGAGGTCCGAGTTGACCTTCTGTACGAAGTCTTCCAGGTTCAGGTCCAGGTCATCGACGCCACGGCCCAGCTTGGAGGCGTAGTAGTAGCGCAGGTATTCCGGCGACAGGTGGTCCAGGTAGGTGCGCGCCTTGATAAAGGTGCCACGGGACTTGGACATCTTCTGGCCGTTGACCGTCAGGTAGCCGTGCACCGCGATGCCGGTCGGCTTGCGGTAGCCCGAACCTTCCAGCATGGCTGGCCAGAACAGGGCGTGGAAGTTGACGATGTCCTTGCCGATGAAGTGGTAAAGCTCGGCCGTGGAGTCCTTGTTCCAGAACGCGTCGAAGTCCAGCTCAGGCGTGCGATCGCACAGGTTCTTGAAGCTGGCCATGTAGCCGATCGGCGCATCCAGCCACACATAGAAGTATTTGCCCGGCTCACCCGGGATCTCGAAGCCGAAGTACGGCGCATCGCGGGAGATATCCCACTGTTGCAGGCCGCTGTCGAGCCATTCGGCGAGTTTGTTGGCCACGGCATCCTGCAGGGTGCCGCTGCGGGTCCAGGTTTGCAGCATCTGCTGGAAATCCGGGAGCTTGAAGAAGAAGTGCTGGGAATCCCGGAGTACCGGAGTGGCACCGGAGATAGCCGACTTCGGATCCTTCAATTCAGTCGGCGCATAGGTTGCACCGCATTTTTCGCAGTTGTCGCCGTACTGGTCTTCGGTGCCGCATTTCGGGCAGGTGCCCTTGATGAAGCGGTCGGCCAGGAACATTTTCTTTTCCGGGTCGAAATACTGGGTGACCGACCGCTGGTCGATATGCCCGGCGTCCTTCAACCGCAGGTAGATCTGGCTCGACAGCTCGCGGTTTTCTTCGGAGTGGGTCGAGTGGAAGTTGTCGAAGTCCACCAGGAACTCGGCAAAGTCGGCGCTGTGTTCAGCCTGCACGTTGGCGATCAGTTGTTCCGGGGTGATGCCTTCCTTTTCGGCGCGCAACATGATGGCCGAACCGTGGGCGTCGTCCGCGCAGACATAGATGCATTGGTTGCCGCGATGCTTCTGGAAGCGCACCCACATATCGGTCTGGATGTACTCAAGCATATGGCCAAGATGGATGGAACCATTGGCATAGGGCAGGGCGCTGGTGACGAGGATCTTGCGTGGCTCGGACATGGGGCTCGGCTACTTGATGAAACGGAGGTCGGCCACTATAAAGCGCCGGGAAATATATTTCACCCCGTGGAGCTGTTTCAGCATCTTCCCGGCCTGCGAAAGCATGCCGCTGACCGGCGGGAACGGTTAGGATAGCCGCCTGTTTCAGTCAGTCTTTTTTCGGGAGTAGCCCATGAGCGCCGTCAATCGCGCAGCGGTGGAAGCCGTTCTTCGCCAGTACACCGACCCTTATTTGAACCAGGACCCGGTCAGTGCCGGCTGTGTACGTGCCATCGAGGTACAGGGCGACCACGTGTCGGTCCAGCTGGAGCTGGGCTATGCCGCAGGCCTGTTCAAGAACGGCTGGGCGCAGATGCTGCAAATGGCCATCGAAGGCCTCGACGGCGTGCGTTCGGCCAAGGTCGAGATCCAGTGCGTGATTGCGCCGCACAAGGCCCAGGCGCAGATCCCGGGGCTGGCCAACGTCAAGAACGTCGTCGCCGTCGCTTCCGGCAAGGGTGGCGTGGGCAAATCCACCACTGCGGCCAACCTGGCCTTGGCGCTGGCCCGTGAAGGTGCCCGCGTGGGCATTCTCGACGCCGACATCTACGGCCCGAGCCAGGGTGTGATGTTCGGCATCGCCGAAGGCACGCGGCCCAAGGTCAAGGATCAGAAGTGGTTCGTGCCGATCGAGTCCCACGGGGTGGAAGTCATGTCCATGGCCTTCCTCACCGACGACAACACGCCGATGGTCTGGCGCGGGCCGATGGTCTCCGGGGCCCTGCTGCAACTGGTCACCCAGACGGCCTGGGGCGATTTGGACTATCTGGTGATCGACATGCCGCCAGGCACCGGTGATATCCAGCTGACCCTGGCACAGAAAGTCCCGGTGGCCGGTTCGGTGATCGTCACGACGCCGCAGGACCTGGCCCTGCTCGATGCCAAGAAAGGCGTGGAGATGTTCCGCAAGGTCAATATCCCGGTGCTGGGTGTTGTCGAGAACATGGCGGTGCACATCTGCTCCAACTGCGGCCACGCCGAGCATCTGTTCGGTGAAGGTGGCGGTGAGAAACTGGCCACTCAATACGGTGTTGAACTGCTGGCCTCGCTGCCGCTGTCGATGCTGATTCGCGAGCAGGCTGACGGCGGCAAGCCCACTGTTGTGGCCGAGCCTGACAGCCAGATCGCCATGATCTATCAGGAACTCGCCCGTCACGTGGGCGCACGCATCGTCTTGCAGGAAGCCGCGGCGCCGGCAATGCCGACGATTACTGTCAGCGACGACTAAGGGATGTGAAGGGAAAAAGCCTCGACAGTGTCGGGGCTTTTTCATGCCCGCAAGATGCCCAGGACGTGGCCGTTACGCTTTTGCGCAATTGCTCGTGTAAGCATTTGCTTACTTTTTCGTAAGTGTTTGGTTTTTTTACCGGACATGTACGTCCCGAAACGCTGAAGGTTTTTTATAAAACGTTGAAAAATAACAATTAATTAAATCTTGTTGAGGGCCTTTGTGTGTCAGTCCATGGGTTGGATCCCGTTGAACTTCCCTTGGAAGTCTCTAAGATCAGCCCTGTGTCCACGGATTGACACAGCCATCAAGGAACGATGGTTTGAAGGAACGTCGCAGGATGCGATTCATCAGGATGATGAAAAGGAATACAGGGACTAGGGAAAAAATGTGGGCGGGTCATACCGCCCCTTTTTTTGCCTGCAAAAAAGTCCCCGGACGCAAAAAAGGCCCCTAAGGGCCTTTTTTTGTTTGGCGGCGGCGCTGTTAGCGCTCGAGGTCTTTGATCTTGCCTTTGACGCCATCCCACTCTGCTGCATCCGGCAGCGAGTCTTTCTTCTCAGTGATGTTTGGCCAGATTTCCGCCAGCTCGACGTTCAACTGAATAAATTCCTGCATCTCTGCCGGGACTTCGTCCTCGGAGAAAATCGCGACGGCCGGGCATTCTGGTTCACACAGGGCGCAGTCGATGCACTCATCCGGGTGGATGACCAGGAAGTTCGGGCCTTCGTAGAAGCAGTCCACCGGACATACTTCCACGCAGTCGGTGTACTTGCACTTGATGCAGTTGTCGGTGACGACGAAGGTCATTTCTAATTCTCTCCTCAGGCGGCGGCAGCGAAACCCTTTGTGGCAGGGCTCGCGAGGTTCGGGAGCGATAGTCTGCAGGCCAGGCTAAAAAGCCCGCAGCATCCCAAACCGCGCGAGAGTCTACCAGCTTGCAAGCGTCAGCGTTATATCCGAACCTTCAGTGCATATAACATTTCGAGCGCTTTACGCGGCGTCAAGTCATCCAGGTCAAGTTTTGCCAACTCTTCCAGCACCGGATGGGGCAGGGTGGCGAACATATCGCTCTGGTGAGGTGCTGCACTTTTGCTCGCGGCCTTGGCTGGGCTGGCGACCACGGTTTCATGGGGCAATGCCGTGGTTTCCAGGCGGCTGAGGTGCTCGCGGGCGCGGCTGATCACGATGTTCGGCACGCCGGCCAACTGCGCCACCGCCAAGCCGTAACTCTGGCTGGCCGGCCCTGGCAGCACATGGTGCAGGAACACGATGCGCTCGTTGTGCTCGGTGGCATTGAGATGCACGTTGGCTACCAGCGGTTCGCTTTCCGGCAACACGGTCAGTTCGAAATAGTGGGTAGCGAACAGCGTATAGGCACGCAGGTGCGCCAAACGCTCGGCCGCCGCCCAGGCCAGGGACAGGCCGTCGAAAGTGCTCGTGCCGCGACCGACTTCGTCCATCAGCACCAGGCTGCGCTCGGTGGCGTTGTGCAGGATGTTGGCGGTTTCGCTCATTTCCACCATAAAGGTCGAACGGCCGCCGGCCAGATCATCGCTGGAACCGATCCGCGTGAAAATCCGGTCCACCAGGGACAGCTCGCAACTGGCCGCCGGCACAAAGCTGCCGATATGCGCCAGCAGCACGATCAACGCGGTCTGACGCATGTAGGTGGATTTACCGCCCATGTTCGGACCGGTGATCACCAGCATGCGGGTGTCATCGTCCAGCGACAGGTCGTTGGCGACGAACGGCGTCGTCAGCACTTGCTCCACCACCGGGTGACGGCCCTGCACAATGCGCATGCACGGCTCGCTGACAAAACGCGGGCAGTTCAGGTCAAGGTTCAACGCACGCTCGGCGAGGTTGCTCAGTACATCCAGCTCGGCCAGGGCGGCGGCGGTGTCTTGCAACGGCGCCAGTTGGCCGATGAGGTCCTCGAGCAGGGCTTCATACAGCATCTTTTCCCGCGCCAGCGCACGGCTCTTGGCCGACAGCGCCTTGTCTTCGAACTCCTTGAGCTCCGGCGTGATAAAGCGCTCGGCACCTTTGAGGGTCTGGCGGCGTTGATAGTCGATAGGCGCCGACTCAGCCTGCTTGCTCGGCAATTCGATGAAGTAGCCGTGTACGCGGTTGTAGCCGACTTTCAAGTTGGCCAGGCCGGTACGGGCTTTTTCGCGGGCTTCCAGGTCAATCAGGAACTGCCCGGCGTTTTCGCTGAGGGATTGCAGTTCGTCCAGCTCGCTGTCGTAACCGGTCTTCAACACGCCACCGTCACGGATAATCGCCGGCGGGTTGTCGATGATGGCTTTTTCCAGGAGTGCCGCCAGTTCCGGGTAGGTGCTGGTGGTCACGGCCAACTGTTGCAGGTGCGGCGTGTCCAGTTCGGTCATCGCCGCTTGCAGTTGCGGCAGGACGCCGAGGGCATCGCGCAGCCGCGCCAGGTCGCGGGGCCGCGCATTGCGCAGGCCAATCCGCGCGAGGATGCGCTCGATATCGCCGATTTCCTTCAACTGCGGTTGCAGCTTCTCGAAGCGGTAGCCGTCCAGCAGGCAGGTAATAGAAGACTGGCGCGCTTGCAGCACGCTCAAGTCCCGTAGCGGACGGTTCAGCCAACGGGTCAGCAAGCGGCTGCCCATGGCGGTCTGGCAACGGTCGACGACCGATTGCAGGGTGTTGTCGCGCCCGCCGGACAGGTTGGTGTCCAGCTCCAGGTTGCGCCGGCTGGCGCCATCCAGCACCACGGTATCGTCCAGGCGCTCATGGCGCAGGGCGCGCAAATGCGGCAGGGCGGTGCGCTGGGTTTCCTTGGCATAACCGAGCAGGCAACCGGCGGCGCCGATGGCCAGGGTCAGGGTTTCGCAACCAAAGCCCTTCAAGTCCTGCACGGAGAACTGTTGGCACAGGCTTTTCAGCGCCGAGTCACGCTCAAAATCCCACGGCGCACGGCGCTTGGCCCCACGACGTTTTTCCGCAGGCAGGTCCTTTGGCCAATCGTCCGGAATCAACAACTCCACCGGGTTGATACGTTCCAGCTCGGCCAGCAGGTTTTCCCAACCCTTGATCTCCAGCACAGTGAAATTGCCGCTGGTGATGTCCAGCACCGACAGGCCGAACAAACGCTCATCGCCCAGCACCGCGGCAATCAGGTTGTCGCGACGCTCATCCAGCAACGCCTCATCACTCACCGTCCCCGGCGTAATGATGCGCACCACCTGGCGTTCTACCGGCCCCTTGCTGGTGGCCGGGTCGCCGATCTGCTCACAGATCACCACCGACTCGCCCAGCTTCACCAGCTTGACCAGATAACCTTCCAACGAGTGGTAAGGAATCCCACACATCGGAATCGACTGCCCGGCCGATTGCCCACGGGCGGTCAGAGTGATGTCCAGCAGCTTGGCGGCCTTCTTCGCGTCTTCGTAGAAGATCTCGTAGAAGTCGCCCATGCGATAGAACATCAACTGATCAGGGTGCTGGTTCTTGAGGCGCCAGTACTGCTGCATCATCGGGGTGTGGGAGGACAAGTCGGAAGTGTTTTTACTCATTGGGTAGTAGGCAAATTCGTTAAAAGGAGTGGGGCAAAGGGGGCGCTTGGCCCTGCTGATTTTGCGATGGCGGCAAGGTTAACACGCGAGGTCGGGGCTTCGCAGGTCGCAAGCGGATAGGTATACAGGTGCTAAGAATGCAAAAAATATGCGGATTAGCATTTGCCAACCCAAAAAACTCCCGTCACTATCCGCGCTATGCAAAAACGCAATGTTTCTATCGTCTTACGAGAACTGCTGGACCGCGACCGGATCTCCCCCATGGAGCTTCACCGGCGCACCGGCGTGCCTCAATCCACGCTGTCCCGGATCCTCAACGGCAAGATTGTCGACCCCTCGGACAAGCACATCTCCCGCATCGCCGAGTACTTTCGCGTCAGCACCGACCAACTGCGCGGACGCGTAGCCATCGGCGCCTTGCGCGAAGACCTGCGTGACCCGACCCATTCGGAACTCAAGGACATCAGCCTGTGGGACGATGACACCCCCGTGAATGATGACGAGGTGTCGATCCCTTTTCTGCGCGAGGTTGAATTGGCTGCTGGATCAGGAAGATTCGTCATCGAGGAAAGTGAAAAGGCCAGCCTGCGCTTTGGCAAGCGCAGTCTGCGGCATAACGGTGTGCAGTTTGACCAGGCCAAGTGCGTGACCGTGCGTGGCAACAGCATGCTGCCCGTGCTGCGTGATGGGGCGACGGTTGGGGTCAATGCGGGCAAGAGCGGGATTGGCGATATCGTCGATGGTGATTTGTACGCGATCAATCACAACGGCCAACTGCGGGTGAAACAGCTCTATCGCCTGCCTTCCGGGATTCGCCTGCGCAGTTTCAATCGTGATGAGCACCCGGACGAGGACTACAGTTTCCAGGACATCCAGGATGAGCAGATCAGCATCCTCGGCCATGTGTTCTGGTGGGGCATGTACGCCCGCTAACCACCTTAGGTAAGACAAAACCCGCCAATGCGCGGGTTTTTTTTCGCCTGGCAAAAAGCAGGCAGGCCCAGTGCCCGCAAGGGTTCTTATGCGATAGGGCATTAATCTCTACAAATAAATGCGTTAATGCATTGACTGTATATCCATACATGCATATTCTCCATCTCAAGCCAGCCAAGAAGGCCTGGTGGAGGCAGCAAGGATGCTGCCAAGGAAGACAAGGAAGGCACGCAACATCGGCATGGAAGCCATCACAGCGATGGCAAGGACGCCAGGCAACACCGGCAAGGATGCCGACGCTCTTTAGTTACACCGCATGACAAGAACAGGCAGCGATGAACCGGCCTCAACGGTTCAGAGGGTTGGCAACTGACCCGGGTGTGCAGCGTAAAGCACCAGAAGCAGTTATCCGGCGGACAGGGATCGTGGTCGGAAAAACATCGAGGGAAGAACCGTACCGCGCCAGTAGCGCCGACAGTTCGCGGGACGCATTACTGAAAAGCCTGGGCAGCCGGGCTTTTTGGAATGCCAACCGACACACGGAAGTATCCAAACCCCGGCACTGTGCCGGCATTGCTCAGCCAGGAGGCGTGACATGACAAACGAGCAGCAAGCGTTAGCGGAAATGCCGATCTGGCTGGTGATCGTACTGGCCCTGATCGGCGGGGTCAGCGGTGAAATGTGGCGCGCCGACAAGGAGGGCGCCCGGGGCTGGTCGCTGGTACGCCGCCTGGCCTTGCGGTCTGGGGCGTGCATGGTCTGCGGGGTCTCGGCCGTGATGCTGTTGTACGCCGCCGGCCTGTCGGTCTGGACCGCCGCCGCACTGGGGTGCCTGACCGCGATGGCCGGCGCAGACGTGGCCATCGGCCTTTATGAACGTTGGGCGGCCAAGCGTATCGGCGTCAACCGCCCGGATCAGCAGTAACCGCTGCAAGGACGCAACAAGATGACCTCTATCGAAAAAACCTCCCAACTGCCCATGGCGATTGAGGACGCGCTGAAGAGCGCTTTCCCACAATTGCGTGTAGGTAATCACCAGGACTTCAGCGCCGCCGGCGACATGACCGGCGTGCTGATCAGCATGGAGCGCAATGGCCCTGGCGTGCGCTCCCTTGAGGGGCGCAAGGCGCATGTGCTGGCGGTTTCACTCAAGGTCACTGTCGCCAGCGGGGCCGCAGCGTTTGATGCCTGCGACCTGGCCAGCCAGCTGATGGACCTGGCCCTCGACAACCGCTGGGGCCTGCCGCCGGATCAGTGCGATTTACCGGTCGCTATCGTCGCGGCCCCTTCCGTGCCAACCGGCACGGAAACGGACTACGACACCTGGACCGTGTCCTTCAGCCAAACCCTCTACCTCGGCCCGCGCCTCCTCGAAGATCCCACCGGCAAACCGTTATTTGCCCGCACCTGGGAAGTCTCCGACATCAACGACCCGGATCAATATCGTCCACTTCAGGAGTAGTCCATGTTCGACGCATTGCTGCGCATGCAACTCGGGCCGATTGTCGAGCGCCTGGTGGACATGGAAGCCCAGCTCGAAGACCTCTACCGACGTGCGGAAAGCTTCTGCCGGATTGGCGTGTGCCAGGAGGTCGACGCCGCCAGCAACACCTGCAAGGTCAGTCATGGCGATTTGTTCAGCCCGGCCATCCGTTTTTTCAACCCCAGCGCCGGTTCGCAGACTGAAACCCGCATTCCCTCGGTGGGTGAGCAGTGCCTGTTGCTCAACTACGGCGGTGGCGAAGGCGGAGCACAATCCGTGGCCTTGTTCGGCCTCAACAGTAGCCTGTTTCCGCCGGTGTCCGGCGTGGCCTCGCTGACCCGGCGTCGGTATCAGGACGGCACCCAAAGCGACTATGACGATGCCAGCCATACGTTCAATTGGAGCAACGGGCCGACCACCGTCAGCGGTTCCCGTGAACAGCTGAACGTGACTGTCGGCGCCGCCACGCTGACGCTGACCCAAGACAGCATCACCCTGCAACTCGGCGCCAGCGGCTTGCTGCTGGATGCCGCCGGCGTGCATTTGAGCGGCCCGGTGGTGGACCACCACGGCCGCGTGATCAGCAGCGCATAAGGATTTTCCATGATCGGAATCGATAGGAACAGCGGGGCAGCGGTCGACGACTGGCTGCAATTCGTCCAGCGTGCCACCCGAGCGCTGACCACCCCCGTGGGCACTCGCCAGAAGCGCCCGTTGTACGGCTCGAAGATCCCGCAATTGCTCGGCCAGAACCTCGGCGACGACCTGTTGATCCTCGCCCAGAGCCACGCCGCCGACGCGTTCTACAACGCGCAGAACGGCATCACCGACTTTCAACCCCAGGTCATCGTCGCGACCCGCCAGGGCGCCGGCTTGTTACTGCGTTTTGCCGGCACCTGGAAAAACCGCCAACAATCCTTCGAGGTCGTCACATGAGCATGCTGATCCCTGGCCAGAACCAACTGGCGGAACCGGCGATTATCGCGGTCGATGCGTTCGAGCCGTTGCTGGCTGAATTCAAGGCGTTCGTCGTCGACTATGTGGCCACCCGCGCGCCGCAGAGCGCGGCCAAGCTCCAACTCAGCCTCGACAATGAAAGCGAGCTGCTGACCCTGGCCCTGGAAGCGTTTTGCGTACGCCTGCAAACCCACGAACGCCAATACAATGCGCGCATCAAGCAGATGCTGGCGTGGTGGGCCACCGGCAGCAACCTGGATGCGCGCCTCGCGGACATGGGCCTGGAGCGCCAGGTGCTCGACCCCGGTGACCCGGCGGCTTTCCCGCCTGTGCCGCCGACGCTGGAAAGCGACGATGACGCTCGCCTGCGCTATTACCTGGCTCCCCACGCCCCAGCGGCGGGCTCGCGCATGCAATATCGCCGCGAAGTGTTTACGTTGGGCGAACGGCCAGCGGTCAAGGTACAAAGCGCCGCGCCGGGCGTGGTGACGGTCAGCTACACCTTCAAGCCAGACGGCTATGCCGCGCGGATCAAGGATGGCAACGGTCGGCGTACCGCGCCTGGCGAGGTGATGGTCACCGTGCTCTCCCGGGACGGCGATGGCAGCGCCTCCGCCGATTTGCTTGACGGCGTGCGGCGACATTTCGCACGGCCCGATGTACGGCCGGAAACCGATCTGGTTACGGTCCAGGGCGCGCAGATCCAACGCTACAAGATCCGTGTGGTCGCCAAGATCAACGCGGGCCCCGATTCGGGGTTGACCCAGGTTGCCGCGCAACAGCTGCTGCAAACCTACGCCGATTCCTGTCATCGCCTGGAAGGTCGGGTCGATCCTAGCTGGATCGACTACGCCATCCACAGCGCCGGCGCTGCGCAACTGCAGATCCTTGAACCGCTGGCGCCGATCATCAGTTCGGCGTTCCAGGCCCCGTACTGCACGGGTGTCGAGGTGGAGGTGCGCACGCTATGAGTGAGCCCAAGACGAGCCTGTTGCCCGCCAACAGTTCACCACTGGAAAAGGCCTTGGACCTGGGCTTCGGCTACTTGCTGGAACGGGTCACGCCGCCGTTTCCCCAACTGATGGACCCGGATCGTACACCGGCGGCGTTTTTGCCCTACTTGGCAGCGGACCGTGCGGTGAACGAATGGAGCACCACCGCCCCCGAGGCGGAAAAGCGCCTGACCGTCAAACTCGCCTGGCCCACCGCTCGCCAGGCCGGCACTCGCCAAGCCCTGGAAAACGCCGTCAAAGGCCTGCGACTACGCCCCGAAGTGCGTGCCTGGTACGAGCAGAAACCGCGAGGTGTGCCCTACAGCTTTGCCGTCCGAGTCTGGACCGAATTGCCCTACAGCGAAGCCACTGACCTGCGACTCGATCGACGCTTGGCCGATGCCAAAAGTGAGCGCGACATCTTCTCGGTCTCTATCGGTTTGAGCGCTTCGGGTCGCCACAGCATCGGCGGTGCCACGCTGTGCGGCGAACTCACCACGATCTATCCAAACGTGCTGGCCGGCGTTGAGGCCACGGGCCGCGCCTGTCTGGCGGCCGGGCTCTACACCGTCGAAACCACCACCCTTTATCCACAGGAGCACTAAATGGCTGACTATTACACCCTGCTCACCAACGCGGGGATCGCCTACGAAACCGCCTGCAAGGCTGCTGGCGTGCCGATCAAACTGGCGCAGATCTCCGTCGGCGACGGCAACGGCGCTGTCTATAACCCTGATGCCAGCGCAAAAGCGCTGAAACGCGAAGTCTGGCGCGGGCCGTTGAACGCGCTGTTTCAAGATGAAAAAAACGCCAACTGGCTGATGGCTGAGGTCACCATCCCGTCAAATGTCGGCGGCTGGTATGTGCGGGAAGCCGGGCTGTGGACGGACAGCGGGATCTTGTATGCCATCGTCAAATACCCGGAGTCGTATAAACCGGTGTTGACGACGTCGGGGGCGGGCAAAGAGTTTTACATTCGCTCGATTTTCGAGACGACCAATGCCGCCAATGTGACGTTGTTGATTGATGACACGGTGGTGAAGGCGACTCGGGCGTGGGTGGTCGATTACCTGGCGCAGCAGTTGGCGAAGGGGTCGTATACCAAGGCGGAGATTGAGGCGTTGATCGCTAAGGCTTCAGCGTTGCCGGTCGGGGCGATGGTACCGTTTCCGCTTGGAATCGTGCCGTCGGGGTATCTGGAGGTGGATAACAGCCTGTTCAAGGATTCTGTTTATCCAGACTTGGCTGCGTATCTGGCGAAGAAATTCAACGTTGCGGGTGATGCAGCTGGGTTCACCCGGTTGCCGGAGTCGCGAGGGGAGTTTTTTCGGGGTTGGGATCATGGGCGGGGCGTGGATGCTGGGCGTGCAATTGCCAGTTTCCAGGCGGATGCGTTCAAGAACCACACCCATACGCCGCCCAATCAAACTGGCATCAGTTCTGCGGTTGGCGTCGCTGGCGTTAAGGCTCTCGGCGGTTCCGTTTTTGATTTCCTTCAGGACGTCGGGTACACCGGCGGTAATGAAACCCGTCCGCGCAACCTGGCGGTGATGTGGTGTATCAAGGCCTGGAGCGCGCCGATCAATCAGGGAACTATTAATGTTTCGGCGTTGGCGCCTTTGGCGGTTCAGGCGACGGAAATCAATCAAGGCACTGTGAAAGTTGCAACTCAGGCACAAGTGAATGCCGGGGTGGACGATGCAGTCGTTGTAACCCCCAAAAAACTGCGCGCCGGGTTTTCCATTTCACTCGGCATGCCTGGGCATATCGCATTTCCTTCTTGGCTGGGCGGGTTGGTTATCCAGTGGTTTAAAGGGCCCGTCAGCGGTCTTGAATCAGTCGCATATCCCGCGGTCAGTTTTCCTCTCGCATTTCCCAATGCATGTCTGATCTCTTCTGTCTCGACCATGGGTAATGACACGGTATTTTCTGACCAGATGTTCCAGGTAAGTAGCTGGAACAAAGAGACCGTCAAACTATTTCCTCAGTGGTTCGGTACCGCGAACCAAGGGCTTGTCTTTCCGCTGGTCATTGCAATCGGTTATTGAGGAGGTTTCATGTTTTATTCACCGTCCACCCACGGGCTTTACTCGTTGTCGCTGCATGGCAAAAACATGCCGGCCGATGTGATTGAAATGTCGGAGAAGGAGTATGCGGATCTTGGCGAACGGGGTTTCGCAATTTCGGATCCTGGTGTTTCTCCAACCCCTGAAGATGTTGTCGCTCGGGAACGAGCCTGGCGCGGTTATGAATTGTCGTCAGTGAAGTGGCTGCGGGAACGCCATCGCGATCAGCTTGAAATTGAAGTTGCTCCAACGCTCTCCGAGGGGCAGTTCAAAGAGCTGCTGGTTTATATGCAGGCGTTGCGTGACTGGCCTCAGTCGCCCGACTTTCCGAACAGTGAACATCGGCCTGTTGCACCGTCGTGGCTCGCCAGCCAAACCGAATAAACGCCCCGCACTGACGGGGCGTTTTCTTTCCTGATCCAGAACCCCGCCGCCTCGAGCGGCTTTTTTGTGCATGGAGTGCATATGCCCACCCGCCAAACCTACACCGTCCTCATCCCATTCCCCACCCACGCCGGCCACTGGTCTGTCGTCGGCGAGGAACTCGACCTGCTGGACGTCGAAGCAACCGCCTTGCGCACCGCTGGCCGTCTGGAACTGACCAGCGTCCTCAACGCCACCCCGGCCCCAAAGGCCACCACCGAGAAGGCTGACTAATCATGGCTGAGGTTTTGAACTTCGAGCACAACGGCATCACCGTCAACGCGACCGAATCCCCCGAGGCCATGGGTGGCCTGGGCGATAACGTGATCGGCCTGGTTGGCACTGCGCCAAAGGCCCACGCGTCGATCCCGAAAAATTCGCCGTTTCGTATCAACAGTTTCACCGCCCAGGCGTTGCTGGATCCTACCGGCAGCGAGTCTGGCACGTTGTTTCATGCGGTGTACCAGATCCTCAAGGTGGTGAAGGTGCCGGTCTACGTGGTGATCGTGGAGGAGGGCGCAACGGCGGCCGATACCCAGAATAACGTGATCGGCGGCGACGAGCCGGTCACCGGGCGCAAGCTGGGCCTGGCGGCACTGGCCAGCGTGCCGGAAGACCTGACCATCATCGGCGCCCCGGGCTTCACCGGCGTCAAGGCGGTGGCCGGTGAGTTCGCCGCCTTCGGCAAGCGCATCAAGGCCCGTGTGGTGCTGGATGGCAAGGACGTGGCGGTCGCCGGCCAAGTGACCTACAGCGGCGAACTGGGCGGTGCCGACCTTGGCTTCGACCGTTGCCTGCTGGTGCACAACATGCCGTCGGTGTACTCCAAGGCGGCGAAGAAGAATGTGTTCCTGGCGCCGTCGTCCCTGGCTATCGCCGCATTGGCCAAGGTCAAGCAGTGGGAAAGCCCGGGCAATCAGGTGACGTTCGCTGAGGATGTTTCCCGCGTGGTCGAGTACAACATCCTCGACACCTCCACCGAAGGCGACCTGCTCAACCGCTACGGCGTCAGCTACTACGCCCGCACCATCCTCGGCGGTTTCTCGCTGCTGGGTAACCGTTCCATCACCGGCAAGTTCATCAGCTATGTCGGCCTGGAAGATGCCATCAGCCGCAAGCTGGTCAAGGCCGGCCAGAAAGCCATGGCGAAGAACCTCACCAAGTCCTTCATGGACCAGGAGGTCAAGCGCATCAACGACTGGCTGCAAACCCTGGTCGCCGACGAAACCATCCCCGGCGGCAGCGTGTACCTGCACCCGGAATTGAACAGTGTCGAGAAGTACAAGAACGGCACCTGGTTCATCGTCATCGACTACGGCCGCTACGCGCCGAACGAACACATGATTTATCAACTCAACGCCCGCGATGAAATCATCGAGCAGTTCCTGGAGGACGTTCTCTAATGTTTACCAACCGAGTCAGACAGGCCATTGCGGCCACCCTTCAAGGCCTGCCGTTGTCCGCGACGGTGGAGGAATTCACCCCGCCGACGATCGAGTTCGAGATGGAGCCCATGTCCGGCGGGCGTTTTATCGCCGAGGAAATGGCCAAGAGCGGCAAGGTGCTCAATGCCACATTGATGCTGCAAGGCGCCGGCCCGGAAATCATGCTGGCCCTGGGTGTGCGCCTGGGTGACGACATCCTGCTGAACGTGCGCGAAGCCGGCCAGGACCAGGACGGCAAGACCTATTTCACCTACCACACGGTCGGCGGCAAGCTCAAATCCCTGGCGGAAGCCAAGCTGAAAATGGGCGACAAGGCCACCACCACCCTGGAGTTGTCCTGCCGCACCTACAACCGCCTGGAAAACGGCATCCCGGTGATCGACATCGACGTACGCACCCAGAAGTTCGTGCTCAACGGCGTCGATATCCTCGGCGATGCACGCCGCGCCGTGCTGATGCCTTAAGGCCGATCGAGTTCCCTGTGGGAGCCGGGCTTGCCCGCGATAGCATCACCTCGGTCTAGCTGAATGACCGAGTCGCCTGCATCGCAGGCAAGCCAGCTCCCACAGGGACCGGCGCTCGCCCTTTTTTACAACGTTACCCAAGGAATTGCCCCATGGCCTGGATGCCACCGCTGCACCGCCTGCTCTCGCCGATCACCGCCGACACTGGCGCGACGATCGAGCAGGTTCAACTCAAACCGCTGTACTACGCCGCGCAAAAAGACGCGCTGGCCCGGGCCGGTGATGATGAGGACGATCAGTTCTTCGAACTGGCGAAACTCGCCACCGGCTTGTCGGAAAAAGAGCTCGACCAACTCAAGCGCCCGGACTACGTGACCATCGCCCAATTCGTGCATGAGATGTCGACCCGTCCTGCGTCGTTCTTCCTCGGCGAGCCGGCGCCATCGAGCCACGAACAACCGGTCCAACTGCTGCTGCCGGTGGATGCCGCCGGTCGCACCCATACCGCACTCGACCTGGAAATGCCCGCCCTGCGCGCGACCAAGGTGATGAAAAAACTCGCCACCGCCAAGGACCGCGCCGAATTCATTACCGCCCATTGCACCGGGCTGATGATCCCCGATCTCGCCGGCCTGACCGTGCCCGACTGGACGGGGTTGCAGGAGCGCATTGACGATTTTTTAAATCAACCGGCGGCCTTCTTTCGCAACGGGACATTGACGTAATCCTCGATGTGGTGCCGCTGGTTTACTCGGTCAATGAAGCGGAGATCCTGGAATGGGACGCCGCCAAAGCCATGCGCCGCTACGACATCGCGATCACTCGCCTTGGCGTCAAACAGGAGTAGAGCGGGATGCAAGACACGAAATATGGGATGAGGCTCGCCCAGGAGGACTTGCGCTGGATGATCGGCGACGCCGACCTTGGCAATGTGCTGGCGCCGTTTTCCGCCAGTGCGGCGGCCCCCGTAAGCCTGGATGGGGTCGCGCAGCCGCAGGTGGAACTGCGCTCTGCGCTGGTCACGCTCAGTGTGGACATCAACGCCTTGGCCCAGGAAAACGTGCGGCTGCGCGAGACGTTGGAGACGCTCAACAGCACGCTGTTCATCAACGGCGATGCGCTGCTGCCCAAGGCTGCCGATGTGGCCGCGAGCGCGCCGAAGGACCAGCCTGAGGCTGCCGGTGCAGGCTTGTTGGACACGATCAAAGACAAGTTCATAGAAAAAGCGGTTGATCTGGTCATGGACGCGGCCGTCAATCAATTCAAAGAGCGCAAAAAAAACGCTGGGCGCAGCGCAGGGAGGCGCAGTCCGTCCAAGCGAAATCGCCAGGCCGTGGGGGGCTTGTCAAACAGCTTTCAGCCGGGGCCGAACTCGCAACGTTTTCAGTCCTTTGCCGGGGCTAGCGTTGCCACTAGCGCACCCAACCTAAGCGCAGGCGCCTTGGCCGATGCTGTCGGCACACTGCAATCCGTCGGCATTCGCCGGCTTGGGCCATTGAGAACCGCCGCAGCTGCCGTGGATGTGATCCAGGGCGTACGCAACGGCGACGCCAACGCCATCGGCTCCGGCCTGAGCACGGCGGGTGGCGCGTGGGCGGGCGCCTCTGCGGGGGCAGCCATCGGGACCCTGGTCTTTCCCGGGATCGGTACGGCTGTCGGCGGCGCCATCGGTGGTTTGCTGGGCAGCGAAGCGGGCGGCTGGCTGGGCGAGAAACTGTTCGGCCCCAGTGATCGCCTGCCGGCGCCCGATGCCGTGAGCAAAGAGCTCAACAGTACCCGCGCGGATAACGTGCAGGTGTCCATCGCGCCAAGTATCCAGATCACCGGTGTGAACCCTGCCGATGCCCAACAGGTGGTCAGCCAGGTGATCCACGCCCTGCAATTTCAATGCATGCCGATGGTCACGGACGTGCTGGGGGTTCGCCGCAATGCGGCTCTCGCCGACCCAGGAGGTGATTGATGCGACAACAGATGGTTTTGGGCGATTTCATTTTTGGTTTGTCCCGAGGTTTTGCCTATGCCTCGCTGATCCGCAACAGCGACGGTGGCTGGAGCGACCTGGCGATTATTGCCAGCAAGCCGCAGTCGCGGCAGAGCGGCCAGAAGCTGGAAAAACTCACGTTCAATGGCAAGGCCATGTACGGCATTGGTATGCAGCGCCTGGATGAGCTGCGTGCCTTGCAAGGCTTGCGCACACCGTTGCCGCTGGTGGATGGCATCGGCCGCAACTGGGGCCTGTGGCGTATCAATTCGGTTAAGGAGACCCAGAGCAACGTGATCGATGACGGTACGGCGATGCTGATGACCTGGACCCTCGAACTGGAGGAATTCGTCAATGCGTAGAGTGCGAAGTATCGCCGGTGACTCGGTCAACCTGCTGCTCTACCGCGAGCTGGGGCGTTGCGATGATGCGGCCGAAGAAACCCTGTGGCGCCTGAACCCCACGCTTGCCGAGTACGGCCCGGTGCTGCCGGCGGGTGTGTGGGTGATCGTGCCGGAAATACAAGCGCGGCCGGCGGCGTTGCGCCCCGTTCTGGCGTGGGATTAAGGAGGCGGCATGACACAGGGATTTACACCTATCGTGGAGTTTTACGGCGCCAATGCGGCGTTGCTCAACCAACGCATCATGCGCTGGAGCCATACCGATGGGGCTGGCATCCAGTCCGACCGGCTGGAATTGACCCTCAATATCGAGGGGCTGGAAGGCCTGCCGAGCATGAGCGGCAAGATTGGCTTGCGCGTGGGTTACAAAGAGACGGGGTTGGTGGAAAAAGGCCAGTTTCTGATCAGCCAGCGCACCCCCGTGCTGTTTCCCATGCGCTTGCTGATTGTCGCGACAGCGGCGCCTTTCAGCGAAAAGGACGCGAGCGGCTATCGCCAGCGTCGATCGGCCAGCTACGGGCCCATCACGCTGGGCGCGCTGTTTCGCCAGCTGGTCAGCCGGCATGGGTTTTCGCCGCGTGTGGCGCCGTCGCTGGAAAGCGTTCCGGTGCCGCATATCGATCAGTCCAATGAAAGCGACATGGCATTCATTACCCGGCTGGCCAAGCGCTATTGCGCGATCACCAAGCCGTTCAACGAACTGTATGTACTCGCCGAAGCCGGCAAAACCCGGACATTGACCCTGCAACAATTGCCGGAGGTGAAATTGTCCGTGACCCAGGACAATCGCCCCGGTGATCCAGCCTTTATCACCGCCACGCTCAACGACAAGACCCGCGCGAAATACCAGGGCAGCCGTGTCACCTGGTGGGATGCGGCGGGGGGCAAGCAGCATGTGGTTGAAGTGGGCATTGCGCCGTTCAAGGCCGTGCGCCAGCGCTGTCAAAACGCGGCGGAAGCCCGTGCCGTCGCTGAAGCCGAGCTGCGCCGGGCCGGGCGCGAGGGGTTGGAGTTGGTGATTGATTGCCCGGGCAATCCGTTACTGGCCGCCGAAGGGCTGTTGCGGCTCGATGAGAGCTGGCCGGGTTACATGCAGGGGCGGTGGTCGATTACCCAGGTGGTGAATTCGAGCGACCCGGTGGCGGGGTATCGCAGTTCGATCACCGCCGGTGGTTTGTCGGAATAGTCACTTTTCAGGGAGCGATTGATGCAGATCACACTGGCGCAACTGATTCAAATCCTGCCGGGAGCCCGCCTTGGCGCGGGTGTTTTTTTGCCTGGGTTCAATGCTGCGTTTGCCCGGTATGGGCTCGACAGTGCCCGACGCGTCGCTGCGTTTATCGCCCAAATCGGCCATGAGTCTGGCGAGTTGCGTTACGTACGTGAACTCGGGAGCGAGCAGTACCTGGGCAAGTACGACACGGGGCTATTGGCCGCGCGCCTGGGCAATACGCCAGAACAGGACGGTGATGGCCAGCGGTACCGTGGCCGTGGCCTGATCCAGATCACCGGCCGGCGCAACTATCTGGCGTGCAGCCAGGCACTGTTCGGCGATGATCGTTTGTTGTGGGAACCTGCGTTGCTGGAGCAGCCGCAATGGGCCGTCGCCTCGGCTGCCTGGTTCTGGCAGAGCAATGGCCTGAATGAGCTGGCCGACAAGGATCAGTTCACCACGATTACGCGGCGTATCAATGGCGGGCTCAACGGGCTGGAGGATCGCTTGCGGCTGTGGACGCGGGCGAAGACGGTGCTGTGGGTTTCTTAGGCGCGTGGTCTCTTGAGACAGTCCGTCACTTGCACGCGCGATTGGCTCCTGTAGGGTAGGCGAACCCCCGCCCAAGACTGGAGACGACCGTGAAGGAAATCACTCAACTGGCTGCTGAACTGGGTCGCCGTTTGCAGGTGCTCAATGCCCACGTCACCACCGCCGAATCCTGCACCGGCGGCGGTATTGCCGAAGCGATCACGCGGATTCCGGGGAGTTCGGCCTGGTTCGAGGCGGGCTATGTCACTTATTCCAATCGGCAGAAGACCCGGCAACTGAATGTGCCGGAAACGTTGTTTCCCAAAGTGGGCGCCGTCAGCCAGGAAGTGGTGGAAGCGATGGTCCGCGGCGCCCAGGAAAAAAGCCTGGCGCGCTTTGGCGTGGCGGTCAGCGGTGTCGCGGGGCCGGATGGCGGTTCGCCGGACAAGCCGGTGGGCACGGTGTGGCTCGCCTTTGGTGTCGGCGATGACGTCACCGCCGAGCTTGAGCACTTCACCGGCAACCGCGATGAGGTCCGCCGACAAACGGTAAAGGCCGCGCTAGAGGGCTTGTTGCGACGAGCTGCAGCAGAAATAGAAAATCAGGGGTAGGCGATCCCCGATCTTTGTGGAACAATACTGTCTACTTATACAGGTGTTGGCCGTTCCGGCCTTATTGATTACGTGAGGACTTTAATGGACGACAACAAGAAGAAAGCCTTGGCTGCGGCCCTGGGTCAGATCGAACGTCAATTCGGCAAGGGTGCCGTAATGCGTATGGGCGATCACGACCGTCAGGCGATCCCAGCTATTTCCACTGGCTCTCTGGGTCTGGACATCGCGCTCGGCATTGGCGGGTTGCCAAAAGGCCGTATCGTTGAAATCTACGGTCCTGAATCTTCCGGTAAAACCACCCTGACCCTGTCGGTGATTGCCCAGGCACAGAAAATGGGCGCCACCTGCGCGTTCGTCGATGCCGAGCACGCCCTCGACCCTGAATACGCCGGCAAGCTGGGTGTCAACGTTGACGACCTGCTGGTTTCCCAACCGGATACCGGTGAGCAAGCCCTGGAAATCACCGACATGCTGGTGCGTTCCAACGCCATCGACGTGATCGTGGTCGACTCCGTGGCCGCTTTGGTACCCAAGGCTGAAATCGAAGGCGAGATGGGTGACATGCACGTGGGCCTGCAAGCCCGTCTGATGTCCCAGGCGCTGCGTAAAATCACCGGTAACATCAAGAACGCCAACTGCCTGGTGATCTTTATCAACCAGATCCGTATGAAGATCGGCGTGATGTTCGGCAGCCCGGAAACCACCACCGGTGGTAATGCACTGAAGTTCTACGCTTCGGTCCGTCTGGACATCCGCCGTACTGGCGCGGTGAAAGAAGGTGACGAGGTTGTCGGTAGCGAAACCCGCGTCAAAGTCGTGAAGAACAAAGTGGCCCCGCCTTTCCGTCAGGCTGAGTTCCAGATTCTCTACGGCAAGGGTATCTACCTGAACGGCGAGATGATCGACCTGGGCGTACTGCACGGTTTTGTTGAGAAGTCCGGCGCCTGGTATGCCTACAACGGCAGCAAGATCGGCCAGGGCAAGGCCAACTCGGCCAAGTTCCTTGCGGAAAACCCGGACATCGCCGCCACGCTTGAGAAGCAGATCCGCGACAAACTGCTGACTGCAGCGCCAGATGTGAAGGCTGCCGCCAACCGCGAACCGGTTGCAGAAGTCGAAGAAGCCGACACTGATATCTGAAGCAAACGATGACAGTTGTACTGGATACACTCGTCGCCGTTCGGCGCACTGCAATGGACCTGCTCGCTCGCCGCGAGCATGGTCGAGTCGAGCTGACGCGTAAGCTGCGTCAGCGCGGCGCGGAGCCCGAGATGATCGACACCGCTCTCGACCGTTTGACGGAAGAAGGGCTGCTGTCGGAAGCCCGTTACCTCGAAAGTTTTGTGTCTTATCGAGCCCGCTCTGGCTACGGCCCGGCGCGGATTCGTGAAGAGTTGAGCCAGCGGGGCCTGCAACGTGCTGATATCGACCTTGCCCTGCGTGAGTGCGGAATCAGCTGGCAGTCGCAGTTGGAAGAGACCTGGCGGCGCAAGTTTTCTGGTCATCTGCCTATCGATGCCAGGGAACGTGCGAAACAAGGCCGCTTCCTGAGTTATCGCGGGTTCTCGATGGAAATGATCAGCCGCCTACTCAGCGGTCGAGACATGGACGACTGAGTTGTTATCTTGCAAAAAGGCCCACTATGAAAATAGTGGGCCTTTTTTTTTGCTCAAAAAATCACGCCGGCTCCGGCGCCACTCGCTGCTGCACCTTGCCCTGAGCCTGCGCCCAGTTCTCCGGCAAGTTGATGAAATCCACCAGCTCCCGCAAGCGACCCTGGTCGCGACCATTAAAGTTGAACACCAACCGCGTCAGATGGCTGAACCTCGGCTCATCATGTTCCTCGCCCGTGTAAGCGAGTTGCTGGAACTCCCCGCTCAACCGCAAGCTGGCAAATTCGCTCTGCAAATGGGCCAGTGCTCGATCGCTCAGAGGATGATGCATGCGCATCACGAATTCGCGTTTCAACCAGCGCGTAGAGTGGAAGTTGGCATAGAACTGATTGATCTCCGCCACCGCTTCCTCTGCGCTGTACACCAGGCGTACCAGCTTGAGGTCAGTGGGCAGGATATAGCGGTTGGCTTCCAGTTGGCTGCGGATAAAGTCCAGCGCGCCTTGCCAGAAGCTGCCACCGGGAGCGTCCAGCAACACGACGGGCACCAACGGGCTTTTGCCGGTCTGGATCAGTGTCAGCACTTCCAAGGCTTCATCCAGGGTGCCGAAACCGCCCGGGCACAACACCAGGGCGTCGGCTTCCTTGACGAAGAACAGCTTGCGGGTGAAGAAGAAGTGAAACGACAGCAGGTTGTCGGTGCCGTCGATAGTCGGGTTGGCATGCTGTTCAAACGGCAGGGTGATGTTGAAGCCCAGGCTATGCTCCAGGCCCGCGCCTTCATGGGCAGCAGCCATGATGCCACCGCCGCCACCGGTGATCACCATCAGGTCCGATTTCGCGAGCATTGCCCCGACTTCACGGGCCAAGGCATACAAAGGGCTTTCGACGGGCGTGCGTGCCGAGCCAAACACCGTGACTTTGCGCCGCCCCTTGAACTGTTCCAGCACGCGGAAGGCGTTGTCCAGTTCGCGGATGGCTTGCAAGGTGATTTTCGCGTTCCAGCGGTCGCCGTTGTCCTGGGCCATGCGCAGTACGGTGAGGATCATGTCGCGATAAAGGGGAATATTCGGGCTGTTGGGCGCAATCAGCTGGAGTTGCGCTTCGACCTGCTGCGTGAGGTCGGCTCCGTTCTCTTCAAAATGGCGGAGCAGGCGGTCATTCGGTTCGTAAGGCATTCAACTTCTCCTTCTTGCAGGGCCCGGGTGGCCGACGAGCCATTCGCCGGAGGCGACGACACTGCATGTGTCGCTGCTTGCCGCTGGGGGCAACCTTCTTTTGCCCTGAAAATGTTACAGAACAGCAGGGGAAATGCTGTGATTGAAGGGTAGGGATGGCTTGATCATGAGCCGGAAAACCCTTGGCTGGCAACCACTTATTGGTTGCGCGAGAGAGAGTCTAGCTGCCCGAAAGGACTTGAAGCGGGGGAGTGCGCACCACCGGACGGCGGTGCGCGAAGGTCATGCCGTTACTTTTTCTTCTTCGCCACCGGGGCCGGGCAATCGGCTTCGACGAACTTCACCGACGCGACAGGACGGTTGGTCTTGTTCTCGGTAATCTCATAACGCATCACAGCGCCCTTGGCCATCAACTCGCGGTAACCCTTGTTCAGGCACACGCTCTGGCCGAGCTGGAAATACACCGCCTTGGGGTTGGCGCGCATCTGTTCGGCACGGTCGGGCAGCACGCTGAGGTGATCGATCAGTTGCATGCCTTCAACGGTGTAGGCCACTTCCAGGGTCTTTTCGTCGATTTCCCGGGGCAGGTCCTTGTTGCTTTCAGCTGCGACGCTTTGCAGCTTGCGGTTCATTTGGGCCTCCAGCAGCGAGGCCGCCTGGGCGCCCACAGGCAATACCAGCGCGAGAGCGATGGACGGGGCGGCAAGGCGCAGCATGGAACGCAACATGAAACTCTCCTGATTCGGGTACTGGTGCATAGACCAGCCACTGCGCTGTGCGTTCAGTGGCGCGCAATTATAGGTGAGCCGTTGCCACTACAGCCAGGCGTATCGCTGGTAAACTGCCGCCACTTCAAGCCTTCCACGAGTTTTCACCGTGTCGATCTACCCGTCCCAACGGCGCATCCGATGAGCCACGCCGTCTCCCGCCTGCGCACCCAGCGTCTGGCCCGTGCCGTGAGGCCGTTCCTCAATCGCGGTTCCCGCGCCGAGCGCTGCCCCGGCTGTCGGGTCATCCCTGAGTACTGCCTGTGCGCCTGGCGGCCTAAAGTGGCGGCCAGGTCTGCGATGTGCCTGCTGATGCATGACGTTGAGCCGATGAAGCCCAGCAACACCGGCTGGCTGATCGCCGATGTGATCGACGACACCACCGCGTTTGCCTGGTCGCGCACCGAAGTTGACCCCGACTTGCTGACCTTGCTGGGCGACCCGCAATGGCAGCCCTATATCGTCTTTCCCGGTGAATTCGTGGTGCCCGAGCGGGTGGTCAGCCAGGTGCAGGTCGAAGAGGGCAAGCGCCCGCTGTTCATCCTGCTGGACGGCACCTGGAGCGAAGCGCGCAAGATGTTCCGCAAAAGCCCGTACCTGGAGCATTTGCCGGTACTGAGCCTGGCGCCTGAGCAACTGTCGCGCTACAAGCTGCGCCGTTCCAAGCGCGATGATCATTTCTGCACGGCCGAGGTCGCGGCGCTGTGCCTGGAACTGGCCGACGACGGCGCCGCCAGTGAAGTGCTGGACGCCTATCTCGACGTCTTCAGCACCCATTACCTGGCGGCAAAATTCCAGTTACCCCTGGACCCCACCGACATCGTCCATACTCGTCTTGCACCCTATATCCCAGCGGTATAGCCAGACGACGTTTGCATGATGGCACCGTAAACCCGGCGCCGCTAAAATGCCCAAGGGCGTAGTGCTTGACCCCCCAGGCTACGCTGGGCATGCTGAGCGCCGATTGGGGCGCAACCGTGAATTTTCGACGTCGTTGCACGTGCTTTTGACGTCGAACTTGCCCTGTGGCGATGGCTGCCTGGCCGTCGCCTTGTGTATTGGCGAACCCTGAACCCATCAGGGCTCCCATAAAAAACAGGATCATTTAATCAATGGCCACATACGAAATCCTGATAGCCGATGACCATCCGCTGTTTCGCAGCGCCCTGCACCAGGCAGTGACCCTTGGCCTTGGCCCGGACGTGCGTTTGGTTGAAGTGGCCAGCATTGCCGAGCTGGAAGCCCGCCTCACCGAAAAATCCGACTGGGACCTGGTGCTGCTCGACCTGAACATGCCCGGCGCCTACGGGTTCTCGGGGTTGGTGCTGTTGCGTGGGCAATACCCGCAGATCCCCGTGGTGATGGTCTCGGCCCAGGAAGAAGCCGATGTCGTGGTGCGCTCCAAGGAGTTTGGTGCCAGCGGCTTCATTCCAAAATCCAGCGCCATGGAAGACATTCAGAACGCCGTGCGCAGCGTGCTGGATGGCGACGTGTCCTGGCCGCCGCAGGCGTTTGAAGAAATCAATGTGTCCGACGAAGCCAAGGCCGCCCGTGATGGCCTGGCCAGCCTGACACCCCAGCAGTTCCGCGTGCTGACCATGGTCTGCGAAGGCTTGCTCAACAAGCAGATTGCCTACGAACTGAGCGTGTCGGAAGCGACCATCAAGGCCCATGTCACGGCGATTTTCCGCAAACTGGGGGTGCGCACGCGGACCCAGGCGGCGTTGCTCTTGCAACAACTTGAGTCAATTTCGCAGCATTAAGTTGTTACCGATTCACGCTTTTTTGACTTGGCGTGATCTAGTTTCCCCACTTCTTTGGTTCAGTTGCCTACGTCTATGTCGCCTTTCAAGGGTCAAACCGGTATCAAACGTATCTTCAATGCAGGGGGCTATTCCCTGGATGGCCTGCGTGCGGCTTTCACCGGCGAGGCGGCTTTCCGCCAACTGGTGTTGCTCAACGTGATCCTGATCCCATTGAGCTTCTTCCTGCAGGTCAGCCGGGTCGAGCGCGCCTTGCTCATCGCCGTGTGCCTGCTGGCCTTGATCGTCGAGTTGCTCAACTCGGCGGTGGAAGCGGCGATCGACCGGATCTCCCTGGACCGCCACCCCTTGTCGAAAAACGCCAAGGACATGGGCAGCGCCGCGCAATTCGTCGCGCTGACCATGATCACCCTGGTGTGGGCCGTGATCCTGATCTAACCGTCAGGCAATGCTCGGCAGCACGATCTCGTCGCTGCGCTGAACCCCGGCGGTGAAGGCGCGGCACAGTTCCAGAAATTCGCGCATGGCCGAGGTCTGGTACTTCTGTTTATGCCAGATGAAGTAGAACTGCCTGGCCAGGTCCAGGTCCGGGGTTTCCACTGGCACCAGGCTGCCACGGCGGAATGCATCACGTAGCGCCAGCCGCGAAATACAGCCAATGCCCAACCCTGACTCCACGGCGCGCTTGATCGCCTCGGTGTGCTCCAGCTCCAGGCGGATGTTCAGTGCGCTGCGGTGATGGCGCATGGCTTGGTCAAACGTCAGGCGCGTGCCCGAACCTTGTTCCCGCAGAATCCACGCCTCACGAGTCAGTTCATCCATGCTCGCCACGCCACGCTTGGCCAGGTGATGTTGCGGCGCGCAGAACACCACCAGTTCATCCTCGACCCAGGTTTGCACCTCGATATCCGGGTGGCTGCAGTCGCCTTCGATTAGACCCAGGTCAATTTCGTAGTGCGCGACCTGGTGCACGATATGCGCAGTGTTCTGCACATGCAGCTTCACCTGGCTCTCGGGGTGTTGCTGCATGAAGCTGCCGATCAGCAGGGTGGCCAGGTAATTGCCGATGGTCAGCGTGGCGCCGACCGCCAGGGAACCGAAGCCGGACTTGCCGTTGAGCAGGTCCTCGATCTCCTTGGCCTGGTCCAGCAGGGCCACGGCCTGGGGCAATAGCTGATGACCGAGGGCGTTCAAGCTCAGCCGCTTGCCCGCGCGGTCGAATAATTGGCAGCTGGATTGGCGCTCCAGCTCGGTGATCGAGGTGCTGGCGGCGGATTGAGATAAGGCCAGAAGGCCAGCAGCGCGGGAGACGCTTTCCTGCTGGGCGACGGCGACGAAGACTTGCAGTTGACGGAGAGTAAATCGCATATCGATATAACCGATAACCCTTATCTTAATAATCCAGTTAACAGATATTGTCGCCGCCATTAGAATGCTGTGCAATTGCGCATCTATCTCTTTGGCGCAGACCCATTTCCAGGAGTTCCCCGTACATGAGCAACATGAACCACGAACGTGTCCTCAGTGTTCATCACTGGAACGACACGCTGTTCAGCTTCAAGTGCACCCGCGACCCGGGCCTGCGCTTCGAGAACGGTCAGTTCGTGATGATCGGCCTGCAACAACCCAACGGCCGCCCGCTCATGCGCGCTTACTCCATTGCCAGCCCGAACTGGGAAGAGCATCTGGAGTTCTTCAGCATCAAGGTGCCGGATGGCCCGCTGACTTCCCAATTGCAGCACTTGAAGGAAGGCGACGAGATCATCATCAGCAAAAAACCGACAGGCACCCTGGTGCTTGACGATTTGAAGCCGGGCAAACACCTGTACCTGCTGAGCACCGGCACTGGCCTGGCTCCATTCATGAGCGTGATCCAGGACCCGGAAACCTACGAGCGCTTTGAAAAAGTGATCCTGTGCCACGGCGTGCGTTACGTCAACGAAGTCGCCTACCGCGAGTTCATCACCGAGCACCTGCCGCAGAACGAATTCTTCGGCGAGGCCCTGCGTGAGAAGTTGATCTACTACCCAACCGTGACCCGCGAGCCGTTCGAAAACGAAGGCCGCCTGACCGACCTGATGCGCAGCGGCAAGCTGTTCAGCGACATCGGCCTGCCGCCGATCAACCCCGAGGACGACCGCGCCATGCTGTGCGGCAGCCCAAGCATGTTGGACGAGACCAGCGAAGTGTTGAACAGCTTCGGCCTGAAAGTTTCGCCACGCATGCGTGAGCCGGGTGATTACTTGATCGAGCGTGCGTTCGTCGAGAAGTAAACAGCGCTCAAAAAAATGTGGGAGCCGGCTTGTGTGGGAGCTGGCTTGCCTGCGATGCGGACACCTCGGTCATTCAGTTGAATCGAGGTGATGCTATCGCAGGCAAGCCAGCTCCCACATAAGCGGCTCCCACATTTTGTTTCCGGTTTCTTCAACTGGCTGGGAGTACTTCCAGCACACATATCGTCCCAGCCTCGGGATAGTGCCACCGCACATCCACATCCCAGAGCTGCGCACCGTACTCGCGCTCAGGCCCAGGCGTCTGATACGCCGGCCGCGGATCTTGCGCCAAACACTGCTCAATCAGCGCCACCAACGGCTCATCCAGCCGCTGGGCGTGGTTTTGTGCCTGGTGCAGCGCGGTCTTCAGCCATTGCACGGGAATCAACGTGGGCGCACCGCTGGCCATGTCATTGGTGGCTGTGTCGATGATGTCCGCATAGGGCACGTACGGCTTGATATCCAGCACCGGCGTGCCGTCCAGCAGGTCGATCCCGGAGATCCACAGCCGTCCCGGCTCTACCTTGTCCAGCTTCACCACCGACTGGCCGATGCCATTGGGCCGGTGCGTCGCGCGGGTGGCAAACACGCCCATGGAGGTGTTGCCGCCCAGACGGGGCGGGCGCACTTTCAGGCGTGGCTTGTCTTCCAGGGCCTGGTGGAACAGAAACAGCAGCCACACATGGCTCACCTGTTCCAGCCCCTGCACCGCCTCGCCGCCGTCGAACGGCGCCACCAGCTCCAGCACGCCACGGGCGGCAGGCGCCAGTTGGGGTTGGCGCGGGATGGCGAACTTCTCCTTGAAACAGGAGCGCACGAAGCCAACGGGCGAGACTTTGTAGGGCATTTTTGGGGCCTCAAGTTGCAAGCTGCAAGCCACAAGCTTTTCACTTGGGGCTTGAAGCTTGTGGCTGCTTTAAGCTCTGACGCGCAGGGTCAGGCCCTTGAGGAAGTTGCGCAGCAACTGGTCGCCGCAGGTGCGGTAGTTGGTGTGGCCGAATTTGCGGAACAGCGCGCTCAACTCAGGCTTGGATACCGGGAACTCGGCGGCCTTGAGGATGGCGTGCATGTCGTCTTCCTTCAGTTCGAAGGCCACGCGCAGCTTCTTGAGGATGATGTTGTTGGTCACCGGGGTCTCGATCGGCTGCGGCGGACGGCTTTCGTCCTTGCCACGCTTGAAGATCACCAGGCCATCGAGGAAGTGCGCCATGACGTCGTCCGGGCAGAACACGAAGCCTTCTTCCTCGTCTTTCTTGAGGTAGGTCAGCAGGTCGTCCTTGGTCACGTCCATGCCGCCGAGCTTGATGATCTCGACCATCTTGTTGTCGCTGATGTCGAGCATGTAGCGCACGCTACGCAGTACGTCGTTGTGAATCATGGTGGGTAATCCTGGTATTCAACTGAGGACACCGCGCAAATCCGGCGGTGTCGAGAAAAAGGGCAGCGGCTTAGAACTTCTCTTTGGCCGACAGGTAGCGCCACTGGCCGACCGGCACCTTGCCGATGGACACGCCGCCGATGCGGATGCGACGGATGGCGATGACCTTGAGGCCAACCGCTTCGCAAAACAGCGCGATCACGCCTGGCTGCGGGTTCTTCATCGCAAAACGCAGGCGGTTTTCATTCTGCCAGCTGGCTTTGACCGCCGGCAGCTCCTTGCCTTTGTAGGTCAGGCCGTGGTTCAGGCGGTTGAGGCCGTGGGCAACCATGTCGCCTTCGACTTCGACCACGTATTCCTGCTCGATCTTGGCGGCATCGGCGGTCAACTTGCGCAGAATCTTCCAGTCCTGGGTAAACACCAGCAGGCCGCTGGCCTTGGCTTGCAGGTCGGCGCTGGCCGTCAGGCGCAGGAAATGGCCCTTGAGCGGGCGCTTGCTGAAGCGGTGCTCTTCGGACAGGGTGTCGGCGCTGATCGAGGCCATCGCCGTTTCTGCATCCACGCCAACCGGCGCGTGCAGCAGGATGGTCACCGGCTCTGGCACGGTGGCCTTGGCGTCCGGGTCGAGCTCGACCTTCTGGGTGGTGACCTTGAACTGCGGCTCGTCGATCACTTCACCGTCCACCGAGACCCAGCCGCCTTCGATAAACAGCTCAGCCTCCCGACGGGAGCAACCGACCAGTTCGATAAGGCGTTTGGAGAGGCGTATGGGGTCAGTCATGACAAGGGCCGTAACAAAAGGGGGCGGCTATTGTACCTGCCTGGCGCCGGTTAATCCCGGCCCCATTTCAGTGCCGGTGTTTTTTGTGGGAGCTCTGGCTTTGCTGGGACCTGGCTTGTGTGGGAGCTGGCTTGCCTGCGATGCAGGCAACTCGGTTCAACAGGCAGACCGAGTGGATGCAATCGCAGGCAAGCCAGCTCCCATAGAAGAGCGCAAGCGCAGGTGCAGCAAAGGGTACGGCTGCCCGAGGCCATCATGCTCCGTCCGTCCGATCACCTCGAAACCCTGCTTGAAGTAGAAACCCAACGCCTGCGGATTCTGTTCATTGACGTCCAGCTCATCGGCATTCATGTGCTCAATGGCATAACGCAGCAACTGCCGGCCAAGGCCCTGGCCCCGATGCTGCGGGTCGATAAACAGCATCTCCACCTTACCCGCTGCCACGCCGGCAAACCCGGTGATGCGTTGGCGCAGGTCCTTGGTGCAGATCAGCATCACGGCGTCGAGGTAACGGCTCAGCACCAGGTCCTTGAGCAACACAATGTAACTGTCCGGCAAAAAGTCATGGGTGGCCCGCACCGACGCCTCCCAAATCCGCGCCAACTCCACGTAGTCGCTGGTTTTAGGTGTATGGATAACCGAATGCTGCCGCATGCCCGCTGCCCCTTGCCAGAGATGATTGGCGCCGATGGGCAAAACGATAGACGTAAAAAAGCCCCGCATCTTGTCCAGAGGCAGGGCTTTTTCAAATCTTTACAGCATTAGTCGCGCTTTTCGGCCCACAGGTCGTACTCGTCGGCGTCGGTCACGGTGCACCAGACCTTGTCGCCCGGCTTCAACCCGCTGGCGTCGTCGATAAACACGTTACCGTCGATCTCCGGCGCGTCGAAGAAGCAGCGGCCTACGGCGCCTTGCTCATCGACTTCGTCGATCAACACTTCGATTTCCTTGCCGATGCGCAGTTGCAGGCGCGCCGAGCTGATGGCCTGCTGGTGCGCCATGAAACGCTCCCAACGGTCTTGCTTGACGTCGTCCGGCACCACGGCCAGGTCCAGCAGGTTCGCTGGTGCGCCTTCCACCGGCGAGTACTGGAAGCAACCCACGCGGTCCAGCTGCGCTTCGGTCAGCCAGTCCAGCAGGTACTGGAAGTCTTCTTCGGTTTCGCCGGGGAAGCCGACGATGAAGGTCGAACGGATGATCAGCTCCGGGCAGATCTCGCGCCAGTTCTTGATACGCGCCAGGGTCTTGTCTTCGAAGGCCGGGCGTTTCATGGCTTTCAGGACTTTCGGGCTGGCGTGCTGGAACGGGATGTCCAGGTACGGCAGGATCTTGCCGGCGGCCATCAGCGGGATCAGCTCGTCAACGTGCGGGTACGGGTAAACGTAGTGCAGGCGCACCCACACACCCAGGCTGCTCAAGGCTTCGCAGAGTTCGGTCATGCGGGTTTTCACCGGCGCGCCGTTCCAGAAACCGGTGCGGTATTTCACATCGACGCCGTAGGCGCTGGTGTCCTGGGAGATCACCAACAGCTCTTTCACGCCGGATTTGACCAGGCGCTGGGCTTCGTCCAGCACATCACCGACCGGACGGCTGACCAGCTTGCCGCGCATCGACGGGATGATGCAGAAACTGCAACTGTGGTTGCAGCCTTCGGAAATCTTCAGGTACGCGTAGTGACGCGGGGTCAGCTTGATGCCTTGCGGCGGCACCAGGTCGATCAGCGGGTTGTGATCCTGGCGCGGCGGCACGACTTCGTGCACGGCGTTGACCACCTGCTCGTACTGCTGCGGGCCGGTCACCGCCAACACGCTCGGGTGCACGTTGCGGATATTGCCTTCTTCCACGCCCATGCAGCCGGTCACGATGACCTTGCCGTTTTCCTTGATCGCTTCGCCGATCACTTCCAGGGACTCAGCCTTGGCCGAATCGATGAAACCGCAGGTGTTGACCACCACCACATCGGCGTCCTGGTAAGTGGACACGACGTCATAGCCTTCCATACGCAGTTGCGTAAGGATGCGCTCGGAATCGACAAGCGCCTTCGGGCAACCCAGGGAAACAAAGCCAACCTTGGGGTTGGCTTTTGCGATGGTGGTGGACATGTCTAACCTCGGTATTGAATGACGCCGCCGCCGTGAAGGGCAGGCAGCGGACGGGCACTTGGTGTGCCTCTGATCAAAAAGTGCGCAATTCTATCGATGGGCAACGCGCTTGACCAGCTTTATGCGGGGAAATGCGACGAGTGCGGCGCTATAGGATTCGCCAACGACTACGCGAACAATTCGGCATGGCTCCCCAAGTCCACAAAGGTGATCAGGTCAGCCCGCGAGTTTTCGTAGATCATCAGAAAGTCGCCACCGATATGGCACTCCCTGAAGCCGCCCCAATTGCCGGTAAGTGCATGGTCGCGGTATTCGGCGGGAAGCTGCTCGCCCAGGAACAGCAGCACCATCACTGTCCGTACTTCATTCATATCTCGGCGCCCAGCCCGCTTGTAGCGTTCCCAGGACTTTTTGAATTCAGGTGTCTGCGCGCATTGTTTTGGCAGGTCGGCGCGTTTTTGCTTCTTTTGCGGTTTCGCCATCAGCGTCCCCTAGCATTTCGTCGATTGAGTCGAACTGGCGACGAATCTCACGCGCTTGTGCCATGGCACGAGCGGTTTTCTCCGAAGGGACGCGCACCTCAAAGGGCAGCCCCTGCGTTGTCACGACCTGATGGAGGAAGAGGCGCAAGGCTTCACTGAGGCTAAGCCCGCACGCGCTGAGCACAGCAGTGGCACGCTCTTTCAAATCCTCGTCTATGCGGCAACGCACGTCAGTGGTTTTCAGTAATGCGGACATATCAAGACTCCTTTACAAAAAAATGTAGCTACATCGTGGCTACGTTTTTAGTATGGGGTCACCCAACGAACTTGATCAAACGCTTTTTCTGTTGAATACGAGTTCAAGCAATCCGCGCGTCGGAAACCGCAGAAGTAGGCAAAAGTAGTCTTGTCGATAAGAGAGTTCAATGCAGGCAAATAGCGCTCAAATGGCCTCCATGTCTTTAGGCCAACACACGCGAACCGCGAAATCCCCCAACCGCTGCGCTATGCTTCGCGCCGTTGCCCACAGGTAAAACGCCAAGGTCAATAAAACGTCTGTTACGAGAAGTAAAACAGCGCATGCTACGGTCAGCTGAGACGCGCTGTTTATAAAAGACCTCAGGTCAAAGGGCAGGAGTGGTTGATGGGTCAGGCAAGTAGTCCGGCGGCAGGCGCCGCGCATTCCACCACGAAGCCGATTGGCATGCTGGTGGCAGCGGTCGGGGTGGTTTACGGCGATATCGGGACCAGCCCGCTCTACACCCTTAAAGAGGTGTTCAACGGCGGTTATGGGGTGCAGGTCAACCATGACGGCGTGCTGGGGATCCTGGCGCTGATCTTCTGGTCACTGATCTGGGTGGTGTCGATCAAGTACATGCTGTTTGTGCTGCGCGCCGATAACCAGGGCGAGGGCGGCATCATGGCCCTGACTGCGCTGGCGCGGCGGGCGGCGGGTGAGCGCAAGAAACTGCGCAGTTTCCTCGTGGTGTGTGGCCTGTGCGGCGCGGCACTGTTCTATGGCGACAGCATGATCACCCCGGCGATTTCCGTGTTGTCGGCCGTGGAAGGCCTGGAACTGGCGTTCGACGGCCTGGAGAAATGGGTCGTGCCCATCGCCCTGGTGGTGCTGGTGGCGCTGTTCCTGATCCAGAAGCACGGCACCGACCACATCGGCAAGCTGTTCGGCCCGGTGATGGTGACCTGGTTCCTGGTGCTGGGCGGCCTTGGTGTGTATGGCATCACCCTGCACCCGGAAGTGCTTAGCGCGATGAACCCGATGTGGGCCGTGCGCTTCTTCGAGGCGCACCCCGGCATCGGCGTGGCGATTCTCGGCGCGGTGGTGCTGGCACTGACCGGCGCCGAGGCGCTGTACGCCGACATGGGCCACTTCGGCCGCAAGCCCATTGCCCGCGCCTGGTTCATCCTGGTGTTGCCGGCGCTGGTGCTCAACTATTTCGGCCAGGGCGCGATGCTGCTGGGCGACCCGGAAGCCGCGCGCAACCCGTTTTACTTGCTGGCGCCGAGCTGGGCGCTGATCCCGCTGGTGGTGTTGTCCACCCTGGCCACGGTGATCGCGTCCCAGGCGGTGATCTCCGGCGCGTTCTCCCTGACCCGCCAGGCGATCCAGTTGGGTTACATTCCGCGCATGCACATCCAGCACACCTCCAGCGCTGAACAGGGCCAGATCTACATCGGCGCGGTGAACTGGTCGCTGATGGTCGGCGTGATCCTGCTGGTGCTGGGCTTCGAGTCTTCCAACGCCCTGGCCTCGGCCTACGGCGTGGCGGTGACCGGGACCATGCTGATGACCACCATCCTGGTGTCGGCGGTGATGTTGCTGCTGTGGAAGTGGCCACCGATCCTGGCGGTGCCGGTGTTGGTTTGCTGCCTGTTGGTGGATGGGCTGTACTTTGCCGCCAACGTGCCGAAGATCATCCAGGGCGGTGCTTTCCCGGTGCTGGCGGGGATTGTGCTGTTCGTGCTGATGACCACCTGGAAGCGCGGCAAGCAATTGCTGGTGGAACGCCTCGACGAAGGCGGCCTGCCGCTGCCGATCTTCATCAGCAGCATCCGCGTGCAGCCGCCCCATCGCGTGCAGGGCACGGCGGTGTTCCTCACCGCGCGGCCAGACGCGGTGCCCCACGCGCTGTTGCACAACCTGCTGCATAACCAGGTGTTGCATGAACAAGTGGTGTTGCTGACCGTGGTCTACGAAGACATTCCACGGGTGCCGGTAGAGCGGCGCTTCGAGGTGGACGCGTTTGGCGACGGCTTCTTCCGCGTGATCCTGCACTTCGGCTTTACCGATGAGCCGGATGTGCCCGAGGCGCTGAAGCTGTGCCATCTGGATAACCTGGATTTCAGCCCGATGCGCACCACCTACTTCCTCAGCCGTGAGACGGTGATCGCGTCGAAGATCGAAGGCATGGCGCGCTGGCGCGAAAGCCTGTTCGCCTTCATGTTGAAGAACGCCAACGGCAACCTGCGCTTCTTCAAGCTCCCGGTAAACCGGGTGATCGAACTGGGCACCCAGGTCGAAATGTAGTTTTTTGCAACACAGGGGCCGGCAATCGGCCCCTGCTTTCCTTTCTGAACCCTGTGCAATCCACCGTTGTCGACTAGGCTCTAAGCACTGTTGAACAGTGCCCATAGAACCCAGAAGAGGTGCGCCATGAGCCAGCTGCTCGAACCCTATACCCTGCGTCAATTGACCCTGCTCAACCGCATCGCGGTGTCGCCGATGTGCCAATACTCCGCTGAGGAAGGGCTGGCCAATGACTGGCACCTCGTGCACCTCGGCAGCCGCGCCGTGGGAGGCGCCGGGCTGATTTTCACCGAAGCTACCGCTGTGACCGCCGACGGTCGCATCACTGCCCAGGACCTGGGCTTGTGGAACGATGCGCAGATCGAACCGCTGCAACGCATCACGCGTTTTATCGCCGCCCAAGGCGCGGTGGCCGGGATTCAATTGGCCCACGCAGGGCGCAAGGCCAGCACCCACCGGCCATGGATCGGCAAGCACGGCAGCGTCAAGCCGGACGACGGCGGCTGGGTGCCGGTAGGCCCCTCGCCGATTGCCTTCGACCCCCAGCACACCCAGCCCAGACAGCTGGATGAAGGGCAGATCCAGCAAGTGATCGCCGATTTTGTCGCTGCCGCCAAGCGCGCACTGACTGCGGGGTTTGAGGTGGTGGAAATTCACGCCGCCCACGGTTACCTGTTGCATCAGTTTCTCTCGCCGATCAGCAATCAGCGCCAGGACCAGTACGGCGGATCATTTGAAAACCGCATTCGCCTGGTGTTGCAGGTGACAACAGCGGTGCGCGAGGTCTGGCCTCAAGAATTGCCGCTGTTTGTGCGGGTATCGGCCACTGACTGGGTAGAAGACGGCTGGAACCCCGATGAAACCGTGGAACTGGCGCGCCGCCTCAAAGCCCTCGGCGTGGACCTGATCGACGTGTCCTCCGGTGGCACCGCCGCCAACGCCGAGATCCCCATCGGCCCCGGTTACCAGACGCGCTTCGCCGAACGGGTACGCAAGGAAGCGGGCATCGCCACTGGCACCGTCGGCATGATCACCGAGCCGGCCCAGGCCGAGCACATCCTGCGTACGTGCCAGGCCGATATCATCTTTCTCGCCCGCGAACTGCTGCGCGATCCCTACTGGCCGTTGCATGCCGACGATGATCTGGGCGGACGCAAGGCCATCTGGCCGGCGCAGTACCAGCGGGCGACCCATCGGGACCAGCCGATCCACGAGTCCGATCTGCGCGACTGACCTGCGCGCCTTGGCAGAACCCACCGATGACGGTGGGTTTTTTATGGGCTGCGCCGCCAGCTTGGCCACGCCCATAACGTGGCTGCCCGCAGCAGCCACTCCATCGGCCCATAGGGATGAGTGCGCAGCCAGCGCGCGCTCAGCCACAGCTGCAAGACAAAGATCCCAAGTACCAGGGGCAACATCAGCCAGGGTTGCAGCTGGTTGATCAAACCTGCGCCGTAGCCGCTGAACAGCAGCCCCAACAGGGCCGATTGCAACAGGTAGTTACTCAGGGCCGTCTTGCCCACGGGCGCCAGCCACTGACACAGCCAGGGCCCGGCGGCAGAGCTGAACAGTGCCAGCATCAACAGGGCATACGCCGCGCTCAACAACGGTGCCGTGAGTTGCCCGACGCCAAAGGCGAAGGTTTCCAGGCCTCCGCCAGGCGCGTAGGCAGCGCTCAACGCATAGATCAGCGCGCCCAGCAGGCCGATGGGAAGGGTGAGGCACAGCAGGCGACGCAAGTGGGGGTCCCAGGGATACGGCGCCACCAGCCATTGGCGCCGCCCGGCGGCATAGCCGAAGAAGAACATCGCCAGGGCGCTCGGCCCTTGCAGCAGCCAAAGCGCCTGCACGGTGCGCCACAGGTGGCCGCTGTGAAAGCGCAAGGTGTCCAGGGCACTGCCGCTGAATGCTGCGAGTTTGGTCGCGGGTTCGCTGCTGGCGCCGCCGCTGGTGTCGCCCTCGAGGAGTTGCAGCACGCCGAGCACCATCCACCCCGTGCAGGCAACGACGACAAGGCCGATTCCCCACCGACACGCCTTGGTTGGCGACAGGCTGCGCGCAGCCAGCAGCACCAGGCCAAGCAAGGCGTAGGTAGACAGGATTTCGCCGTAGTACAGCAAGGCGCCGTGGGCCAGCCCTACAATCAGCAAGGCCAATTGCCTACGAACCATGCGTGGTGCAAACGCCGCGTCGGCGCGTTCGGCGGCGGCCATCTGCAAGGTAAAGCTGTAGCCGAACAAAAAGGAAAACAGCAGGTAGAACTTGGTTTCGAACAGCAGCGAAATCACCAGGCGCATCAGGTGGTCGGCGGTGCCAGCGTAGTCGGGGTTGCTCAGGGGCGACGCGTAGTAGGGGTCGGCGAATGCACAGATGTTCACCACCAGAATGCCCAGCAGGGCAAAGCCGCGCAGCGCGTCCACGTGGACCAGGCGTGTCGGCGTCATGTTCAGTGGCCTTGCAGCAGGTGGGTCACCAGACCGCGCAGCACTTCGATCTGCTGGTTCGGGTGGAAGTCTGCATCGGCCGCCACTCGGGCGAACATGCCGTCGATCAGGGTGGCCAGCCAATTGGCCGCCTCGGGCACGGTCAAGCGCGTGTGCAATTGCCCGGCCTTGCCGGCCGCCTCGATCAGCGCCTCCAGGCCTTCGCGCAAGTAGCGGTCGTTGGCTTTCATCAGGCAAGCGACGGCTTCATCACGGTGGCCCAAGGCGGAAATTTCCAATGCCAGGCCCGCGTAGTGGCGGTCACACGCCAATTCACAGGTGTGGTCCACGAACGTCAGCAGCGCGGCCATCGGGTCTTCGGCTGCGGCCAATGGCGCCATGGCTTGTTGGATCTGTTCACCTTCGCGGGCCACCAGCGCCAGTAGTACTTCATGTTTGCTGGCGAAGTAGTGGAACAGGTTGCCGGCGCTCATCCCGGCGGCTGTGCAGATGTCGGCCGTGCGGGTGGCGATGAACCCCGCTTCGGCAAAACACCGGGCAGCGGCGTCGAGCAGGGCCATGCGTTTGCTTTCACGTTGCTGCGGATCAACGGTGCGCGTCGTCGTCTCATTCATTAATTGAGTGGTCACTCAATTAAAGGCCAGGTAAGAAACTTCTGCAAGGCTTTTGCTCAATGCCAATTATTTAAGTGATTACTCTAAAAAAATCGCACGGTTGGCAAGATCGTTTCTACGCTTAGGGGAAGTCTGATTTCTGGCCCGGGGAGTCAGTCTGTTTGTCCGCTGAGGCATTGCGCTTCACGGGAGGCGGTTGATGGGCATAAGGAACAGTTGATTGAAATCAGGAGTAGTAGTCCATGGCCAAGTCCTATGGTGTTGTGGGTGCAGTGGCGTTTTTTCTGACCCGCAGAATGTCTTTGTGGGGTCGAAGATTGAGTTCGGATGAGGCCGAATTGCTGGCGCAGTATCGCGCCCTGACCGAGAACGATCAGGTGGCGATGCGCTATCTGATTGGGGCGATGAAGAGTGTGTCGCGGTTCTGAATACACAGCTGAACCCAGTGGGAGCTGGCTCCCATACAAGCCAGCTCCCACAGTTGGTATCAGGTGTACTTGCGCTGGTCCGGCGCCGGCGGGAAGTACTGGTACAGCCAGGTTTCGCTCAAGGTGCGGTCCTGGGTACGGATAAACAGGCGCAGCTCCACCGGCTCCACGCTGTCGCTGGTGGGGTACCAGTCGAACAGGATGCGGTAGCCCTTGATGTTGTCGAGCACCAGGATGCTGAAATCCTTCACCTCGCCATGGGAGCAGGTCACCACCGGTTCGATCCCGGTGCCGGCCGGCAGGCGGTCCAGGCCGCCGCCCTTGAAGTCCACGGCAAAACGACGGGCCCACACGGGTGGGTAGTGTTCGCCCGGTGCCCAGCCTTCGGTGAAACCGCCCATGCCGGAGCGGGTGGCGTCGACTTGTGCCAACGGCGTGCTCACCGGCGGCAAGGCGCTCCAGTACAGCTTGTAGCCGTAGTTGAGGGAGTCGCCGGCAGCGACGGGTTTTTTCGGCGTCCAGAAGGCCACGATGTTGTCCATGGTCTCGCCGGTGGTAGGGATTTCCAGCAGGTCGATGGAGCCTTCGCCCCACGCCGTGGTGGGTTCGACCCACAGGCTTGGGCGCTTGCTGTACCAGTCCACGGTGTCCTGGTAGCTGGCGAATTCATGGTCGGTCTGTACCAGGCCGAACCCTTTCGGGTCTTTGTCGGCGAACGCATTGAACTGCAGCTTGGCCGGGTTGTTCAGCGGGCGGCAGATCCACTCGCCGTTGCCGCGCCACATCGCCAGACGGTCCGAATCGTGGATCTGCGGGTGGATGGTGTCGCACATGCGGCGTTCATGGGTGCCGCAGCTGAACATGCTGGTCATCGGCGCAATGCCCAGTTGGTCGATGGCGGTGCGCGCATTGATGTGGGCGTCGATGGCCATCACCACCTGGGTGGCCTGGCAGTCGATGTCAAAGCGATAGGCACCGGTGGCGCTCGGCGAGTCGAGCAAGGCGTAGACCACAAAACGCGTGGCGTCCTTGTCTGGGGTTTCGAACCAGAACTGCGTGAAATCCGGGAATTCTTCGCGCTTTTTCGCGTAGGTATCAATCGCCAGGCCGCGTGCGGAAAGTCCGTATTGGCCGGTATTGTCCACCGCACGGAAGTAGCTGGCGCCAAGGAACGACAGCACGTCATGGCGATCCAGTTCCGGTGCCTTGAACAGCTTGAAGCCGGAGAAGCCCAGGTCGCCTTTCAGTTGCTTTGTATCGACGGTGGTTTTTTCGTAGTTGAACAGCGAAGGGCGGAAATGCACCTCGCGGGCCTCACGGGTCTTGGGATCGACACTGTGCATGCGCACGGGCGTCTTGAAGCCCATGCCGACGTGGAAGAACTGCACGTCCAGTTGGCCGTTCAAGTCCTTCCACAGCGAATGGTTGCCGTCGTAACCGATGGCGTTGAAATTCTGCGGGGTCATGGTCGCCAGGGTCGGCGGCAGCACCTGCCTGGTGTCTTTATACGCAGTGCCAGCGAGTTGCTTGGCCTGGTCCTTGAGTGTTTCAAAATCGAATGTCACAGCCTTGCCGTCGGCGGCACGGTTCCCGGCCCAGGCCTGCGCGGCGAGCAGGCCGCTGGCCGACAAGCCGGTGTAGGCCGCAATGGCCATGGACGCTTTGAGCAAATTCCTGCGGTGCATAGAGACAACCTGTCGTGAGCAAATCCCGCGCCGTTCCTGGCACGTAGCGGATCAGAAATTACGGTTCGGACATGCCTTCGGCCAAACGCAACGGACAATAAACAGACGCCGGATAGCTTAAGCGGTTCGGTGGTGTAGGAAAAATGATTGATAGCGGGGTGATGGCATTGCAAGTGCGACAAGACATTTCCGGGACTATGGCCGGACACATTACTCAAGAAAGATGAAGATCCAATGTGAAAGCCAGCTCCCACACAAGCCAGCTCCCCCATTTAGAATGTATTTCAGCCCACTTCACCGACGGCCCTGTAAGCCTCGTCAATCGCCGCATGAGCATACGCACTCCACGCCGCATCCGAATTGGCGATGCTCACATGCCCCACCGGCTTGCGCGCCAGGTTCATCCACGCTTCGCTCTCATCGGCGTCGTCAAACAGACTGTTGGAGAAGCTCGCATACCCATGTGACCAGCGGTTGACAGTGATCGCCAGGATATCCGTTTCATGCTTGAAACCACCCGGCCCGAGCATGCGTTGCAGCTGGTCACGCAACTGCGCCTCCAGTTGCTCGAACGTCTGCCCATACAACCGGCCGCGCCCGGCGCGCGCCTGGTCGCGGGCGTTCATGCCACTGTTTGGGCTGGTGGGCACGTAGACCATGTGCAAGCCAATCGGCTGCGTCGGGTCGCGCGGGTGGTCGTAGCCGCCCATGCTCACCGGGTAGTCCAGCTTGATCCGGCTGTAAGGCTGGGTCGCCGCATAGATCTCATGCACCCCCAGCTTCTGGAACGACTGCCAATTGCGGATCACCACCTTGGTGTACACCAGCGGGTATTTCACGTTCTGGCTCAAGGCGTGGGCTTGGGTTGCCGGCAGGTCTTTCAGCAGGTACGGAATCATCATGTTGTAGCAGGCCAGGATGCAGCGCTTGCCACGTACCTGTGCGAGTTGTCCGCCACGGCTGTAGCCGATATGCACGCTGTCGCCGACATTACGCACGCTGACCGCCGTGCTGTTCAGGCGCAGCCGCACGGCGGACGTCGGCTGGTCGAGCCGGGCGTAGTCAAACGGCGCCAGCACGATATCGTCCATGGTGTGCCCCGGCGCCACGCCCGGGATCAGGCTGCGCACCAGCAGGCGCGCCACCGACGCATTGCCATCGGGGAAGTGGTAGATGTAAGGCTCTTCCATTTCGGCGGCGGCTTCTTCGCTGATCGGCGCCAGGTTCATTCCGGCAAAGCCTGGGAAACCCACGCTGTAGGCGTCGGCAGCAGCCACGGCATCAATGCTCAACGCCATGAAGTCATTGGTGCGGCTTTGGAAGTACTTCACCGCACCTTGCGATAAACCTACGCTCTTCAGGAGGAAATCGCGGTAGCTGGTGGCCGCCAGGTAGTCGGCCTTTTCTTCGGCGGTCTTGCCTGGCAGGTAATCCTTGGGGGCGGTGTGCAAGTCGATCAAGGCCAGACGATCCGCCTCGGGCAGCGGGAAGTCGTGGATGAAGTCGCTGATGGACCGCGCATTCAGTTGGTCCGGCGCAATATCGTCCGCCACCATGGGCGTCGGGTCGCCGGTCACCAGTTTGTCTTCGCCGAAGTTTTCCTTGTCGAAAAATACCCCGCGCGACAGGCCCAGGCCTGGGTAGAACTGGCGGTCGAAGGCGGTTTCGAAGCGCTTGATGTTCACCCCGAGTTTCTTCAACAGCCCGTTTACCTCGTTGCTATAGAGGTGGTTGGGCGACTGGAACGCCTCGCTGCCGCCATAACCGATGATCATGCGGCCGCCGGCCTGGAACTCATTGCGCTTGGCGTGGCCGCCGAAGTCGTCGTGGTTTTCCAGGATCAGGATCTTCGCCTTGGGATGCTTCTCGCGGTAGAACCACGCCGCCGACAAACCGCTCAAGCCGCCGCCGACCACCACCAGGTCATAGGTCTCGTTGATCGGCAGCTTTTCGGTGTCGAACACCTTCTTTTCCCAGCCCATCTGGTGCGCCACTTCGAACGAGCCGACATGGCTGCCGCGCAGGCCGGTGAGGGCGGGCGGGTAGTAGCGACCGTCGGGGGCGGCTTGCAGGATTTGCAGCGGGGTCATGCCAGCGGCCAGGGTGATGGCGACGCCGTTGAGGAAGTCGCGGCGGGTGATGTCCATGGGGTAAACCTACGATTATTTATTGTTATGGGGAGGCCCATGTGGGAGCCGCTTTATGTGGGAGCGGGCTTGCCCGCGATAGCGGTGGATCAGTCATAGCCTCTGCGACTGACACGCCGTCATCGCGGGCAAGCCCGCTCCCACACAAGCCTGCATGCACAAGGATTACGCGTCAGTGCTTGAACATCACATGCCGAACAGTGGTGTAGTCCTCCAGCCCGTACATGGACATGTCCTTGCCATACCCCGACAGTTTCTGACCGCCATGGGGCATTTCGCTGACCAACATGAAGTGGGTATTCACCCAGGTGCAGCCGTACTGCAAGCGCGCGGCCAAACGGTGGGCGCGTCCTACATCGGCGGTCCACACGGATGACGCCAGGCCGTAGTCCGAATCGTTGGCCCAGCCCAGCACCTGGGCTTCATCGCTGAACTTGGTCACCGACACCACCGGGCCGAACACCTCGCGGCGCACGATTTCATCGTCCTGTTGTGCGTCGGCCAGCACGGTCGGTTCGAAGAAGAAACCATTGCCTTCCACGGCCTTGCCGCCGGTGATCAGGCGGATATGCGGCTGCGCCACGGCACGTTCGACAAACCCGGCCACGCGGTCACGGTGTTGCGCGGTGATCAGCGGCCCCAGTTCGGTGGCCGGATCATCCTGCAAACCATGCTTGATGCTGGCGACTGCCGCGCCGAGCTTCTCGACAAACGCGTCGTAGATATCCGCCTGGGCGTAGATCCGACATGCCGCGGTGCAATCCTGGCCGGCGTTGTAGAAACCGAAGGTACGTATGCCTTCCACGGCGGCATCGATATCCGCATCGTTGAAGATGATCACCGGCGCCTTGCCGCCCAGTTCCATGTGCATGCGCTTCACGCTGTCGGCGGTGCTGGAGATGATGTTCGCGCCGGTGGCGATGGAGCCGGTCAGCGACACCATGCGCACTTTCGGGTGGTTCACCAGCGGGCTGCCCACGGTTGGCCCACGGCCGAATACCAGGTTGAGCACACCTGCCGGGAAAATGTCCGCGGCCAGTTCGACCATGCGCAACGCCGTCAGCGGGGTTTGTTCCGACGGCTTGAGCACCACGGTATTACCGGCGGCGAGGGCGGGGGCGATTTTCCACGCGACCATCATCAGCGGGTAGTTCCACGGTGCGATGGAGGCGATCACGCCCACCGGGTCGCGACGGATCATCGAGGTGTGGCCGGGCAGGTATTCGCCACCGGCCGAACCGCTCATGCAACGGCTGGCGCCGGCGAAGAAACGGAACACGTCGGCAATCGCCGGGATCTCGTCGTTCAGCGCCGCGCTGTAGGGTTTGCCGCAGTTGTCCGATTCCAGCTTGGCCAGTTCTTCGCCGTGGGCTTCGATGGCGTCCGCCAGTTTCAGCAGCAGCAGGGAACGGTCTTTCGGCGGGGTTTGCGACCAGCTTTCGAACGCGGCATCAGCAGCACGCACGGCGGCGTCGACCTGGGCTTCGCTGGCTTCGTTGATTTCCACCAGCACACGGCCGAGTGCCGGGTTGAAGATGGCTTGGGCCGGGCCTTCGCCGGCGACCAGGTGGCCGTTGATCAGTAATTTGGTTTGCATGATTCAGCTCTCCACAAACTATTGTTATTTCCCTGAAGAAACCCGATTCAACTGTGGGAGCTGGCTTGCCTGCGATAGCGGTATCGACTGCACCACCGCTATCGCAGGCAAGCCAGCTCCCACATCGATCGTGTTTCAACAGTGGCAATTTATTTACCGCCACTCCCCGCCACGCTTTCACCGCCGCGCGTCAGGTAATAGGCACCGAGAATCGGGAACATCGTCACCAGCATCACCAGCATCGCCACCACGTTGGTCACCGGCACATCCCGTGGGCGGCTCAACTGGTTGAGCAGCCACAACGGCAAGGTGCGCTCGTGGCCAGCGGTAAACGTGGTGACGATGATTTCGTCGAACGACAGCGCAAACGCGAGCATGCCGCCGGCCAGCAGCGCCGAGCCGAGGTTGGGCATGATGATGTAGCGGAAGGTCTGCCAGCCGTCGGCGCCGAGGTCCATCGAGGCTTCGATCAGGCTGTGGGAAGTGCGGCGCAAACGGGCGATCACGTTGTTGTAGACGATCACCACGCAGAAGGTCGCGTGGCCGACGATGATGGTGAACATCCCCGGCTCGATGCCCAGGGTCTTGAACGTCGCCAGCAAGGCGATACCGGTGATGATCCCCGGCAGCGCAATCGGCAGGATCAACATCAGCGACACACCCTGCTTGCCGAAGAACTCGCGGCGATACAAGGCCGCCGAGGCCAACGTGCCGAGCACCATGGCAATCAGCGTGGCGATGGCCGCGATCTGCAATGACAGCTTGATCGCTTCCAGTACGTCCGGCCGGGCGAAGGCCACGCTGAACCACTTCAAGGTAAAACCCTGGGGTGGAAAGCTGAACGCGGCTTCTTCGGTGTTGAAGGCGTAGAGGAAGATGATCAGGATCGGGAAGTGCAAAAACACCAGGCCGCCCCAGGCTGCGATCTTCAAGCCTAATGAGGATTTTTCAGAGTGCATCGAAGGCCCCCAGGCGTTTGACGATGGACAGGTAAACCGCGATCAGCACGATCGGCACCAGGGTGAACGCCGCCGCCATGGGCATATTGCCGATGGCGCCTTGCTGGGCGTAGACCATGCCGCCGACGAAGTAACCCGGCGGCCCCACCAGCTGCGGCACGATGAAGTCGCCCAAGGTCAGCGAGAAGGTGAAGATCGAACCGGCGGCAATCCCCGGGATCGACAGCGGCAGAATCACCTGCATGAATGTCTGGCGCGGCTTGGCGCCGAGGTCGGCCGAGGCTTGCAGCAACGACGGCGGCAAACGCTCCAGCGAGGCCTGGATCGGCAGGATCATGAACGGCAGCCAGATATAGACGAACACCATGAAGCGTCCCAGGTGCGAAGTGCTCAAGGTGCTGCCGCCCACGCCGGGAATGCCCAGCACGAACTGCAACACCGGCTCCAGGCCCAGGTGCTGCACAAACCACTGCGCCACGCCGCCCTTGGCCAGCAGCAGGGTCCAGGCATAGGCCTTGACGATGTAGCTGGCCCACATCGGCATCATCACCGCGATGTAGAAAAACGCCTTGGTCTTGCCCGTGGTGTAGCGCGCCATGTAGTAGGCGATGGGGAAGGCCACCACGGCGCTGGCGATGGACACCACGATCGCCATGCTCAGGGTGCGCAGGATGATGTCGAAGTTCGACGGCTGGAACAGCGCGGCGAAGTTGGCCAGGGTCAGGTCCGGCGTGACCGCCATGGTGAAGTCGTCAAAGGTGTAGAACCCTTGCCAGAGCAAGGTCAGCAGCGAGCCGAGGTAGATCGCGCCGAACCAGATCAACGGCGGTATCAGCAGCATCGCCAGGTACAGGTTGGGCTTGCGGTACAGCAGGTTGGAAAACCTGCGCATCGGCGGTTGGGAAAGGGCCAGGTTCATGTCACACCTCGCCTGCGATGTCGGTCAGTGGCGTCATCGCTTCACGGGCCCAGCGCGCGGTGATCGACTGGCCGACCTGATGGCCGCTGCTGATGTCCAGCCACTGGTTGTTGGCCTGGCTGATGTTCAAGGCCTGGCCGTTGTCCAGTTTCAGTTCGTAGCGCGTGGCGCTGCCCTGGTATTGGATGTCGTGCAGCAGGCCGCTGACTTCCACTTCTCCGGCCGCCAGCGGGCCTTCGGCAAAACGCACGTGTTCCGGGCGGATCGAAAACGGCTGAGGGTTGCCGCTGAGGCGCTGGGCCAGCTCGCCGCGAATCACGTTGGAGGTGCCGACGAACTCGGCGACAAAGGTGGTGGCCGGCTTCATGTACAGGTTGCGTGGGGTATCGACCTGCTCGATGCGGCCTTTGTTGAACACCGCCACCCGGTCGGACATCGACAGCGCTTCAGTCTGGTCGTGGGTTACAAAGATAAAGGTGATGCCCAGCTGGCGTTGCAGCTTTTTCAGCTCGCTTTGCATCTGCTCGCGCAGCTTGAGGTCGAGGGCGCCCAGCGGCTCATCCAGCAGCAATACCCGTGGGCGATTGACCAGGGCGCGGGCCAGGGCCACACGCTGGCGCTGGCCGCCGGACAGTTGCACCGGCTTGCGCTCGCCGTAGCCGCCGAGGGCGACCATCCCCAGGGCTTCCTCGGCACGGTTGAGGCGCTCGGTCTTGCCGACGCCCTTGACCTTGAGGCCATAGGCCACGTTGTCGCGCACATTCATATGGGGGAACAGCGCGTAATCCTGGAACACGGTGTTCACGTCGCGCTGATACGGCGGCAAGCCTGCGGCTTCCTCGCCATGGATGCGGATCGAGCCTGCGCTCGGTTGCTCGAACCCGGCGATCAGGCGCAGGCAGGTGGTCTTGCCCGAGCCGGAAGGGCCGAGCATGGAAAAGAACTCGCCGTCCTGGATATCGATGGAAACCCGGTCAACGGCTTTCACTTCGCCGAACTGACGGGAAACGTGGGTGAATTGGACTGCAAGCGTCATGGTGCGGTGCTCCGAAAAGGCGCGGGTCGTCGCAGCGGCCCGGCCTGGACTTCTGAAAAAACGGATATCGGTGAAGGCGGTCAGCAATGTGGGCGCTGGCTTCTGTGGGAGCTGGCTTGCCTGCGATGGCATCACCTCGGTGTAACAGACACACCGAGGCGCCTGCATCGCGGGCAAGTCGAGGCGTCGAACCGCCGGCTCCCACAGAAGCCAGCTCCCAACAAGCTAGCTCCTTGTGTTCAGGAACTAGCGGCCGCCCATGATCGCAATGTAATCCTGGGTCCAGCGGCTATACGGCACGAACTTGCCGCCCTCAGCCTGCGGGGTTTTCCAGAAGGCGATCTTGTCGAACTGGTCGAAACCATTGGTCTTGCAACCCTCGGCGCCGAGCAGTTCGCTTTCCTTGCACGCCGCAGGCACCGCCGGCAGCGAGCCGAACCAGGCCGCCACATCGCCCTGTACCTTCGGTTGCAGCGACCAGTCCATCCACTTGTAGGCACAGTTCGGGTGCTTGGCCTCGCTGTGCAACATGGTGGTGTCGGCCCAGCCGGTGGCGCCTTCCTTGGGGATGGTCGAGGCAATCGGCTGCTTCTCGTTGACCAGGCCGTTGACCTGATACGGCCACGCGCTGGAGGCCACCACGCCTTCGTTCTTGAAGTCACTCATTTGCACGGTGGTGTCGTGCCAGTAGCGGTGGATCAACGGTTGCTGGGCGCGCAACAGGTCGAGCACGGCCTTGTACTGGGTTTCGGTCAGTTCATAGGGGTTCTGGATACCCAGTTCCGGCTGGGTCGACTTGAGGTACAGCGCCGCGTCGGCGATGTAGATCGGGCCGTCATACGCCTGCACGCGGCCCTTGTTCGGCTTGCCGTCCGGCAGGTTCTGCGCCTCGAACAGCACGTTCCAGCTGGTGGGCGCGGTCTTGAACACGTTTGTGTTGTACATCAACACGTTCGGGCCCCACTGGTACGGGGTGCCATAAGTTTGCTGGCCGACCACATACCACGGCGCATCCTTGAGGCGCGGGTCGATGTTCTTCCAGTTCGGGATCAACGCTGTGTTGATTGGCTGCACGCGCTTGCCACCGATCAAACGCAGCGAAGCGTCGCCCGAGGCGGTGACCAGGTCATAACCGCCCTTGGCCATCAGGCTGACCATTTCGTCAGAGGTGGCGGCGGTTTTCACATTGACCTTGCAGCCGGTTTCCTTCTCGAAACCGCTGACCCAGTCGTAGGCCTTGTCGCTTTCGCCACGTTCGATATAGCCGGGCCAGGCGACGATATCCAGCTGGCCTTCACCAGCGCCAACGGCCTTGAGCGGTTCGGCGGCCTGCAGGCTGGCGCTGGCCAGCAGCGCGGTGGCCAGGGCACTGAGCAGTGCGGTCTTGTGCGCGGACATGGGGGTTCCCTCTTCTTTAATTATGGTCGGGGCAGTTTTTCGCAAACCGGTGACGCATGAGCTTAGTTGTTGTTTTAGAGATGCTGGCCGTGGCGCGCCATGATGTGGCGCACCACGCTGTAGTCCTGTAGCGAATCGCTGGACAGATCTTTGCCATACCCCGAGCGCTTCAAGCCGCCGTGGGGCATTTCGCTGACCAGCATGAAGTGGCTGTTGATCCAGGTGCAGCCGTATTGCAGGCGGGCCGCGACCTGCATGGCCTTGTCCAGGTTCTGGGTCCACACCGAGGAAGCCAGGCCGTATTCGGAGTCGTTGGCCCAGTCCACCGCCTGTTCCAGTTCGTCGAAGCGGGTCACGGTGACCACTGGGCCGAACACCTCGCGCTGGACGATTTCATCATTCTGTTTACAGCCGGCCAGCAGGGTCGGTTGGTAATAGAAGCCCGCGCCGGAGTGCACGGCGGCGCCGGTCACGCGTTCGATATGCGGCTGGCCGAGGGCGCGTTCGACAAAACTGGCCACACGGTCGCGCTGGCGCGTGCTGATCAGCGGGCCGAGTTCGTTGTCGGCGTCGCGTTTGCCGGCAAAGCGCAGGCTGCTGACCGCTGCGCCCAGCTCGGCGACCAATTTGTCGTGAATCCCGGCCTGGGCGTAGATGCGGCAGGCGGCGGTGCAATCCTGGCCGGCGTTGTAGTAGCCATAGGCGCGCACGCCCTCGACCACGGCTTGCAGGTCGGCGTCGTTGCACACGATCACCGGGGCTTTGCCGCCGAGTTCCAGGTGCGTGCGTTTCAGGGTTTTCGACGCGGCTTGCAGGATCTTTTGCCCGGTGACGATATCGCCGGTCAGCGAGACCATGCGCACTTTCCCGTGGCTGACCAAATGGCTGCCGACGCCTTCGCCGCCGCCACACAGAATGTTGATCACCCCGCGCGGCAGCAGTTGGCTGAGGGCCGGTGCCAGGGCGAGGATCGACAGCGGCGTGTGCTCGGAAGGTTTGAACACCAGGGTATTGCCGGCCGCCAGGGCGGGCGCGATTTTCCACGCGGCCATCATCAGCGGGTAGTTCCACGGCGCAATCGAGGCGACCACGCCAATCGGGTCGCGGCGCACCATGCTGGTGTAGCCCGGCAGGTACTCGCCGCTGAGCTGGCCGGTCTGGCAACGCACGGCGCCGGCGAAGAAGCGGAACACATCGACGGTGGCGCTCAGGTCATCCTGGCGCGCCAGGTGCAACGGCTTGCCGCAGTTCAGGGCTTCCAGGCGGGCGAGGTAATCGGCTTGTTTTTCGATGGCATCGGCGATGCCGAGCAAGATGTTCGAGCGTTGTTGCGGCGTGGTCCGCGACCAACCGGCAAAGGCGCGGTGGGCGGCGAGGATCGCGCTTTCGACTTGCTCGGTGCTGGCTTCGGCAATCTGGGTGAGGACTTCACCGGTGGCCGGGTTGAGGATCGGCTCGGCAAACCCCTGGCCCTGGACCAGTTCGCCGTCGATCAGCAACGCAGTGAGCAGCGGGGTGGGCGCGCCGGACATTTTTCGCGATCTCTTTTCTTGTGTGGCCATGGGCGTTCTCTTACGAGGGCCTGACCTTTCTCTTATGGATGCACAGAGACTAGAGGTCAGGCGCGAGGTCAACAAATACTAAATACTGAATGCAGCATTCGATTAAATAGATGGCTTGCGTGGGTGCGGCTGTTCGCGCGCGACCGTCAGGAACGGGTCGACCAAGGCCGGCCGCGCGGTGCCACGGCGCCAGGCCAGGCCGACGTCGAGGGTCTGGCTGAGGTCGGCAATCGGCCGCGCTTCAATAATGTCGCCCTCCAGTGACCAGGGGCGGTAGGTCATGTCGGGCTGGATCGACACGCCCAGGCCCGCTGCCACCAGGCTTCGGACGGCTTCGGTGGAAGCTGTGCGCAAAGTGACGCGTGGCTGTAGGCCGGCGCCGGCCCACAGGCGCTGGGCGTTGTGGCCCATTTCATCGACGTTCAACTGGATCAGCGGCTCGCGCGCCACATCGGCGAGGTTGATGCTGTCGTGCTCCAGCAGCGGGTGTTGCGCCGGCAGCCACAGGCGGTGCGGCGAGTGGGTGAGCACTTCGGTTTGCAGGGCGTGGCGGTCTTCGAGGTTGGAGAGGATCAGCACGCCGACGTCGATTTCGCCGCTGACCAGCAAATGTTCGATGTACGGGCGCTCGTCCTCCATCACACGGATTTCCACATTGGGGTAGGCGCGCTGGAAGCGGGTGAGCAGATCCGCCAGGTAATAACCGGCCACCAGGCTGGTCACGCCGATGATCAACTGCCCGGCCACTTGGTCGGTGCTCTGTTGCAGGCTGCGCTTGGCGTTATCGACGGTGGCGAGAATCAGGTGGGCCTGGCGCAGGAATTGATGACCCTGGTGGGTCAGGGTCATGCCCTTGGCGTGGCGGTTGAACAGGTTGACGCCGATTTCCTGCTCCAGTTGCTGGATCGCCAGGGTCAGTGTGGACTGGGAAATAAAGGCGGTCTGCGCAGCGGCCGAGATCGATCCGGTCTCGGCCACGGCGATAAAGTGCCGGATTTGACGCAAGGTCATCATGCTGGAATTACCAGTGGGGTGTTTTTATAGATTTGTTCGAGTGTATATCGGTTTTAGCGAAGGGTCGTCGCGTTACATCTGGAAGCACTCTAGATCGGGGCTTTTTGGCACTTAGTTTTACGCTGGGGGCCTATTGGTCCTATGAACCCAAGTGTCTGGAGGCTACGAATGAATACCCGTGGATTGCTCGATCAGTTGCTCAAATCTGGCCAGGACATGTTGCAAAACAAGGCTGGCGGCCAGCGTAAACAGGACGACAAAGGCGCGCTTGGCGGGCTCTTGGGCGGCGGCGGCCTGGGCAGCCTCCTCGGCGGCGCGGGCGGTGGCGCCCTGGCGGCGGGGGCCATGGGCCTGCTGCTGGGCAATAAAAAGGCGCGCAAGTTCGGCGGCAAGGCCCTGACCTACGGCGGCCTGGCCGCGCTGGGCGTGATTGCCTACAAGGCCTACGGCAACTGGCAGGCGCAACAGGCCACTGCGCCCAAGGGCGAGCCGCAAACTATCGACCGTCTGCCACCGGCCCAGGTCGAGCAACACAGCCAGGCCATCCTCAAGGCCCTGGTCGCCGCCGCCAAGGCTGACGGCCATGTCGACGAGCGCGAGCGCACGCTGATCGAAGGCGAATTCACCAAGCTGGACAACGACCGCGAGCTGCAAAGCTGGCTCCATGCCGAACTCAACAAACCCCTGGACCCGGCCGACGTGGCCCGCGCGGCAGGCACTCCGGAAATGGCCGCCGAGATGTACATCGCCAGCGTGATGCTGGTGGACGAGGAAAACTTTATGGAAAAGGCCTACCTCGATGAGTTGGCGCGCCAGCTCAAGCTAGAGCCGGGCCTGAAGGCCGAACTGGAAAAACAGGTGCGCCTGAACTCGTAATCACTGACACAACAGGGATCAAAATGTGGGAGCGGGCTTGCCCGCGAATGCGGTGTTTCAGTCACTGAATGTGCTGGCTGACCCACCGCCTTCGCGAGCAAGCCCGCTCCCCCAGTTTTTTACCCAGTCAGGCTTTGTTCCGTAGGAGGGCAGCTCCCCGGGTTGTTTTTGGATTATGTGAGCATTCCATCAAAACCCGTTGATTAATGAGGGCTTCTGCTCAGCTATACTCCCCTCCATTTGAATGGCCCTCCGAGGAATTACTGTGAAGAACTGGACCCTGCGCCAACGGATCTTGGCAAGTTTTGCGGTCATTATCGCCATCATGCTGTTAATGGTTGTGGTCTCTTATTCACGGTTGTTGAAGATCGAAGACAGTGAAGTCGCCGTGCGCGACGACGCGGTGCCGGGGGTTTACCTCAGTTCGATGATCCGCAGCGCCTGGGTCGACAGCTACCTGCAAACCCTCGAATTGCTGGGCCTGCGCGAAGACAAGAAGCTCAGCGACGCCGACAAGGCCGAGTTCAAGTCCTTCGAGGCGCGCATCCAGCAGCAGATGAGCAACTACGCCCAAACCATCGCCGGCAGCGAGGACCGTTCCGAGTTCGACCGCTTCGAAGGCCTGCACCAGGCCTACAACAAGAGCCTGTCCACGGTACTCGACAGCCTGCAACGCGGCGACCTGGTGGCCGCGCGCAAGGAGTTCGACAGCCAGCTCACGCCGACCTGGACCGCAGGCCGCATGAAGCTCAATGACATCATTACCGAAAACAAGAACGTCGCCGATCGTGCGACCAACGCCATCGACGATGCGGTCTCTGCCGCCAAACTGAGCATGTTCCTGTCCCTCGCGGTGGCGATCCTGGCGGCTGGCCTGTGCGGCCTGCTGCTGATGCGCGCGATCATGGCGCCGATGCAGCGCATCGTCGAAATCCTCGGCACCATGCGCGACGGCGACCTGAGCAAGCGCTTGAACCTGGAGCGCAAGGACGAATTCAACGCGGTCGAGACCGGCTTCAACGACATGATGACCGAGCTGACGGCCCTGGTGTCCCAGGCCCAGCGCTCGTCGGTGCAGGTGACCACCTCGGTCACCGAGATTGCCGCCACCTCCAAGCAGCAACAGGCCACCGCCACTGAAACAGCGGCCACCACCACCGAGATCGGCGCAACATCGCGTGAAATCGCCGCCACTTCCAAGGATCTGGTCCGCACCATGACCGAAGTTTCCACCGCTGCCGACCAGGCGTCGGTGGCTGCGGGCTCCGGCCAGCAAGGGCTGGCGCGCATGGAAGAAACCATGCACTCGGTGATGGGCGCCGCCGACCTGGTCAACGCCAAGCTGGCGATCCTCAATGAGAAGGCCGGCAACATCAACCAGGTGGTGGTGACCATCGTCAAGGTCGCCGACCAGACCAACCTGCTGTCCCTCAACGCCGCCATCGAGGCCGAGAAGGCCGGTGAATACGGGCGCGGTTTCGCCGTGGTCGCCACCGAGGTGCGCCGCCTGGCCGACCAGACCGCCGTGGCTACTTACGACATCGAGCAGATGGTGCGCGAGATCCAGTCGGCGGTGTCCGCCGGCGTGATGGGCATGGACAAATTCTCCGAAGAAGTACGCCGCGGCATGTTTGAAGTGCAGCAGGTCGGCGAGCAGCTGTCGCAGATCATCCATCAGGTACAGGCCCTGGCGCCGCGGGTGCTGATGGTCAACGAAGGCATGCAGGCCCAGGCCACCGGCGCCGAGCAGATCAACCATGCGTTGGTGCAGTTGGGCGATGCCAGCAGCCAGACCGTCGAGTCCCTGCGCCAGGCCAGCTTTACGATCGATGAACTGAGCCAGGTTGCGGTCGGTCTGCGCAGCGGCGTGTCGCGTTTCAAAGTCTGATGAGCGACCTCGCGGCTAAACGCGGCGCCGTCCCGGCAGCGAAAAAGGCGTTGTTCCTGGTGTTCCATATCGGCAGCGAACGCTACGCCCTCAAGGCCACGGAAGTGGCCGAGGTGTTGCCGCGCCTGCCACTCAAGCCCATCGCCCATGCGCCGGCGTGGGTCGCCGGCATTTTTGCCCATCGCGGCGCGCTGGTGCCGGTGATCGACCTCAGCGCGCTGACCTTTGGCGCCACGGCCCAGGCGCGCACCAGCACGCGGCTGGTGCTGGTCAATTACCAGCCGAACGACGAGGTTGAACCGCGCTGGCTGGGGCTGATCCTCGAACAGGCCACCGACACCCTGCGCTGCGACCCCGCGGAGTTCCAGCCCTATGGCCTGGACAACCGCCAGGCGCCGTACCTGGGGCCGGTGCGTGAAGATGCACTGGGCCTGATGCAATGGATTGGCGTCAGCGACTTGCTCACCGACGATGTGCGCGCCTTGCTGTTCTCTGCCGAGTTGAGCGTATGAGCAGCGACCCGCGCGTCTTCAACTTCCTCAAGGAACGCATCGGCCTCGACGTCGCCTCCGTCGGCGAGGCGATCATCGAGCGCGCCGTGCGCCAGCGCAGCCAGGCCGTGCAGGCGCAGACGGCCGATGAATACTGGCAGCAACTGCAACGCTCCCATGACGAGCAACAGGCGCTGATCGAAGCGGTGATCGTCCCCGAGACCTGGTTTTTCCGTTATCCCGAATCCTTTGCGACGCTGGCCCGCCTGGCCAAGGCGCGCCTGGCCGAGATCAAGCAGATGCGTGCGCTGCGCATCCTCAGCTTGCCGTGTTCCACCGGCGAAGAACCCTATTCGATTGCCATGGCCTTGCTCGATGCCGGCCTGGCGCCGCACCAGTTCAAAGTGCTGGGCCTGGATGTCAGCCCGTTGTCGGTGGAGCGTGCGCGGCGCGGGGTGTATGGCAAGAACTCGTTTCGCGGCGCCGACATCGAGTTTCGCGACCGCCATTTCAACGAGTCCGCCGACGGCTTCCACATCAGCGAGCGCGTGCGTGAGCAAGTGCGCCTGCAAGTCGGCAACCTGCTTGACCCGACGCTGCTGGCGAACGAGGCGAGCTACGACTTTGTGTTCTGTCGCAACCTGCTGATCTACTTCGACCAGCCGACCCAGAAGCAAGTGTTCGATGTGCTCAAGGGCCTGACCCACGAGGACGGCGTGCTGTTTATCGGCCCGGCCGAGGGCAGCCTGCTGGGGCGCCATGGCATGAAGTCGATTGGCGTGCCGCAGTCGTTTGCGTTCAGCCGGCATGTCGAGCCGGTCAAGCCGGAGCCGGTGTTTGCGCCGATTCCCGCGCCGCCGCCGCTGCGCAGTGCGGCGGCGTTGCCGGTCAAGCCACGTCCGTTCAGCTCGTTCAGTGCCCAGGTGGTGCCGATCAAGGCGCCGCCGTCCGACGCGGCGGATCTGCTCAGCCAGATCGCCACCCTGGCCAACGAAGGCAAAAGCGCCGAGGCCCGAGCCGCGTGTGAACGCTATTTGAGCAACCATCCGCCGGCCGCCCAGGTGTTTTACTGGCTGGGACTGCTCAGCGACGTGGCCGGCAGTGCCCTGGAAGCCCAGGGGTTTTACCGCAAAGCCTTGTACCTGGAACCCCAGCACCCGCAGGCCCTGATGCACCTGGCCGCGTTGCTTGAATCCCAGGGCGACAGTGCGGGGGCGCGCCGTTTGCAGGCGCGTGCCGCGCGTAGCGAGCGAGCTGACAGTGAGTCCAAACGATGAGTAGCCCACACGCGCTCGACACCGCTGGCCTGGACCTGACCCTGGCCGACACCCAAGCCATCGACGACTGCTGGAACCGCATCGGCATCCATGGCGACAAATCCTGCCCCTTGCTGGCGGACCATATCCACTGCCGCAACTGCGCGGTGTACTCCGCCGCTGCCACGCGGCTGCTGGACCGCTACGCGTTGCAGCAGGACGACCATCGCCCGCACGCCGCCGTGGAAATCGGCGAAGACGTGGTCACGCGTTCCCTGCTGATGTTCCGTCTCGGCGAGGAATGGCTGGGCATCGCCACCCGTTGCCTGGTGGAAGTGGCGCCGCTGCAACCGATTCATTCCCTGCCGCACCAGCGCTCCCGCGCCTTGCTTGGCGTGGCGAATGTGCGCGGCGCGCTGGTGGCCTGCCTGTCGCTGGTGGAACTGCTGGGCCTGGACGCCACCAGCAATGGCGCCAGCGGCGGGCGGGTCATGCCGCGCATGTTGATCATCGCCGCGCAGGACGGCCCGGTGGTGGTGCCGGTGGATGAAGTGGACGGCATCCATGCCATCGACGAACGCACCTTGAAAGCCGCGTCGGCCTCCGGCACCCAGGCCAGCGCGCGCTTCACCCAGGGTGTGTTGCAGTGGAAAGGCCGCAGCCTGCGTTGGCTGGACGAGGCGCAATTGTTGTCTGCCGTGACCCGGAGCCTCACATGACCCCCGACCAGATGCGCGACGCCTCGCTGCTGGAACTGTTCAGCCTGGAAGCCGACGCCCAGACCCAGGTGCTCAGCGCCGGCCTGCTGGCCCTGGAACGCAACCCGACCCAGGCCGACCAGCTCGAAGCCTGCATGCGCGCGGCCCACTCGCTCAAGGGCGCGGCGCGGATTGTCGGGGTGGATGCCGGGGTCAGCGTGTCCCACGTGATGGAGGATTGTCTGGTCAGCGCCCAGGAAAGCCGGCTGTACCTGCAACCCGAACATATCGACGCGTTGCTGCAGGGCACCGACCTGCTGATGCGCATCGCCACGCCGGGCAACACCGTGGGCCCGGCGGATATCGAAGCCTATGTGGCGTTGATGGAGCGCTTGCTCGATCCGTCCCAGGCGCCGGTCAAGGCCGTGTCGCCGCCAGTGCCGCCTGTGCCCGAACCCGAACCCGCACCCATCGTTGAAGAGCTGCCATCCGAGCCCGAACCCGCGCCGCCGGTCACCGCTGAGCCGCCACGCTTGAATCGACGCATGACCGAAGGCGGCGAGCGCGTCTTGCGCGTGACCGCCGAGCGCTTGAACAGCCTGCTGGACCTGTCCAGCAAGTCCCTGGTGGAAACCCAGCGGCTCAAGCCTTACCTCTCCAGCATGCAACGCCTCAAGCGCATCCAAAGCCAGAGCGCCCGCGCCCTTGACACCCTGGACGGGCAACTGAAGACCCTGGACCTGAACCTCGAAGCCCAGGAAGCCCTGGCCGATACCCGCCGCTTGTTGAGCGAAGCCCAGGCCCTGCTGGCGGAAAAGACCGCCGAGCTGGACGAGTTCGGCTGGCAGGCCGGGCAGCGCGCCCAAGTGCTCTACGACACGGCGCTGGCCTGCCGTATGCGCCCGTTTGCCGACGTGTTGGCCGGGCAAGTGCGCATGGTCCGCGACCTTGGCCGCAGCCTGGGCAAGCAGGTGCGCCTGGAAATCGAGGGCGAAAAGACCCAGGTCGACCGCGACGTGTTGGAAAAGCTCGAAGCGCCGCTGACCCATTTATTGCGCAATGCCGTCGATCACGGCATTGAAATGCCCGAGCAGCGCCTGCTGGCGGGCAAGCCGGCGGAAGGTCTGATTCGTCTGCGCGCGTCCCACCAGGCCGGTCTGCTGGTGCTGGAATTGAGCGACGACGGCAACGGCGTGGACCTGGAGCGCCTGCGCGGCACCATCGTCGATCGGCACTTGTCGCCGCTGGAAACGGCGCTGCGCCTGAGCGAAGAGGAGCTGCTGACCTTCCTGTTCCTGCCGGGTTTCAGCCTGCGCGACAAGGTGACCGAGGTGTCCGGGCGCGGCGTCGGCCTGGATGCGGTGCAACATATGGTGCGCCAACTGCGCGGCGCGGTGGTGCTGGAGCAGACGGCGGGGCAGGGCAGCCGTTTCCATCTGGAGGTGCCGCTGACCTTGTCGGTAGTGCGCAGCCTGGTGGTGGAAGTTGGCGAAGAAGCCTACGCGTTCCCGCTGGCGCATATCGAACGCATGTGCGACCTGGCGCCCGACGACATCGTGCAACTGGAAGGCCGCCAGCATTTCTGGCACGAGGGCCGGCATGTCGGCCTGGTCGCCGCCAGCCAGTTGTTGCAGCGCCCGGCTGGCCAGAGCCCGTCGGACACGTTGAAGGTGGTGGTGATCCGCGAGCGCGATGCGGTGTACGGGATTGCCGTGGAACGTTTTATCGGCGAGCGCACCTTGGTGGTGTTGCCGTTGGATGATCGCCTGGGCAAGGTCCAGGATATCTCTGCCGGCGCCTTGCTGGACGACGGCTCGGTGGTGTTGATCGTCGATGTCGAAGACATGCTGCGCTCGGTGGACAAACTGCTCAACACCGGCCGCCTGGAGCGGATCGCCCGGCGCAGCCAGCAGGCCACCGAAGCGCCGCGCAAACGCGTGCTGGTGGTGGATGACTCGCTCACGGTGCGGGAACTGCAACGCAAATTGCTGCTCAATCGTGGCTATGAAGTCGCGGTGGCGGTGGATGGCATGGATGGTTGGAATGCCTTGCGCTCCGAGGATTTCGACCTGTTGATCACTGATATTGATATGCCTCGCATGGACGGTATTGAATTGGTCACACTGTTGCGTCGTGATAGTCGCCTGCAATCGCTGCCGGTGATGGTGGTGTCGTACAAGGATCGCGAAGAAGACCGCCGTCGTGGCCTCGACGCCGGCGCCGACTATTATTTAGCCAAGGCCAGTTTCCACGACGACGCCTTGCTCGACGCGGTGATGGAGCTGATCGGAGGGGCACGGGGATGAGGATTGCGATCGTCAATGACATGCCCCTGGCCGTCGAAGCCCTGCGCCGTGCCTTGAGTTTCGAGCCTGCGCATCAGGTTGTGTGGGTGGCGAGCAATGGGTTGGAAGCGGTGCAGCGTTGCGCTGAAGTGACCCCGGACCTGATCCTGATGGACCTGATCATGCCGGTGATGGACGGCGTGGAGGCGACTCGCCAGATCATGGCCGAGACGCCATGCGCTATCGTGATTGTCACGGTCGACCGTCAGGCTAACGTCAGCCGTGTCTTCGAAGCCATGGGTCACGGCGCCCTGGATGTGGTGGACACGCCGGCGCTTGGCGTGGGCAACCCGAAGGACGCGGCGGCGCCGTTGCTGCGCAAGATCCTCAATATTGGCTGGCTGATCGGCCAGCGCGGCAGCCGCGTGCGGGCGGAAACAACGCCGCAACGGGCGACCGGCAAACGCGAGAGCCTGGTGGCGATCGGTTCGTCGGCGGGCGGCCCGGCCGCCCTGGAAATCCTGCTCAAGGGCTTGCCCCGGGACTTTTCCGCGGCCATCGTACTGGTGCAGCATGTGGATCAGGTGTTTGCCGCCGGCATGGCCGAATGGCTGAGCAGCGCCTCCGGCCTGCCGGTACGCCTGGCCCGCGAAGGCGAGCCGCCGCAAAGTGGCGTGGTGTTGCTGGCCGGCACCAACCACCATATCCGGCTCCTGAAAAATGGCACCCTGGCCTACACCGCCGAGCCGGTGAACGAGATTTACCGGCCGTCCATCGACGTGTTTTTCGAGAGCGTCGCCAGCCACTGGAACGGCGACGCGGTCGGCGTATTGCTGACCGGCATGGGGCGCGACGGCGCCCAGGGGCTCAAGCTCATGCGTGAACAAGGATATTTGACCATCGCCCAGGATCAGCAGAGCTGCGCGGTGTATGGCATGCCCAAAGCGGCGGCGGCGATAGATGCCGCTGTTGAAATTCGCCCATTGGATAGAATTGCGCCCCGATTGCTGGAGGTCTTTGCAAAATGATCAAGACCCCCGGCGGTGCTGGCTTGCAGGTAGTAATTCAGGTGACTGCACATGAATGATTTACAGATCGACGACATCAAGACCGACGAAAACGCCGCCATGGTGTTGCTGGTCGATGACCAGGCCATGATCGGTGAAGCCGTACGGCGTGGCTTGTCCCATGAAGAAAACATCGACTTCCATTTCTGCGCCGACCCGCACCAGGCGATTGCCCAGGCGATCCGTATCAAGCCGACGGTGATCCTGCAAGACCTGGTGATGCCCGGCCTTGACGGCCTGACCCTGGTGCGTGAGTACCGCAACCACCCGGCTACGGCGAATATCCCGATCATCGTGCTTTCCACCAAGGAGGACCCGCTGATCAAGAGCGCGGCGTTCTCTGCGGGGGCCAACGATTACCTGGTCAAGCTGCCGGACAATATCGAGCTGGTGGCGCGTATCCGCTATCACTCGCGCTCCTATATGACCCTGTTGCAGCGGGATGCGGCGTATCGCGCGCTGCGGGTCAGCCAGCAGCAACTGCTCGACACCAATCTGGTGCTGCAACGGCTGATGAACTCCGATGGGCTGACCGGGCTGTCCAATCGACGGCACTTCGACGAATACCTGGAGCTGGAATGGCGCCGGGCTATGCGTGATCAGACGCAGTTGTCGTTGTTGATGATTGATGTGGATTTCTTCAAGACCTACAACGATAGCTTTGGTCATGTTGAAGGGGATGAAGCTCTGCGCAAAGTGGCGGCGACTATCCGTGATGCCAGCAGCCGGCCTTCGGATTTGCCGGCGCGTTATGGCGGTGAGGAGTTTGCGCTGGTGTTGCCGAATACTTCGCCGGGTGGGGCGCGGTTGGTGGCGGAGAAGCTGCGCATGGCGGTGGCGGCGTTGAAGATTCCGCATATTGCGCCGGCTGAGGGGGCTAGCCTGACGATCAGTATCGGTTTGTCTACGGTGACGCCGCAGCAGGGGACGGATTGTCGGCAGCTGATATTGGCGGCGGATAAGGGGCTTTACACCGCCAAGCATAATGGGCGGAATCAAGTTGGGATTGAGTAGGGTTGGGTACATATCCGTTATTTAGGTAACGGCTACTTATGGTTCCGCTCTTACAGCGGCTCACTTTTGGAAAGGCCCAAAAGTAAGCAAAAGGCCTTGCCCCACCACTCGGCACCTCGCCTAGGCTCGGTGTGCCCGAACGCAGGCTTGAATCCGTGGGCCGCCGCAATGGGCCATCCATGGCCCAGTGCGGCTAACCCGGCGTCCTGCCGGGTTGCCCACGGATTCAAGCCTGCGTTCGGCCAGCGTGTTTGACGGGGCGACCCCAGATCAAAAGCAAGAGCGCGGCGGCCTTAGAGCCGACCGGTATTTTTCCTGGTGTTCACTCTTCAACTGTGGGAACCGGCACCTGTGGGAGCTGGCTTGCCTGCGATGCAGACACCTCGGTACATC
>NZ_ANNV01000153.1 GCF_000346755.1 Pseudomonas sp. CBZ-4 | reverse complement strand
TCATCAACTGACAGACTGCTATCGCGGGCAAGCCCGCTCCCACATTGGATTTATGTGAATCCAAATTCCGTGTCCGGCATTTTTCCCTCTATGAGTTTTTCGAGTTAAGGAGTGACACCATGCTGGTGATGCGCCCCGCGCAAATGGCTGATCTGGGCGAGGTACAGCGTCTGGCTGCGGACAGCCCGATTGGTGTCACCTCCTTGCCGGATGATGTCGAACGCCTCAGCGACAAGATCGCCGCCAGCGAAGCGTCCTTCGCGGCCGAGGTGAGTTTCAACGGTGAAGAAAGCTATTTCTTCGTGCTCGAAGACACCGAGACCGGCAAGCTCGCCGGTTGCTCGGCCATTGTCGCGTCGGCCGGCTATTCGGAACCCTTCTACAGTTTTCGTAACGAGACCTTCGTGCACGCCTCCCGCGAGCTGAAGATCCACAACAAGATCCACGTGCTTTCCCAGTGCCACGACCTCACCGGCAACAGCCTGCTCACCAGCTTCTATGTGGTGCCCGAGCTGGTCGGTTCGCCGTGGTCGGAACTCAATTCCCGTGGCCGCCTGCTGTTCGTCGCCAGCCACCCCGAGCGCTTTGCCGACTCGGTGGTGACCGAGATCGTCGGCTACAGCGACGAGAACGGTGACTCGCCGTTCTGGGACGCCATCGGCCGCAACTTCTTCGACCTCAACTACGCCGCGGCCGAGCGCCTGTGCGGGCTGAAAAGCCGTACCTTCCTCGCCGAACTGATGCCGCACTACCCGATCTACGTGCCACTGCTGCCCGACGAAGCCCAAGAGGCGATGGGCCAGGTGCACCCGCGTGCGCAGATCACCTTCGACATCCTGATGCGCGAAGGCTTCGAGACCGACCATTACATCGACATCTTCGACGGTGGCCCGACGCTGCATGCACGGGTCTCGGGCATTCGCTCGATTGCCCAGAGCCGCGTGGTGCCGGTGAAGATCGGCGAGATGGTCAAGGGTGTCGGCCGCCAGTACCTGGTGAGCAATGCGTCGTTGCAGGATTACCGCGCGGTGCTGCTGGAACTGGACTACGCGCCCGGCAAACCGGTGACCCTGGATCTGGCCGCAGCGGAAGCGCTGGGTGTCGGCGAAGGCGCCAGCGTGCGTTTGGTTGCGGTTTAACACAGAGTTTCGCGGGTGGCCTTTAGCGGGCGGCCCGTCTGAGGAGATAGCATGATCGTTCGTCCCGTACGCAGCAGCGATTTACCGGCCCTGATTGACCTGGCGCGCAGCACCGGCACCGGCCTCACCACCTTGCCGGCCAACGAAGAGCGCCTGACTCACCGGGTTGGCTGGGCCGAGAAAACCTTTCGCGGCGAAGCCGGGCGCGGCGATGCAGACTACCTGTTCGTGCTGGAAAACGACGAAGGCCGTGTGGTGGGCATTTCCGCCATTGCGGGCGCCGTCGGCCTGCGCGAGCCTTGGTACAACTTCCGGGTCGGCCTGACAGTCAGCGCCTCCCAGGAACTGAATATCTACCGCGAAATCCCTACGCTGTTTTTGGCCAACGACCTCACCGGCAACTCCGAGCTGTGCTCGTTGTTCCTGCACGCCGATTACCGCACCGGCCTCAACGGCCGCATGCTGGCCAAGGCGCGCATGTTGTTTATCGCCGAGTTCCCGCAGTTGTTCGGCAACAAGATCATCGCCGAGATGCGCGGGGTGTCCAACGACGCCGGGCGTTCGCCGTTCTGGGAAAGCCTGGGCCGGCACTTCTTCAAGATGGAATTCAGCCAGGCGGATTACCTCACCGGCGTGGGCAACAAGGCGTTTATCGCCGAGCTGATGCCGAAGTTCCCGCTGTACAGCTGCTTCCTGTCCGAGGATGCGCGCAACGTGATCGGCAAGGTCCACCCGGACACCGAACCGGCGCTGAGCATGCTCAAGAGCGAAGGTTTCAGCTACCAGGGCTACGTCGATATCTTTGACGCGGGCCCGGCGGTGGAGTGTGAAACCAGCAAGATCCGTGCGGTGCGCGACAGCCAATCGCTGGTGCTGGCCATCGGCACGCCGGGGGACGATGCCACGCCGTTCCTGATCCATAACCGCAAGCGCGAGGAGTGCCGCATCACGGCCGCTCCAGCCCGTCTGGCGGCAGGCACGCTGGTGGTCGATCCGCTGACCGCCAAGCGCCTGCAACTGGTGGTGGGTGATCAAGTGCGTGCTGTTCCGTTGTCTGCTGCTCGGGAGTCGAAATAATGAATTCGCTGTATATCGCAGGTAGCTGGCTGGCGGGCCAGGGTGAGCTGTTTGAATCGCGCAACCCGGTGACCCAGCACGTGCTGTGGGCCGGCAATGGCGCCACCGCCGAGCAGGTTGAGTCCGCCGTGCAGGCTGCACGCCAGGCGTTCCCGGCCTGGGCCAAGCGTTCGCTGGAAGAGCGCATCGGTGTGTTGGAAACCTTCGCCGCCACCCTGAAACAACGCGCCGATGAAATCGCTCGCTGCATCGGTGAGGAAACCGGCAAGCCGCTGTGGGAGTCGGCCACCGAAGTCACCAGCATGGCCAACAAGATCGCCATCTCGGTGCAAAGCTACCGCGAGCGTACCGGCGAGAAGAGCGGCCCCCTGGGCGACGCCACCGCCGTGCTGCGCCACAAGCCCCACGGCGTGGTGGCGGTGTTTGGCCCGTACAACTTCCCCGGCCATTTGCCCAACGGGCATATCGTCCCGGCGCTGCTGGCGGGCAATACCGTGCTGTTCAAGCCGAGCGAGCTGACGCCGAAAGTCGCCGAGCTGACCGTGCAATGCTGGATCGAAGCCGGTTTGCCGGCGGGCGTGTTGAACCTGCTGCAAGGCGCGCGGGAAACCGGCATCGCGTTGGCGGCGAATCCTGGGATCGACGGGTTGTTCTTCACCGGTTCCAGCCGCACCGGCAATCATCTGCACCAGCAATTCTCCGGGCGCCCGGACAAGATCCTCGCCCTGGAAATGGGCGGCAACAACCCGCTGGTGGTGGATGAAGTGGCCGACGTGGATGCGGCGGTCTACACCATTATCCAGTCGGCGTTTATCTCCGCCGGCCAGCGTTGCACCTGTGCCCGTCGCCTGCTGGTGCCGGAAGGCGCGTGGGGCGATGCGTTGTTGGCGCGCCTGGTGGCAGTCAGCGCGACTATCGAAGTGGGCGCATTCGACCAGCAACCGGCGCCGTTCATGGGCTCGGTGATTTCCCTGGCGGCTGCCAAAGCGTTGATGGAGGCCCAGGAATTGATGCTCGCCAACGGCGCCGTGGCGCTGCTGGAAATGACCCAGCCGCAGGATCAGGCCGCGCTGCTGACGCCCGGCATTATCGATGTGACCGGCGTGACCGAGCGCGAAGACGAAGAACTGTTCGGCCCGCTGTTGCAAGTGATTCGCTACGCTGATTTTGCAGGCGCGATTGCCGAGGCCAACAACACCCAGTACGGCCTGGCCGCTGGCTTGTTGTCGGACTCCGAAGCGCGTTACCAGCAGTTCTGGCTGGAAAGCCGCGCGGGGATCGTCAACTGGAACAAACAGCTGACGGGCGCCGCGAGTACTGCGCCGTTTGGTGGGGTCGGGGCCTCGGGGAATCATCGTGCCAGTGCGTATTACGCGGCGGATTATTGTGCGTATCCGGTGGCGTCGTTGGAGACCCCGAGCCTGGTGGTGCCAGCCACGCTGACCCCAGGTATTACGCTGAACTAAAGGTGGAAGCAGGCTTGTGTGGGAGCTGGCTTGCCTGCGATACAGGCGACTCGGTCTTTCAGGTACACCGAGGTGATGCCATCGCAGGCAAGCCAGCTCCCACAGTTGATCGGGTTTACAGATATAGACCTGCAATTAATGCCTATAAAAACAGATGTTCGTGGAGCCTCGCCGATGAAATCCTATGAAGTCAATTTTGACGGTCTAGTGGGGCCGACCCATAACTACGGCGGTTTGTCCTTTGGCAACGTCGCGTCCCAGAGCAACAGCCAGCAGCATTCCAACCCCAAGGAAGCGGCGTTGCAGGGCCTGCAAAAAATGAAGGCCCTGATGGACATGGGCTTTGCCCAGGGCGTGCTCGCACCACAGGAACGTCCCGACGTCGCCGCCTTGCGCAGCCTCGGCTTCAGCGGCAGCGACGCCCAGGTGATCCAGCAAGCCGCCAAGGACGCCATGCCATTGCTGGTCGCCAGCTGCTCGGCATCGAGCATGTGGGTGGCCAACGCCGCCACGGTCAGCCCAAGCGCCGACACCGCCGACGGCCGCGTGCACTTCACCGCCGCCAACCTGAACTGCAAATACCACCGCAGCATCGAACACCCGACCACCAGCCGCGTGCTGGGGGCGATGTTTGCCGACGCCAAGCACTTCGCCCACCACGCCGCGTTGCCGGCGGTGGCGCAGTTCGGTGATGAAGGCGCGGCCAACCACACGCGTTTCTGCCGTGAGTACGGTGACGCGGGCGTGGAGTTTTTTGTGTTCGGCCGCAGTGCGTTCGACAGCCGCTTCCCGGCGCCGCAAAAGTACCCGGCGCGCCAGACGCTTGAAGCGTCCCAGGCGGTTGCGCGCTTGCACGGCCTGAAGGACCACGGCGTGGTCTACGCCCAGCAGAACCCGGCGGTGATCGATGCCGGTGTGTTCCACAACGACGTGATCGCGGTGGGCAATGGCGAAGTGCTGTTCTATCACGAGGATGCGTTCCTCAATACCGAACAGATGCTCGCTGAGCTGCAAGCCAAGTTGGGCAAACTGGGCGGCAACTTCCAGTCCGTCTGCGTGCCCCGTGCCCTGGTCAGTGTCGAGGACGCGGTGCGTTCCTACCTGTTCAACAGCCAGTTGCTGACTCGCGCCGACGGCTCGATGCTGCTGATCGTGCCGGAAGAATGCCGCGCCAACGAACGCGTGTGGCAGTACCTGCAAGGCCTGACTGCGTCGGGCGGGCTGATCCGTGAAGTCAAAGTCTTCGACCTCAAGCAAAGCATGCAGAACGGCGGTGGCCCGGCGTGCCTGCGTTTGCGCGTGGCGTTGAACGAAACGGAACTGGCGGCGGTGAATCCAGGGGTTATCATGACCGCGCCGTTGTACGAAACACTGACCCAGTGGGTAGGCAAGCACTACCGCGACAGCTTGCGCGAAAGCGACCTGGCTGACCCGCAGTTGTTGCTTGAATGCCGGACGGCACTGGATGAACTGACGCAAATCCTTAAACTGGGCGCGGTTTATCCTTTCCAGATCAATTAACGCCGCACGGCTGAGAGTTATATATATGACCACCGACACCCTGAAACTGATTCTTGAAGACACCGACGGCACCCAGCTGGAAACCTCCTGCACCCGCGTCGCCGTGGTGTGGCAGGGCAAGGAAATCTGGATCCAGCACGACGGCCGTGGCCAACTGCTGATCGGCGTGGACGTGGAAGAAGGCGATGCTGAATACGCCAACCTGCTGATGCGCCCATTGGCCACCAACCTGATGAGCCTGCAACTGGAAATGGAACCGGCTGACGTTGAAGGTGACGACGACGATCACGTCCACGGTCCAGGCTGCAACCACTAAGAGAAGCTGCTTATGCTCGCCCTCGGCAAACTGCTTGAACTGACCCTCGCCGGTCGCGAACCGGCGCAAAAAATTCAACTGACTGTCGACGGCGTGCAGATGCGCTGGCTCAGCGAGGGCGCGCTGGAAGTGCGCCCACCGCAGGGCCGAGACGACGGCAGCGACCTGCTGCTGTCGTCCGGCATCCATGGCAACGAAACGGCGCCGATCGAACTGCTCGACCGCCTGTTGCATGGCATTGCCCGTGGGGAGATCAAGCCCCGCAACCGTATTCTGTTCCTGTTCGGCAACCCCGAAGCCATGCGTCGCGGTGAGCGTTACCTGGAACTGGACGTCAACCGGCTGTTCAATGGCCGTCACGAACAAAACATCGGCCCGGAGGCCATGCGTGCCGCCGAGCTGGAGCAACTGGCTCGCAGTTTTTTCAGCCTGCCCGACCGAGCGCGCCTGCATTACGACCTGCACACCGCGATTCGCGGTTCGAAGATCGAGCAGTTCGCCTTGTACCCGTGGAAAGCCGGGCGCCAGCATTCCCGTCGCGAACTGGAGCGCCTGCGTGCCGCCGGCATGGAAGCGGTGCTGTTGCAGAACAAGACTTCCATCACCTTCACCGCCTTTACCTACGAGCAACTCGACGCCGAGGCCTTCACCCTGGAATTGGGCAAGGCGCGGCCGTTCGGGCAGAACCAGGGGGTGGACGTGTCACGCCTGGAAACCCGCTTGAAGCAGATGATCGAAGGCACCGAACCTGCAACCGACAGCCTCGACGGCCTGAAACTGTTCGCCGTGGCGCGGGAAGTGATCAAGCACAGCGATGCGTTCCTGCTGCACTTGCCAGCGGATGTGGAAAACTTTTCGGAGTTGGAGAAGGGCTATCTGCTGGCCGAAGACGTGGCCAAGACCCGTTGGGTGATCGAGGAGGAGGGCGCGCGCATCATCTTCCCGAACCCGAAGGTGAAGAATGGTTTGCGGGCGGGGATCCTGATTGTGCCGACCACGGATGCCGGGTTGGCCTAGTGCTTAAGGTTTAACGCAGTCCTGTGTGGGAGCGGGCTTGCCCGCGATTACGGAGTGTCAGTCAACAATGCTGTGACTGACCCACCGCTATCGCGGGCAAGCCCGCTCCCACATTTGTTTTGCAGTGTGGCTTAGACCGCTACGGCACGCGGCTCGCTGCGGCGGATCGCGCGGACCTTGTGCAGGGTGTCGGCGCAGGTGCGTGCCGCTTCCTGGCCCTTGTGCACGAAGTGCTCGTAGAAGAAGGTGTGGTGCTCGCTGCCCGCATGGAAGTGATGCGGCGTCAGCGACACCGAGAACACCGGCACTTCGGTTTCCAGCTGCACCTGCATCAGGCCGCTGACCACCGACTGCGCCACGAACTCGTGGCGGTAGATGCCGCCGTCCACCACCAGCGCGGCGGCAACGATACCGGCGTAGCGGCCGGTCTTGGCCAGCAGCTTGGCGTGCAGGGGCATTTCAAAGGCACCGCCGACTTCGAAGAAATCGATGTCCGATTCCTGGTAGCCCTGGGCGATCATTTCGGCGAGGAAGCCTTTGCGCGATTGGTCGACAATATCCTTGTGCCAGCAGGCCTGGATAAACGCGACGCGCTCGCCGTGATGGTTTTTGCTTTTGCTGTCGATTGCGGTGGGTTGCATGTTCTGACTCCTGTTTAAGAAAAAAACAGGGCGATATGAATCGAATGGGATTTAAGGGTACGCAAGACGAGCGGCCCTTAGGTGCCAATCCCGTTCTCTCTTCATCCGGACTATGACCGTCGGCCCCGGGATCACACCGGGTCTGCTGACCTTGGCGCCGTCCCGCGTGAGCAGTTCGAGGCGCCAAGCGCTCGCGGGCTATACACATTGCGTGTAATTACCGCCGGTGGGGAATTGCACCCCGCCCTGAGAACGTTGCCACCAGAACCCTGGCGGCGGAGAGTTTTTATCATGGTTTTTCAAAAACTGCACGGCTGCCGTATCGATAGGCTATATCGGTTTGTTTGGTTGGTATTCGATTGAATATGCCCGGGGCTTGATATTCCGTGGCGTTGCCCGCAGTAATGATCTGCAAAAGGACTTATCCAATCCGTTAGAGGCCTGTTTCATGTCTGTGATCGACCTGCGCAGCGACACCGTGACCCAACCCACCCCCGGCATGCGAGACGCCATGGCCAACGCCGCCAGCGGCGACGACGTGTATGGCGAAGACCCCAGCGTCAACCTGCTGGAAGCCGAGATGGCCAAGCGCCTGGGCTTCGACGCGGCGTTGTTCGTGCCCACCGGCACCATGAGCAACCTGCTGGCGTTGATGGCGCACTGTGAGCGCGGCGAGGAATACATCGTCGGCCAGCAAGCCCACACCTACAAATACGAAGGCGGTGGCGCGGCGGTGCTCGGTTCGATTCAGCCGCAGCCGCTGGAGGTGCAGGCGGACGGCTCCCTGGACCTGGACCAGGTGCTGGAGGCGATCAAGCCCGACGACTTCCACTTCGCCCGCACGCGCCTGCTGGCGTTGGAAAACACCATGCAGGGCAAGGTGCTGCCCCTGGAATACCTGGCCAGGGCGCGCGCGTTTACCCGCGAGCATGGCCTGGCGCTGCACCTGGACGGCGCGCGGATCTACAACGCGGCGGTCAAGCTGGAGGTGGATGCGCGGGTGATCGCCGGGTATTTCGATTCGGTCTCGGTGTGCCTGTCCAAAGGCCTGGGCGCGCCGATTGGCTCGGTGTTGTGTGGCTCTGCGGTGTTGATCGCCAAGGCGCGGCGCCTGCGCAAGATGGTCGGCGGCGGCATGCGCCAGGCCGGTTCGCTGGCGGCGGCGGGGCTGTACGCGCTGGATCACCAGGTGCAGCGCCTGGCCGACGACCATGCCAACGCGCAATGGCTGGGGGATGAACTGCGCAAGGCCGGCTACACGGTGGAGCCGGTGCAGACCAACATGGTCTACGTGCAGATTGGCGAGCAGGCCCAGGCGTTGAAGGCGTTTGCCGCCGAGCGTGGGATCAAGTTGAGCGCCGCCCCGCGCCTGCGCATGGTCACCCATTTGGATGTGAGCCGCGCGCAGATCGAACAGGTGCTGGCGACATTCGTCGAATTTTCGCGCAAATGAGCCTGCACACCGTCTAATTGAACGTTTCAATCGTATAAACACGCTGTACCACCGGCAAAGGGCCGATATAATGCGGCCCTTTGCCGTCGCTCCGTCTGATGATGTTGCGCACTGGCCTTTGGCCGCAGCCTCCGTGGAAGAACCTAATGAAAAGCGCAGAAATCCGTGAAGCCTTCCTTCGCTTCTTCGAAGAGCAAGGCCACACCCGTGTAGCCTCCAGCTCCTTGATCCCAGGCAATGACCCAACCCTGCTGTTCACCAACGCGGGGATGAACCAGTTCAAGGACTGCTTCCTGGGCCAGGAAAAGCGCGCCTATACCCGCGCCACCAGCAGCCAGAAGTGCGTACGCGCCGGCGGCAAGAACAGTGACCTGGAAAACGTCGGTTACACCGCGCGTCACCACACGTTCTTCGAAATGCTGGGCAACTTCAGCTTTGGCGACTATTTCAAGAAAGATGCGATCACCTTCGCCTGGACTTTCCTCACCGGCGTGCTGAAGCTGCCGAAGGAAAAACTCTGGGTCACCGTGTATGCCACGGACGACGAAGCGTATGACATCTGGACCCAACACATCGGCGTGCCTGAAGAGCGCATGATCCGTATCGGCGACAACAAAGGCGCGCCGTACGCTTCCGACAACTTCTGGACCATGGGCGATACCGGCCCGTGCGGCCCTTGCACCGAGATCTTCTACGACCACGGCGCCGACATCTGGGGTGGCCCGCCGGGCTCGCCGGAAGAAGACGGCGACCGTTACATCGAGATCTGGAACAACGTGTTCATGCAGTTCAACCGCACCGCCGATGGCGTGTTGCATCCGCTGCCAGCGCCGTCGGTAGACACCGGCATGGGCCTGGAGCGGATCAGTGCGGTGATGCAGCACGTGCACTCCAACTACGAAATCGACCTGTTCACCAACCTGCTGAGCGCTTCGGCGGCGGCCATTGGCTGCGCCAATGAAAGCCAGTCTTCGCTCAAGGTGGTGTCGGACCACATCCGTTCCTGCGGCTTCCTGATCGCCGATGGCGTGCTGCCGTCGAACGAAGGCCGCGGTTATGTGCTGCGCCGCATCATCCGTCGCGCCTGCCGCCACGGTAACAAGCTGGGCGCCACCGGCAGCTTCTTCTACAAGATCGTTGCGGCACTGGTTGCCGAGATGGGCGAAGCCTTCCCGGAACTCAAGCAGCAGCAAGGCAATATCGAGCGCGTGCTCAAGGCCGAAGAAGAGCAGTTCTCCAAGACCCTGGACCACGGCCTGAAAATCCTCGAGCAGGATCTGGCTGGCCTCAAGGGCACCGTGGTGCCGGGTGACGTGGTGTTCAAGCTGTACGACACCTACGGCTTCCCGATGGACCTGACCGCCGACATCGCCCGTGAGCGCGAGCTGACCATCGACGAAGCCGGTTTTGAGCGTGAGATGGAAGCCCAGCGTGTGCGTGCGCGTTCCGCCAGCTCCTTTGGCCTGGACTACAACACCCTGGTCAAGGTTGACGTACCGACCGAGTTCACCGGCTACAGCGCCACCGTGGGCTCGGCCAAGATCGTCGCCATTTATAAAGACGGCAAGTCGGTCGACGTGCTGAACGAAGGCGAAGAGGCCGTCGTGGTCCTGGACCAGACCCCGTTCTACGCCGAATCCGGTGGCCAGGTCGGTGACTGTGGTTTCCTGAGTTCGACGTCCGGCCGTTTTGACGTGCGCGACACCACCAAGACCGGCGGTGCGTTCCTGCATCACGGTGTGATGGTGCTGGGCAACCTGACGATTGGTGCGCCGGTCGATACCCAGGTCGATGCCGATGTACGCCACGCCACTGCACTGAATCACTCGGCCACGCACTTGCTGCACGCCGCACTGCGCCAGGTGCTGGGCGATCACGTCCAGCAGAAAGGCTCGTTGGTGGATAGCCAGCGCCTGCGTTTCGACTTCAGCCACTTCGAAGCGATCAAGCCTGAGCAGATCAAGGCGCTGGAAGACATCGTCAACGCCGAGATCCGCAAGAACACCCCGGTGCAAACCGAAGAAACCGATATCGAGACCGCCAAGGCCAAGGGCGCCATGGCGCTGTTCGGCGAGAAGTACGGCGACAGCGTGCGCGTGCTGAGCATGGGCGGCGATTTCTCGGTAGAACTGTGTGGCGGTATCCACGCCAATCGTACCGGCGACATTGCCCTGATGAAAATCATCAGCGAAGGCGGTGTGGCGTCCGGTGTGCGCCGTATTGAGGCAGTGACTGGCGCTGCGGCCCTGGCCTACCTCAATGCCGCCGAAGAACAACTCAAGGAAGCGGCCAGCCTGGTCAAGGGCAGCCGCGACAACCTGATCGACAAGCTGTCCGCCGTGCTGGAGCGCAATCGCGCCCTGGAGAAACAGCTGGAGCAGTTGCAAGCCAAGGCAGCCAGCGCGGCGGGCGACGATCTGTCGGCCACGGCGTTGGACGTCAAGGGTGTGAAAGTCCTGGCCACGCGCCTGGACGGTCAGGACGGCAAGGCGCTGTTGGCCTTGGTCGATCAGTTGAAGAACAAGCTCGGCCGCGCAGTGATCCTGCTCGGCGGTGTCCATGAGGATAAGGTCGTTCTGGTTGCCGGTGTAACCAAGGACCTGACTGGCCAACTCAAGGCCGGTGATTTGATGAAGCAAGCCGCTGCGGCAATGGGCGGGAAGGGCGGTGGTCGTCCAGACATGGCACAAGGCGGTGGTGTAGACGCCGGTGCCCTGGACGCGGCCCTGGCCCTGACCGTGCCGTTTGTCGAAGCGGGTATTTAAGGCACTGGTGGCGTGCCCATGGTCTAGTCATGGGCGCGCGCAGGTGCTGGAAGATTGGTTTATTGGGCGCCCCTTTACGGGCTGAGGCGGCTTAGAAATGGCTTTGATCGTACAGAAATTTGGAGGCACCTCGGTCGGCTCCGTCGAACGAATCGAGCAGGTGGCCGACAAGGTTAAGAAATTCCGCGATGCCGGCGACGACCTGGTGGTGGTGCTGTCGGCCATGAGCGGCGAGACCAATCGCCTGATCGACCTGGCCAAGGCTATCAGCGGTGATCAACCGCCGCTGCCGCGTGAGCTGGATGTGATTGTGTCCACGGGTGAGCAGGTGACCATCGCCTTGCTGGCCATGGCGCTGAACAAGCGCGGTGTGCCGGCGGTGTCCTACACTGGCAGCCAGGTACGCATCCTCACGGACAGCGCACATACCAAGGCGCGCATCCTGCAGATCGACGATCAGAAAATACGCACTGATCTGAAAGCAGGGCGTGTGGTAGTTGTAGCAGGCTTCCAGGGTGTGGACGAGCACGGCAACATCACCACCCTTGGGCGTGGCGGTTCGGACACCACCGGCGTGGCGCTGGCAGCGGCTCTCAAGGCCGATGAATGCCAGATCTACACCGATGTGGACGGCGTCTATACCACGGACCCGCGTGTGGTGTCCGTGGCCCAGCGCCTGGACAAGATCACCTTTGAAGAGATGCTGGAAATGGCCAGCCTCGGTTCCAAGGTGTTGCAGATCCGCGCGGTGGAGTTCGCCGGCAAGTACAACGTTCCGCTGCGCGTATTGCACAGCTTCAAAGAGGGTCCGGGCACCCTCATTACTATTGATGAAGAGGAATCCATGGAACAGCCGATCATTTCCGGTATCGCTTTCAACCGTGATGAAGCCAAGCTGACTATCCGTGGCGTGCCAGACACCCCGGGCGTGGCTTTCAAGATTCTGGGCCCGATCAGCGACGCGAATGTTGAAGTCGACATGATCGTGCAGAACGTTTCCCACGATAACACCACCGATTTCACCTTCACCGTGCACCGCAACGAGTACGATGCGGCGCTGAAGATCCTGGAGAACACTGCCCGCGAGATTGGTGCGCGTGAAGTGGTCGGCGATACCAAGATCGCCAAGGTGTCGATCGTGGGCGTGGGCATGCGTTCCCATGCCGGCGTTGCCAGCCGCATGTTTGGGGCCCTGGCCAAGGAGAGCATCAACATCCAGATGATCTCCACGTCGGAGATCAAGGTCTCGGTAGTGATCGAAGAGAAGTACCTGGAGTTGGCTGTACGCGCGCTGCATACCGCGTTCGAGCTGGACGCTCCGGCCCGACAGGGCGAGTGATGCAGTAATGCCAGGAAGGCGCGGTTTACCGCGCCTTTCCTTTTTTTGTAGGGCGCATGTTCTTTTGCGTGGGCTCGACAATACTTAGGCGGGTAGGGCTATGGCCATCAGGTTGTAGGTCGAACGCCTTTTTTTTGCAGACTGTTGTTCCTGAACTGAAATGCGTGAGGAGAAAGGTATGCTGATTCTGACTCGTCGTTGCGCAGAAAGCCTGATTATCGGTGATGGCGAAATCACCGTGACCGTGCTCGGCGTCAAAGGCAATCAAGTGCGTATTGGGGTTAACGCTCCGAAAGAGGTAGCGGTCCACCGCGAGGAAATCTACCTGCGGATCAAGAAAGAGAAGGACGAAGAACCAAGCCTTTAATTTTTATCGTTTTTTATGTTTGCAAACGGGGAAGAACGTGGTTAATATACGCCCCGTGTTGCGGAGAGCTGGCCGAGTGGCCGAAGGCGCTCCCCTGCTAAGGGAGTACACCTCAAAAGGGTGTCGGGGGTTCGAATCCCCCGTTCTCCGCCATTATTTGCTTAGTACGTTGCAATCTGGTTTTTTCGTAAGTTGTTGAAAATAAACGAAAAAATAGCTTTACATAGAGATTGAACGGCCTATAATGCGCGGCAACAAATGCACTCGTAGCTCAGCTGGATAGAGTACTCGGCTACGAACCGAGCGGTCACAGGTTCGAATCCTGTCGAGTGCACCATTTAAGAGTCAGTTGCAGCAATGCAGGTGACTTGGCTCCAACCAGTTGTGATCTGGTCTAAAAACACAATCTGCACTCGTAGCTCAGCTGGATAGAGTACTCGGCTACGAACCGAGCGGTCACAGGTTCGAATCCTGTCGAGTGCACCATACAAACAAAAAGCCCGCCTAGTGCGGGCTTTTTGCCGTCTGGGGTTTGAGTAGGATTTATCCCAGGTCTTATCTTTTCTCCTACGTCATGTGTTTTCCTTTCGGGCTGCGTCGTCGCAGTTCATAGATCCAGCCGTTGCTCAGCTTTTGCTCGCAAGCGCTTGTTCTTTCCAGTTTTTTGACGTTTAAAGCGGTCGGGCGGTGTATGATTGCGCCCGTCAGCCCCGCCGGGGCTTGTGGAATACCTCCATGGACTTACCCAGTAGTGACTCAGTACCCCGTTTTACCAATCATGAATTGACTGATTGATCCTTCCGGCGTGCCCCGCTGCTGGGAGTGGAGTTCGCCTATGACCGAAGTAGAAGTAAAGAAAACACAAGAAAGCCTGCAGGATCGCCTGGCTCAAGTCATCGAGCTGCTGCAGCGCCAGCGCGTGGTCGAAGACCTTACGCATCGCCAGGAAGGTCCGAACCACGACCGCGTCGAAAACCTGGTTCACCGACAAAACCTCGTCGAGCTGCAACGCAAGCTCGATGACCTGCACTCCGCCGACGTCGCCTACATTCTCGAAGCCTTGCCCCTCGATGATCGACTGACCCTCTGGCAGTTGGTCAAGGCTGATCGCGACGGCGACATCCTTCTCGAAGTATCCGACTCGGTGCGTGAAACCCTGATCGCCGACATGGACGATCACGAGCTCCTGGCTGCAGCCAAGGAGATGGATGCCGACGAACTCGCTGACTTGGCCCCTGAGCTGCCGCGTGACGTCGTGCATGAGCTGATGGAAGCCCTCGATGGCCAGCAGCGTGAGCGAGTACGCTCCGCGCTGTCCTATGACGAGGACCAGGTCGGCGCCCTGATGGACTTCGAGATGGTCACCATCCGCGAAGACGTCAGCCTGGAAGTGGTCTTGCGTTACCTGCGTCGCCTCAAGGAGCTGCCAGGCCACACCGACAAACTGTTCGTGGTGGATTACGAAGGCATCCTCAAGGGCGTGCTGCCGATCAAGCGTTTGCTGGTCAATGACCCGGACAAGAAAGTCGCGGATCTGATGGCCAGTGACACGGTAAGTTTTCATCCGGACGAAGATGCCTACGAAGCGGCGCAGGCGTTCGAGCGTTATGACTTGATCTCGGCCCCGGTGGTCGACAAGAACGGCAAGCTGATTGGCCGTTTGACCATCGATGAAATGGTCGACTTGATTCGTGAGGAAAGTGAGACTGAAGTCCTCAACATGGCGGGTCTGCGTGAAGAGGAAGATATTTTTGCCTCGGTCTGGCGCTCGCTGCAAAACCGTTGGGCCTGGTTGGCCGTCAACCTGATCACTGCTTTTATCGCATCGCGGGTGATTGGCTTGTTCGAAGGCTCGATCGAGAAGCTGGTGGCGCTCGCGGCACTGATGCCGATTGTGGCCGGGATCGGCGGCAACTCGGGCAACCAGACGATCACGATGATCGTGCGCGCCATGGCACTGGACCAGGTGAGTACCGCCAATTCATCGCGACTGCTGCGCAAGGAGCTGGCGGTGGGCTTGATCAACGGCCTGGTGTGGGGTGGGGTGATCGGTGTGGTGGCTTACTTGCTTTACGGCAGTTGGTCGCTTGGCGTCGTGATGACGGCCGCCATGACGCTCAACCTGCTGCTGGCGGCGCTGATGGGGGTGTTGATCCCGATGACCCTGGCGCGCCTTGGGCGCGATCCTGCCATGGGTGCCAGCGTGATGATTACCGCCATGACCGACAGTGGCGGCTTCTTCATCTTCCTGGGTCTGGCGACGATCTTCCTGCTCTGATCCTGACCCAAGGGGGCAACTCTGCCCCCTTTGCTGCGCTTCCCTGCTCAAATTTCAAGCAAAAAAAAGCCAGCACATAGCTGGCTTCGGCTTTCAGTTGTCTATCAATTGGCTTCTGCGGCCGCCTCGACGTCGTGCGCGATGAGCGAGACGAGAGCATTTTGCTGGCGGTGGGAGAGCTGACGAAAACGCTGCAGCAGTTCGCGTTCGTGCAGTGACAGCTCGGGGCTGTCCAGGCGCATGCTCAACTCTTCGCCCAACGCACCTTCCTGAATAAGGCTTTGCTCCAGGCGCGCGATGATTTCGGAGTTCATGCTGCGGTGATGATTGCGAGCCACCTCGGCAATGCGTTCCCGCATTCCGTCTGGCAGACGTACGACGAACTTGTCAGCCGTACGGCTGGAATAAATTGCCTGTTTCAATGGGCGCATATATTTAACCGGTTAGTTCAGGGGAGCGGTTTTTGGAATTGGCCGCAAGCGATGAGAGTTAAGACAAGGCTCACGACCAAAGTTCAACCTGAATTGCAAAGAGGCCGCATCATGCCTCAGATTTGCCAGTTCCTTGGCGTCAATTCTGTGACAAATATTGAACTGCCTAAAGGCTTAATGCCAGCACTGATTTGCTTTTTTGCGGACTGGTTGGAAAACTTTTCGACGAAAAACTTCATCCAGCAATTTTCGCCCACACCCCGGCCACAAAAGGGCTGGAGGGCGCACATCGTATAGCAATGTGGCCTTTTGCCCTTGATTTTAAGACTAGTGGCAATCTGCCGATTTACTAGCGCGAGGCGACATAAGGTAGGCGATGGGGAGGGGGCGGTTCAGCGCAATACAGGGTCGAATTTGATCCGCCGGCCGACGATGAGGGTCAGCAAGAGCAGGCTCGCAAACACACCGCTGGCAATAAAGGATGTGGTTTGCTCATCCTGGGTGTTGAGGTTAAGTCCCAGAATGGCAGTGGCCAAGGTCATGCAAAGGAACAGCCAGGCAGGCTTGCTCATGGGGGTGCCCTCAGAAAACCCAGTGTTCGGAGGAGGGCGCTGCTTGAGTGCCCTGTGTCAGGTGGATGTCGGATTGTGGCTTGGCGGTCATCACCGCCAGTTGCGGGCGCTGTTGCAAGTGGTGTGGCACCGGTTGGCGAAGCTGCGCGGTGTCTTCGTTGTTGCTCGATTGGAAGTGGAACATCACCAATGCGGCCAGGGCCACGGCGTTGAGAGCTAACAGAAGCGCGCTGTTCATGATCATGTTCTCCGTGGCTGGTGTGGCCAATTGGCTGTTGTAGGGGAAGTATTGCAGAACCCGTGCCAATGTTTTATTTCAATAAAATCAGTGGCTTAGGTGTTGTTTAAGGGGCTATTTCCTTGCAATTTGCAATGATGGCATTTTGGCGGAGTGCATTTTGCACGATGGCGCCAAGTGCCCGGATTTGCAGGGGCAGGCCGTAGTCACCCAGGCAGGCGGCGGCCTACACTCAAAAAGCCTACGGACGACATGACAAAACCCACCTTGGCCGTTAACATGCACGCCGTCCGTCGCACTGCCCCTGGCGCAGTGGCTGTCATTTGTCCCAGTAGCTCAATTGGATAGAGCATCCCCCTCCTAAGGGGAAGGTTGGCAGTTCGAACCTGCCCTGGGACACCATATAATTCAAGGGCTTGAGCGGTTTTCCTTTGGTGAGCGAGTTTTTAAGCCTGTATTTTCCCCGTTCATTCCCCGTTTCTAGATGGCGTCCTCTCTGCAGGGGGAGCCTGATTTTTCTTTCCCCAAAGCCTGCCTTCGGTAAATTTCTCACTATTGATTGAGCGGTTTGATCGCGACCCAGAAAGCTGAAGGCCCATATTTGCAGGCCTGTGCGTTCTTTTAGGTCGCGACATGTGATTTCACGCACCGCAGTGACATGGCTGGTTGCCACCATTTGCAGGGTACATCAGACTGCGGACTCAAAGTCTCTGAGCAAGGATGATGGAATGGAAGAGTTTCTTTACACAAATTCTGAAGCTGCGAGTAGGGATCTCAATCAACGCCAAAAGCAATACGATAAAGCTTTGCAGGCGGTCGCCGATGTTATGGACCTTTGGCGAGATGTGGCGCCTAAGACTCTGCAATCTGTGATTGTCTTTGACAGTGAGGTGGCGGAGGGGGCGTTAATTTCAGGTTCCATTTTTGGTCAACCTTTTAAAATTAACGCAGTGCCGCATATCCGGGGCGATGCTGTCGTAGCGAAATGTATTGTTTCTGCCGTGGATCATGCGGGGGACATGCACGTTCGCGGTATTTTCTTGTATGCCCGTGATGAGGATGTTCTGTCGGAGAACGGACAGGTTGTCGTTTCTCGTGCCGTAGCACACCCACACTATCTATGGCTTTGTAATTTGATTGGCGCGTTTATTCGCACCTTTTAATTATTGAGAGCAGACTAACTAAATCATGCTTCCCGGCTGCACGAAGCGCCGCCGCTGCAAGCTCCAGGGCATTGCGGCGGCGCACCTCCGGGTCGTCCCGCAGAAGCTTTGGGCCTAGCAGCTGGGACACGCAATCGTCCCAGCTCTGTGGCTCAGCTTTCTCGCTCACAGGCCAAAACCTGGCGCGTCGATGTTGCCAATCAGGCCGCCATTCTTGAGCATGTCACGGCGAGCACGCTGACCAGCGCTACAGCTGCGGCTTGGCTTCCATTTTGGCCGGTTCGATTGTTCTGACAAATGTTCAGCGTCGGCGTGTTCTAGCAGAGCACTACTGAAACGAGTTGCGAGGGTCTTCGCTGTGTCGCCGCCTCGGCGTAACTCTGCCAGGAGTTCGGAAACTTCAGGGCACAATGGCTGGCGTTTTAGGACCGTTTTTAGCGCTCTGGCATCTGCAAGCAATTTAGCGGCTGCTTGCTCGATTTGGAGTTGATGAGAGAAAAGCGATTCGAGGGTTTGTGCGGTTTCCATAACTGGTCTACTCAAAAAAACCGGCGCTGCTGGCGCATCGGTAGGGAAATTAGGGGCCCCGTTGTGTCCGCAGGTGGGGCCATTCCTGCTCACCATCGCTTCTGAGGCAGCAGTGATTCTTTAAGCTTGTTGCGAGTCGAACCCGGCGCGCATTGCGCGGGATGCAACTTGAGTCATGGACACGTTAAAGCCTGTCTCTTTCGCGATCCTGGCTTGCTCATCGTGCAGGCGCCGTTCCAGGTCCGCATCAAGCAGCACGGTCAGCTTTACAGGTTTCATTGCCTTCATCTGTGCTTTCATTTTCTTCACCAATTACCAGGAATGAACCCAGTTTTTCTGCAACTTCGCGCTGTTGTTCCCAGTCATCCGCAAATGATTTCTCACCTTGCTGGACAGGTAGCGGGTGGCGCGCTGCAGTTGTGTTTCAGTCAGTTCAGGGAACATCCGTGACAGGCGTTCGCTATCCTCGTCACCATGCACCCAACCTTTCATGCCAGCCGGTTGAACCACAACACGCGGATCACCGTCCTCGCCAGGCTGGCGAACGTAAACATTCGCGCCGTCTAGGGCTGTCAGAACTTCAGCAGGTAGGGCAGTGGCTTCCGCCACCTCGCCTTCCTTCCACTTGGCGCGCATTTACGCGCTGACCTTGAAGAACGCGCCAGGCATTGGCAGCAAGGCTTGCATGTTCACCCAGCAAGTCAGGATCAATTCGCCCTGCTTATTGGTGCGCTCTGCGACCAGACGGATGTCCTCATGGACGGCCACAGCAGCGCGGTTGAACGTGCCAACGATGGTTTCAGCGACAGTTGGCGTCAGCTCAGCCAGTACGCCAGCGGCGCGCAAGGTGCCGTCTTGGCCAACGGCTGTGCCAGCGCCAGCAGTGCCAACCAGGGCGCGAAGCTCGGCAAACTCGACGCCAAGTGCGGCGGCAGCGCCGAGGCTGAAGGTTGCAGGGGTGCCAGCGACAATAGCCGAAAGCAGGGTGGCGTCGGCGGCGCGGGCAATGCCCAGAGCGATGCTGACCAGGGCGCTATCAGCCAGTTGGCCGCTTTCGTATGCCTTCTGTTCTGCGCGGCTCAGCGCCACACGAAACCCCAGAGCGGGAATGGTTTCCAGGTCAATCAGGTCGCGGTGAACCGGCAGGGCGCTATTCACCAGATCATCACCGTCATCAACAACAGCAAAATCGGCCGCTTCGATCACGGTGTAACCCGCGTTGCGGCGCTGTAGGGCGATGCCACCACCAGGCACGCTGATTGCATCATCGGCTTCGTTCACCAGGATGATACGGGCACCGGCCTGAGCTACGCGGCTCGATTCCAGGAGGACGCTGCTGAAAGTGGTTTTCTTGCCTGCCTCGGTGCCGACCGGTACGCGAACCTGGTTCAACCCTTGGCTTGCGAGGAACGGTGGCAGGCTCAGTTCGCGGAGGTTTAGTGTGCTGACACTGGCCGGAACCCTGGGCATTACGTGGCGCACGTCGCCTGCATGGTCATAGGTGACGCTTGCGCCTAGTTGGCGTTTGGCGTCTTCAAATAGTTTGAGAAGTTCGTTCATTTGGTCGCTCGGTTTTTTGATGAAGTGTCGGCCTAGATTCTGACCTTTACCGAGCGCCTGCTCCTCTTGGGCTTTTTCCACTTATATGAAACTACTTCATCGTGTTGCTGGCTGTACGGTTGGAACGCCCTGTGTTTTCAATGCCTGCATTAGATTCATTCATGTTCAGATATAGTTGTTAAACCGGTTTTGAAAATGCACCCAGATATGGATTGTCGCGACTCCTATGGACCCACAGGGCCTGCCGCCCGAGAGAGGACCCGGATTTTTCCAGGTCGTTGGCCGGTCCTCTCGTCACGCCGCGCACCGCTCGACGAACACCAGCTTGAACCATAGGGCAGTGGACCTAGCACCCGCAGTGGGGCCTCGGCTATTCAGGTGGGCAAGAATTAGCGCCTCGGCCCGATGCGTTGTCATTTGGTCTATTTCAGCGATCAGCTGATTACGGATGGCGAGCCAATGAGCGTCATCCTCGCCGCGACTGAACAGTGCCACTTGCCCTGTTTTCCCGTAAGTAATAACACCGCATCTGGCACTGTTTCGACGCTCGGCCCAGCCTGCCGTTACCTGAAAAGCAGCCTCTTGTAGTTCGTAACACTTAGTTCCAGCCCACTCATTGCGACGGCGTTTCAGCTCCAGGCCCATAGCGCGAAATATCTCACCAACGTCCTTCTGCGGCGCCTTCGGCATTGGGAAGGGTTTCTGCTCGCCATCCTTGTTGTTGCCAGTGGATGATCCGAAGCGCGAAGGAACGATGCCCAACCAGGCCAGCAGGTGTCTGCGGTCTATGGCTCGATGAATCAATTGGTCTGCAGTGTCGTCATCAACCCTAAGGCCTGGCCGAATCTCCACGTCATCAAAAAAGTCACGGTATGCGGTCACGCGGGCGCGAGTGAAGCGACGCTGGGTCATGTGCTTGGCATCATCGTTATGCTCAGCCAGGCCAAATACGGCAGCGCTAAAGCGATCCAGGCGCCGTGGGCCTCTGCCATCGTCCCAAATGTCCAAGGCATCGTCGGAAACGTCGGTGATGCCCAGCGCGTGACGTATGGCGTGCTTGGTCAAGGCATCCGATTGCTCTTGCGTGCGATGCTCAGCGCTGCGCAGGCGTCGTGCTTCGTCGTCGTTCAGGTCGCTGGCACCCAGAATTGCGGCGCGGCGTTCGTCTGCCAGCTCAGTGCGCAGTGCCTTCAGTTCATTGGCGTCCGGTGCGTCAGCTTGCATTTGCAGGCGCTTTAGGGAAAAGCCAGCGCGCTGCAGTACCCAGATCAGGCCAGCAGCGAAGTCGGCGCGGGCATTGGAGTTATCCGCCCGAATGTCAGCCACGAACCCGTCAAATTTAGTCGCAGCGGCGGCTGTGCCTTCAGCAGCGGCAGCGGCTTCCATGCCCTGCAGCATGGCTTCGGGATCGTCCAGGCCGCGCATGGTGTTTGCCACCAGGGCGACGGACCAGCTTCTTAGGTAGCGCACGCGACGCATCATCTGCGCGGCGTCGGCAGGTGTGATTGCGTGACCGCCACCGATGAAAAAGCCATGATGGAACCAGGCGCCAGCTGCCTTGTGTTCGATGCTCAGGCCTGAAGAAATAACGGGCGAATGCACGACCGCGTCGTAGGTGCGCGAAACGGCTTCAGGGTTCTGCCAGAAGGCTGACTGCTTGCTGTTGCCGCGATTGCTCGCAGTAACGGCCAGAACACGGGCGCCGGTCGATTCCAGCAGCCTGGCAACTTCAGCAACGCGCTTTTCAGACTCACAGCTCACCCATATGCGCTGACCATCAGTCACACGGGCGCACATTTCGCCATAGGCTGCGGCAACAGCGTCGGCGCCGTAGCCAGTGCCAGCGCTCAGGCCTTCGTTGCGTGGACGAACCTCAATAATGCGGAATTGCTCTCCAGGTCTGCAGGACTCCAAGAACTGCACAACACGGTCATCCATGCCAGCATCGGCGCCGATCACGCAACGGGCACGGCTCACCAGGTCGCGCAGGTACTGGTAGACCTCGGCGTTGGTACCTTCTTCAGTACGACAGGTTTTGTCGGATTCGAGGAAGCGCAGAACCTGGGCGATTTCATCCACGAACAGGTAGGCGCATTCCCTGATAATTTGCGCATGGGCGCCCTTGGTGATGCTCGGCAGGCAGGTGGCCAGGGCTCGAACTGACCACGCGGTTTCCTGGGTCACGTCGCCGTAGTGGTCACAGCTCAGGCGCTCGGCCATTTCAGCGACCAGGCTGCGGCGGTGGCAAGTGGCGATGAAGCGGCCATGTTGGCGCGCCCATGCTGCAAATGGTTTGCCGACGCGCTGGGTCTTGCCGCTCGCCATCGGTGCCCACAGCAGGACAACGCCCTGGTAGTCGTCGGCGCCCAGTTCTGGCAGTTCGGTGCGGACTTCGTGCCGGTGCCGACGCAGGATTTCCGGCGATACGGTCACATGCGACAGGGCGCGCTTGTGGCGCTGATTGTTCCAATGGGTCAAAGCGCGGCCCATGGTGGCAACGGTTTCAGGGTGCAAACGGTCGGCTGCGGCGTGCTCGATACGCTCCAGCAACTCGCCCAGAGTCATCTGCGTCGGGATCGTCACGGCGCGCTTGCGGCAGATAGCCCACGCCAAGGCAGCGGCCTGCAGTGGGTCAGCCTCTTTTGCCAGCTTGTTGAACCAGACCTGTTCACGGCCCAACAGCTCGATACGCGGGAGGTTTGCTAAGTCAGTGAATATGGGCAGAGAGAGACGAGGAGGGTGGTCCTCGGCTGGCTCTTCACGCACAGGTGAAAGGGCACACGCCAGCAGCTCTGTCACCGAAGCTAAGCCGAAGCGTGCAGCGTGGTCGTTCCAGTCGTCGCCCACAGTCGGCGGCATAACGGATGGCAGGCCGGTAGCTTCGGCGCCTTTCTGCCCTGCGCCCTTTGCGTCATTGTCGGCGGCGACTGCGTTTAAACGGCCCGGTAGCTCGGCAGCTACGGTAGCCATGTTGCCAGCGTCGAAGGCGATCAAGACAGCGGCACCGGTGGCGGCATGGATCGTCGCGGCGGTGGCGTAGCCTTCGGCTAGCCAGGCTAGACCAGTACCCTCGATGCGGTGGAAGGTGCCCTGTTTACGGCCTCCCATTAAAAACCGTTTCTCGCCGTCATCACTGATGCGCTGCACGTTAAAAAGTGAGCCGTCCACGGCTACCATGGGCACCAGAATTTCACCACGGCGCGCCACTGTCACAGTCTGCCACTTGGCTTTTTCATCGTTCCAAAGGCGGGCGCGCTGGCTGATGGTCACCACGCGCAATCCATGCGCCTGAACCCGTTTGACGGTCAGGTAGGCATGTCCGACGCACGGCGAGGCAGAAGCCCACACCATGGCGGCGGCTTCTGCGGCAGCCTGGCGGCCAGCCTGACGCTGTTCATCGTTGGCTGCGCGTTTGGTATGGGCTTCGGCTTGCAGTTCGGCAGCTCGGCGGCGGTACTCTTCACGGCGCGCCTCATTTGCGGCGCCTGACGCATCTTCATTGGCCGAAGCCTTCCAGTCCTGAAAAGCCTGGTCGCGGGGTTTCCAATAGACAGAGCTCCGACCGATAGCGGTGAAGGTGATCGAGGGCCAAACGGTGCCGTCGTTGTCGGTGACCCACTCGCCCCGGTAGGATCGAGTTTTATTGTTCTTGCCGTCCAGCTCGGGCAGTTTGTGCCACTTGCCGTCCAGGTCGGGCATGGCATCCAGCAAGGCGCCAACGCAGGCTGCCGCCGCCTGGGCATCTTCGATGTATCTGGAAAGGGTATCGAGCGGCGATGGGTAGCGCTCGACCACCCACGCTGCGAACTTGGATTGCTTCATGCTTCAGCCTCGCTGGCGCAAGGAATGGAGCACGTCCAGCCAAATGCGTTCTGCGTCCAGACGACTAATAGGCCAAGGCTGATCTTTAGGCGCCATCCGTGCCAGGTCTGCGATGATGCCCTGAATATAATTGTCGTTGGGCGTTGCCAATAGAATGGCTTCGATAGCCCACCAGGTGTGCTGGATGCGTAGGGCGTCAAGGCGTGGTTGTGCCGGGTAGCGGGTTTGACGTGGCGCAATGACCATGTCCGCTAGCACCTTATAAATGCGTTGGAATCTGACAGTTTTATATGGATTTCGAGCTGCACGATTCCTGCCAGCAAGGTGCTGGCCTATGCGTTTAGACATGATTAGACCTCCCCGATTAGGGGGCGGCTGTTGATCCAGCTGTTAACTTCAGACTCCAGCCAGGCAGTACGGCGGGGACCTATTTGCCGACCAGCCGGAAATACACCATCACGACACCAGCGCCACAGAGTAATGCGGCTTATGCCGACCAGGGAGCAAACAGTTTTTGGAGGGAGCAGGCGTTCGGAATTATGAGTTTGCATGCGATTGGCTCTCTACGAGCCGAGGCGTTGCGCAGCTATTGCTTGTGAGCTACGATTATCAGGCGTGACCAACGCACTGAATTGCCTCGGCGAATCAGTTCGGGGCTAGGAGGTGAGATTCCTAGGGTCCCCATCATTCAAGAGGCCAGCCAACGTGCTGGCCTCTTTCGTTTCAGAGCTTATCACTCAATAAAAACTGCACAACTTACTGATTTTTAACGGGAAATAACTCTAAATCATCCTACATCACTGCACATAATGTGTACGGGTGAAAAAGCTTTGAACTGTATTGGTGCTAGTTTAAGTGCGGGTGAGTTTTCGTCGTTTTGCCAAAACAATGACATTGGTTTCGGCTTTGGATTCACCAGAAACAAGGCCATCCAGATACTCGCCCCACATAAGCAGTGCTGCGGTCTTTTCAGGCAAATAAGTATTGCGGTCGTAGTATTTTGCCTGGACCCCTGTACGCCCATGTGACAGCAGCCACGCACGAACTTCAGTTGATATGCCATTTGCCGCTAGTAACGTTTCGCACGTCGCCCGTACTCGTTGCCAGCTGAAGGGCGCAGTCTTGCCCGCAGCTACCAATGCCTTGCTCGCGTCGCTGAAGATGCGCGATACCGTGTCGCGGTGCGCGTTCATATCTCGAGCTAGCGCAAACGGGCCAGGTCCGATGCGATCAGCAAGAAGGGGGGAGATGATTTCGCTGATGCGGGGGGTAATTGGCAGAAGATGCTCCCAAGCCTCGGCTTTTTTGCCCTTTGCATCTAACAGGGTTATTGAGTCGTCAGTGATGTCATTCCAGTTTGCGGCCAGTAGTTGTTTTATGCGCTGTCCTCCCAGATAGACAAGCGCTTTTGCGATGGCCTTTTTTCTCTCTGGAAGCGCGTCCAGATAGCGGAGTAACTCAGCGAGCTCGACAGGGGCGAGTGATTCGGTATTTCCTCCCTTTGCATCCTCAATTGGTGGTATCAGTGCTGCTGGATTGGAACTGACAGCAAACTGTTTGCTGCCTTCTTTCCCTCGCTGGCCTGTAGCCAAGTGTGATGCAGCGGCGTGATTGAATGCTGTTCTGATATACCGCCGTAATTCATCAGCAGTGCTGCGCATGTTGGATGCTGGGGGCTGTGCCTTGTGTCCTATGCCGCGTGGTTTGGGCTTGCGCTCCAGCACGTCGTCGAGAAGGTCAGTTATATCTGCGGGCTGTATCTCGTTGGCGTATCGCTGTGCTAGGTCTGGGCGCAGCTCCAGGACGTTTACGCGGAACAGTGACCGCACTTTGCTCGCGCTCGCCTTGCCCTTTTGGTCCATATAGCTCAGATAATTTTCCAGCAGGTCGCCAAACGTCCCCCGCTTAGCCTCGGCCTCGGCCAATATTTTTTGCTTGGCGCGATCTGCAGCGGCCTGGGCTTTATCTTCGTTTTTTAGTTCCAGGTATTTGGCGAGACTTCCGGCGCTGGACGCCTCAGAAGATATCCTCAGGACTTCAGCGCGAATGTCATCGAGCGTTCGCTCATCAGTACCAAGCTTTGGCTTTTTCGACAAAATGCCGACTTGCAAGCGCTTGTCACTGCTCTGCGTGCGCTCCCGGTAATAGGCGAGGATTACCCCTGACGCTTTGCGTTCTAGTAGCAGAGTTCCTTTCCCCCTTGACCCCACCGGCTCAGATTGGCGAGTTTTTACGGCATGCGCTTCCATTTCAGTGAGGCGTGTTCGTTTGGCCATATCCTTCCCCGTTTTCCCCGTTCGTTCCCCGTATCGCATGAAAAGTCATGCTATCCAGTGAAACGAAGGAATACAATAGAAGGCCTTAAAGCGCCGTAATTATTGGGTGTGGCGTGATTTTCGGTGATTCCTTGAAACGATGAGAATCGTTGTAACTACCCCCTCCTAAGGGGAAGGTTGGCCGTTCGAACCGGCCCTGGGACACCAGATCCAAAGCCCCGCACAGATTCTTCTGGCGGGGCTTTTTTGTGCGCGCTTTCCAAGATGAGTCGAACCTTGCCGGTGTTCAGGGTTCACAGCAGGTGCGCGATGTATTTATCGCAATCTGTGTACCTTGCAAGCCGTCGGGCAGCGTCTGACGGTTAGGCAAAATAATCCCCGGAAACAGCATTTGCCGCCTGTCCGGACCCGCCACCCAGGACTATCATGCCGATAGCCCTGTCCCTCACTGCAAGGAGCCGCTCGGAACGCCGATGCGCCAGATCTGGAAATCTTTTCGAGCCCTTTATTTTGCCTCCTTGATGATGCTGATCGGCTCCGGCCTGCTCAGTACCTACCTGGCCTTGCGCCTGGCGGCCGACCATGTGGACAGCCTGTGGGTCGGTGCGTTGATGGCGGCCAACTACTTTGGCCTGGTGCTGGGCGGCAAGATCGGGCACCGCCTGATCGCCCGGGTCGGGCATATCCGTGCGTATGCTACCTGTGCCGGGATCGTCGGTGCGGCGGTGCTGGGGCACGGGCTGATCGACTGGCTGCCGGCCTGGATTGTGCTGCGGATCATCGTGGGCCTGGGGATGATGTGCCAATACATGGTCATCGAGAGCTGGCTGAATGAGCAGGCAGACGCCAAGCAGCGTGGCGTGGTGTTCAGCGGCTACATGATTGCGTCCTACCTGGGGCTGGTGCTCGGCCAATTGATCCTGGTGATGCATCCCCAGCTCGGTCTGGAATTGCTGATGCTGGTGGCGCTGTGCTTTGCCCTGTGCCTGGTGCCGGTGGCGATGACCCGGCGGATTCACCCGGCGCCGCTGCATCCTGCGCCGATGGAGCCGCGTTTCTTTATCAAGCGGGTGCCGCAGTCGCTGAGCACGGTGCTGGGCGCGGGGCTGATTGTCGGTTCGTTCTACGGTCTGGCGCCGCTCTACGCCTCCCAGCAAGGGCTGACGACCGAGCAGGTGGGTCTGTTCATGGGCTCCTGTATTTTTGCTGGCCTGCTGGTGCAGTGGCCGCTCGGCTGGTTGTCCGACCGTTATGACCGGGCCTTGTTGATTCGCTGTTTTGCCTTGTGCCTGGCGGTCGCCGCGTTGCCCCTGGCGATCATGACGCAGGTGCCGCTGGAGGTGCTGTTCGTGGCGGGCTTCCTGTGTTCGCTGGTGCAGTTCTGCCTTTACCCGTTGGCCGTGGCCTTTTCCAACGACCATGTCGAGGGGGATCGCCGCGTGTCGCTCACCGCGATGCTGCTGGTGACCTACGGTGTCGGTGCCAGTATCGGGCCGCTGTTGGCCGGTGTGGTGATGAAGCTGTTCGGCAGTCAGATGCTCTACGCGTTCTTCAGCTTGTGTGCGCTGATCCTGGTGTGGCGTATCCGGCCGAAGGCGGTGACCAACCTGCATCAGGTGGAGGATGCACCGCTGCATCACGTGGCGATGCCGGACAGCATGTCCAGTTCGCCGCTGGTGGCGGCCCTTGATCCGCGGGTGGATGAGGCGGTGGTGCAGGAGCAGATGCAAACCACGGTGGTGGAGCCTGAGACCGAGTCACAACCACCGGCTGATGAGCCCTTGTTCGAAGGGCCGCCGGCGCCCCAGGGGCCGGACGAGCATCCCCATGAGCTGAGCAGGGCGCGCCCCTGAACGCAAAAACGGGCAGACCCCATCAGGATCTGCCCGTTTTTTTTGCAGCGTGTCTTAAGGCTTAAAAGTCGTCGTCTTTGTCAAAACGCCGCGCTTCGCGTTGCAGCTGGTACACAAAACGTTCGACCTGGCGCTGCACCAACCCGCTCATGTTGTGGAAGCGCACGCCGGCAAAGGTGGTGTTGATCTTCTCTTCGAAGTGCAGGTAACGCAGTTCGACGGAGGTGGTCATGCTGCCAAAGGGCAGGGCGGCGATAAAACGATCGTAGACCTGGCCCAGTTGCAGGCGCTCGGAGATGTCGCCTTCAAAGCGCAATTTGCAGCCGGTGGCGGAGATGTCCAGCAGTTTGCCGCTGACCGGTGCCTTGAGCTTCTCGCCGCCCAGCTCGATGTTCACCAGTTGCGCCAGCTTCAGCGCGGCGCGGAAGGCATTGCGGCGCTGATGGTAGACCACCTCGTCCGGCATGCTGCCGGTGTAGATACGGTGGCCGTCTTTTTCGCTGACGGTGTAGGTGCCGTTGCTTTCCCACGCGACGCGAACGCCTTCGTGGAAGCCTTCGATACGAAACGGTTCGCCGCTTTCGAGGAAGCGCTCGCCATCGCGCGGGATCATTTCGTCCAGTGCCAGGGTCTTGCTGTCCCGGTCGATGTCCACCAGGTAGCTTTGGAAGCGCTGGCTGCGTTCGTGGAAGGTGATGATCAGCGGGTCGTGGCTTTCTTGCAGCATCCGCAGGGTGCCGACAATTTCCAGAGGTGTAGTGAGTACCTTGGGTGGCTGCGGTGTATCTTCCGCATTAAGGGCGTTGAACACGGTTCTTCCATCTCCAGACAAAATACGACTACACGCAAGAACCGGCATTTTGCCAGCATGTAGCGCGCCTTGGATAGGGCGCGCTGTAAACCGGCGTCAGGCTTGGCTGCGGGTGCCTGGCTTGACCAGGCGTGAGGTGGAGCCTTGGGCGTTGTACAGGGCCGGTGGCTCGCCGCCATGGAGTATACGCAACTGGTTGGCGGTGGTGGCTTGCTGCAGTTGGATCGACTGACCGTTGAGCAGGTTGGCTTCCTGGCATTGGCTGAGCAACTGGTTGAGTGCCTGGCTCTGCGCCAGCAATTCGTCGCCGACGGAGGAATGACTGGCCAGTTGGGCAAGGCCGTCGTGATCGGTGGGCAGGCCGAGGCTGGCCAGGATCTGGCTGCGCTTCTTGCCATGCTGTTCGAGGAGCACGATGAGCGACTGTTTGCGCGCCAGGATTTCTTCCAGCAGGCGCATATCCCGACCGTAGAGGGCCAGGGATTCTTCTTTCAGCAGCTCGAGCAATTGTTGCGTCGGCGCCAGATCATCAATGATCAGTTGAAGCAGGGTTTCGTCGTGGTGCATGGCTGGCCTTGGGTTTTAAGCGTCCAAAAGCCCGGCGCAGGCCTTTGCCTAGCGCTCGGCTTCGAAGTTAAGCAGCTTGCTGGCTACACGGTTGCTGTCGACTTTATAGCTGCCATCGGCGATTGCCTGTTTCAACTCGGCCACACGGGCGCTGTTGACTACCGGTTGATCGCGCAGCGAGTCAGTGACCTTCTGCAACTGTTGAGCCTCATTGCTCAGGTGTACGGATTCCCCGCTTTGGCTCGCGCCGGCCTGTTCTGCCTTGGCGGGCAGTGGCTGGGACTTGGCTTCTACGCTGTCCTTGGCACCGGTGGTGCGCGTAGAGCCGGGCAATGCCTGGGAATTATTTAAACGACTGAAATCGATGACCATGATAAAAAACCTCTGGGTATTTGGACGCTTGCCATGTTTTCGGCCATACCCGGACAAACTTTAGGCTCGATTGACAATAAACCTGCCTGTGCGGACGTCTAGCGCACAGTGTAGGAAAAGCTGGCGCCTGATACCAGTTCTCTATAGGGCCACCTCGACCTGGCCCGGTGCCGTCACCCGTGCCTTGATCACGCGGTTGGAGTTGAGGTTCTTGACCCTGATCTGTTCACTCATGCCGCCATTGGACAGCGCTTCCCCCGGCATTTTTACCTGCAAGGCACCGCTGCTGGCGGAAATCACCACCTGGTCGCCCTTGCGAATGACCTCGGCCTGTTCCAGATGCACCAGGGTGATGACCTGATCGGTGACCACTGGTCGGGTCAATTTTTGCCCGACGGCCTGATCGACCGAAGTGAGATAGCCCTGGCTGATCTGGCTGATATCGCGTTCACGCAGCACAACGTCTTCAAAACCGATGATGCCGGTACGCTTCAGCGGCCGCGCCACCACCACCACATCGCGGAACAGTTTGACCTGCGCCGGCACGAATACCGTCCACGGCGCAGCGCCCTCGCAACGCACCTTCACGGTCACGCGGCCAATCGGCTGGGCGGGGCTTTCCAGGGTGGCTGTCAATTCCTTGTCGCACATCGGCATGCGCAAGCGCGGGTCGAGTTGGTTGACCTGGATTTCATATCGCCCGGGTGTCTGGGTGGTCGCCAGATAATCTTCTACAGTGAACTCAAGAAACCCTTGGGTGACGCCGATAAGTAGATCAGGCAAGGTGACGTTGTCCGCGCGGGCCGTGGCGCCCAAGCCCAGGGCAAGCAGCGCCAGCGGTACGCAAAACAAGCGGCAATACCGTGTCAGGTCAAGGTGTCGGGAAACTGTCGTTTTAATATCCATGACCAATAAATAGCAAAGCTCGTGCCGTTTAGTGTTGGGTGCGCGTCACTGCCCTTATAGGTATGGCCAAAGGTTTTAGCGTGGGAGTCAAGGCATGGCAGGAGTAATGGATTCAGTAAACCAGCGCACACAGCTGGTAGGGCAGAATCGCCTGGAGTTGTTGCTTTTTCGCCTGGATGGCAAACAGCTGTACGGCATCAACGTGTTCAAGGTGCGGGAAGTGTTGCAGTGCCCCAAGCTGACGATCATGCCCAAGTCCAGCCCGGTGGTGTGTGGCGTGGCCAACATCCGTGGCGCGACCATTCCGATCCTTGACCTGTCCCTGGCTACCGGCTCGGCAGGTTTGCAGGACCGCGAAAACCCTTTCGTGATCATCACCGAGTACAACACCAAGACCCAGGGTTTCCTGGTGCGCTCGGTGGAGCGCATCGTCAACATGAACTGGGAAGAGATCCATCCGCCGCCCAAGGGCACCGGCCGCGATCACTACCTCACGGCGGTGACGCGGGTGGACAACCAGTTGGTGGAAATCATCGACGTGGAGAAAATCCTCGCCGAAGTGGCGCCCACCTCGGAAGCGATTTCCGTCGGTGTGGTCGACGCCGAGACGGCGCACAAGGCGATCTCGCTGCGCGTGCTGACGGTGGACGACTCCTCGGTGGCGCGCAAGCAGGTGACCCGGTGCCTGCAAACCGTCGGCGTAGACGTGGTGGCCCTCAATGATGGGCGCCAGGCGCTGGATTACCTGCGCAAACTGGTCGATGAAGGCAAGAAACCGGAAGAAGAATTCTTGATGATGATTTCCGACATCGAGATGCCGGAAATGGACGGATACACCCTCACGGCCGAGATACGCAACGATCCACGCATGCAAAAATTGCATATCATCCTGCATACTTCATTGTCGGGCGTATTCAACCAGGCGATGGTCAAGAAGGTCGGTGCTGATGACTTCCTGGCCAAATTCCGTCCGGATGACCTGGCAAACCGGGTTGTCGACCGGATCAAGGCAGCAGATCACGGCTAGGGGATTTCCCCTGGCGGTCACACGATTTAAGAGGCGGTATCATTGTCTACGGGTAATTTGGATTTCGAACAGTTCCGGGTCTTCCTGGAAAAAGCCTGTGGCATATTGCTCGGTGAAAACAAGCAGTACCTGGTATCCAGCCGTCTCAACAAGCTGATGGAACAGCAGGGCATCAAGTCGTTGGGCGAGCTGGTTCAACGTATCCAGGGGCAGCCGCGCAGCGGGCTCAAGGAAATGGTGGTCGATGCCATGACCACCAACGAAACCCTGTGGTTTCGTGACACCTACCCGTTTGAAGTGCTCAAGAGCAAAGTGCTGCCGGAAGCCATCAAGGCCAGCCCGGGCCAGCGCTTGCGCATCTGGTCGGCGGCCTGCTCCTCGGGGCAGGAGCCGTATTCGATCTCGATGTCCATCGATGAGTTCGAGCGGACCAACATGGGCCAACTGAAAGCCGGTGCGCAGATTGTTGCCACCGACCTGTCCGGCACCATGCTCACCAACTGCAAGACCGGCGAGTACGACAGCCTGGCCTTGGGCCGAGGTTTGTCCCAGGAGCGCCTGCAGCGTTACTTTGACCCGAAAGGGGCAGGGCGTTGGGCGGTCAAGGCGCCGATCAAGAGCCGCGTGGAGTTTCGCTCGTTCAACCTGCTCGACAGCTACGCCAGCCTGGGCAAGTTCGACATGGTGTTCTGCCGCAACGTGCTGATCTACTTCTCGGCCGAAGTGAAGAAAGACATCCTGTTGCGCATCCATGGCACGCTCAAGCGTGGGGGCTATCTGTTCCTCGGTGCTTCCGAAGCACTGAACGGTCTGCCGGATCATTACCAGATGGTGCAGTGCAGTCCTGGGATCATCTACCAGGCCAAGTAAGGATCAAACATGTGGGAGCCAGGCTTCTGTGGGAGCTGGCTTGCCTGCGATAGCATCACCTCGGCCTAACTGAAAAACCGAGGTGTCTGCATCGCAGGCAAGCCAGCTCCCACATAAGCCAGCTCCCACATTTTTTTTGCGGCAATGCTTCCCCGAGCGGCAATCCCCCATTGCCGCTTTACTGGCACCACGCGGAAACCCATTGCCGCTTTTCTGGCATTGCCGCCCGGCAATCTCCCCGCAAAGCCCTGAAATACGGGCCTTCGAAGAATTGGCACACACCTTGCTATAACCCTGCTAACGAACAGCAGGTCAGCCTAAAGGTTTCCGCCATGAGCATCAGCTTCGATAAAGCGCTCGGTATCCATGAACAAGCCCTGGGCTTCCGCGCCCAGCGTGCCGAAGTCCTGGCCAACAACATTGCCAACGCCGATACCCCGAACTACAAGGCTCGGGACCTGGACTTCTCCGCCGTGCTCGCTGCACAGCAGGACAAGACCAAGAACGGCACCTTTGCCTTGAACATGACCAACAACCGTCATATCGAAGCGCAAGGCCTGAGCAGTGGGGACGAGTCGCTGCTGTATCGCACGCCGATGCAGCCGTCGATCGACCAGAACACCGTCGACGCCCAGCTGGAGCAATCGGCCTACGCCGAGAACTCGGTGAACTTCCAGGCCAGCTTTACCCTGCTCAACAGCAAATTCAAAGGGCTGATGTCAGCCCTGCGTGGAGAGTAAGCCATGTCCCTGTCCAGTGTTTTCAATATTGCCGGTAGCGGCATGAGCGCGCAGACCACGCGTCTGAACACCGTTGCCAGTAACATCGCCAACGCCGAAACCGTGTCGTCGAGCATTGACCAGACCTACCGCGCCCGTCACCCGGTGTTCGCCACCATGTTCCAGGGCGGCCAGGCCGGTGGCAGCGATTCGCTGTTCCAGGACCAGGGCAATGCCGGCTCCGGCGTGCAGGTGCTGGGCGTGGTCGAAGACCAGAGCAACCTGGAAGCCCGCTACGAGCCTAACCACCCGGCCGCGAACGAAAAGGGTTACGTCTACTACCCCAACGTCAACGTGGTCGAGGAAATGGCTGACATGATTTCCGCCAGTCGCTCGTTCCAGACCAACGCGGAAATGATGAACACCGCCAAAGCCATGATGCAGAAGGTCCTGACCCTGGGTCAGTGATAAGGGGCGCCAAATAATGGCCATTGTTGATACCACGACCAACACGGCGGTCCAGGACCTTTTCAACACCAAGGTCAAGACCGCAACAAACAATGTGGCGAGCACCGCCACTGCGGCCACGGGCAACCAGTCCCTGGGCAAGGATGCGTTCCTGCAACTGCTGGTCACCCAGCTGAAGAACCAGAACCCGCTGTCGCCCCAGGACAACGGCGCGTTCGTCGCCCAGCTGGCGCAATTCAGCAGCCTGGAAGGCATCAACACCCTGAACGACTCGGTGAATGCGATCTCCAGCAACTTCAGTTCGTCGCAAGCGTTGCAAGCGTCGTCGCTGGTGGGGCGTTCGATCATCACCCAGACCGACAAGGCCTTGGTGGATACCAGCAAGAGCATGACCGGTTCCGTCGCCGTCACCTCGGCGGTGGGCAACGTCTCGGTGAAGATCACCGACAAAGACGGCAACGTGGTGCGCACCGTCGATATGGGCGCGCAGAGCGCCGGTACGGCCGACTTTATCTGGGATGGCAAGAACGACAAGGGTGAGGTCGCTGCGGCGGGCACTTACACCTTTACCGCCACCACCAAAAATGACAAGGGCGACGCGGTCGTCCTGGCGACTTCGCTGCCAGCCACGGTTACCAGCGTGACCTTGAGCAAGACCGGCGGCGAAATGCTGCTGAACCTTGCCGGCGGCATGGGCAGCGTCAAGCTGTCGCAAATTCAGACTATCGGTACATAGAGCCGGCTAAATACGGCAGAGGGAGAGAAACATGTCTTTTAACATCGGCCTTAGCGGCCTCTATGCGGCCAACAAACAACTGGACGTGACCGGCAACAACATCGCCAACGTCGCGACCACCGGCTTCAAATCGTCCCGTGCGGAATTCGCCGACATCTACGCCGCGTCCAAGCTCGGCACCGGCCAGAACACCATCGGCAACGGTGTGAACCTGGCGGCAGTGTCCCAGCAGTTCACCCAGGGTGAAGTGAACGCCAGCGGCGGTATCCTGGACATGGCGATCCAGGGTGGCGGTTTCTTCGTACAGAAGGGCAGTGACGGTTCGCTGGAATACACCCGTAGCGGCGCCTTCCGTGCCGACAAAGACGGCTACATCACCAACAACACCGGCACTTCGCGCCTGCAAGGTTATGCGGCAGACGAAAATGGCAAGATCACCAAGGGTGGCCTGGTCGACCTGCAGCTGAACCTGGCCAACCTGCCGCCAAAGGCGTCCACCAAAGTGGATTCCAGCAGCAACCTGAACTCCTCTGAGCCGGTCATCGACCAGAGCAAGAAGCCGTTCGATCCGCTCAAGACCGACACCTTCACCACGTCCTACAGCACCACGCTGTACGACTCCCAGGGCAACGCCCACCCGATGGTGCAGTATGTGGTGAAAACCGACGCCAACGAATGGCAGTCGTACACCTTGATCGATGGCCGCAACCCTGATGGTACGCCGCCAACCGGTAACGCTACGGACATGAAGCCGCCTGTGCCTTCGACGTTGACCTTCGACGGTGCCGGTAACCTCAAGAGCATCGTGACCGGCGGTGTGGCTGGCACGACCTTGACCATCAAGGATTGGGTGCCAGGTACGGTGACCGACGGCGTCTGGAAGGCCAACGACGCGACGGCGAACAAGGACGGCATTGCGATCAACATGTCCAACGTCACCCAATACAACTCGGCCACCTACCGCAACCCGCCGGTCACCGATGGCTACGCCACCGGCCAGATCACCGGCCTGAAAGTCGACGGCAACGGCGTGCTGTTCGCTACGTTCAGCAACCAGCAGAGCAAGGCCATCGGCCAGATCTCCCTGGCCAGCTTCAACAACGAGCAGGGCCTGCAACCGGCTGGCGGCACCACCTGGAGAGAGACCTTCGCGTCAGGCCAGCCGGGCTACGACTCCCCGCAAGCGGGCACCCTGGGTTCGATCGTGGCCGGTTCCCTGGAGAACTCCAACGTCAACCTGACCAACGAGCTGGTGGACCTGATCAAGGCCCAGAGCAACTACCAGGCGAACGCCAAGACCATCTCCACCCAGAGCACCATCATGCAGACCATCATCCAGATGACGTGATGTTGCCGGCCTGAATGTGGCGAAGGAAAACCCCTCAATGAGGGGTTTTTTTTTGCCGGGTTTTTACTGCGTGGGGGCCTTTTCCTCGATCAGAGGCATCCATCGAATGACACACTTCAGGTCGGAACGGCTCCGCCATTCTCACCACTTATCTGGCCAACAGGGCGGTTGATAGGGGGGGGAATATGCGAGGGGTATACATGCCGGCCCAAGTGTCTTGGGGGCAAATCAGTGGCAGGAGTGATGCGGGCAGTTCAGGACAATCCAGGGACGCAACCGTCGATCCTCAGAAAGCGGATCCCGATAAAGAGGCCGTTTCAAAGCTCATCAGGGAGTTGGAGGATGCCCAGAAGACGTCCAAGACCCAAAGCGAGCGGGAACTGCGCGAAAAGCTCAAAGAACTGCGCGAAAAACTCGGCGAAGAAAAGTTCAAGGCGATCATCGAGCAACTGAAGAAAGAAGCTTCTTACGCCTGGCTCGCTATTTTGAAAGCGCTGTTCCCGGACTTGTTTCCCGAAGATGTATCTCCACCAGCACCACCCATCGATAACCGCGGTGGGGGTGGCGGGGGAGGCGGTGTCAACCGAAATGACTTTGGCGGCTCGGAGCCCATGTCCAACGTGCCGCCCAGCACGGGGGCCGGTTTCTACAACTACAGGACCGACACCGGCAAGCCCGGGGAGATACCCAGTACAGAGTTCGGCGCCGGTAATATCTGGAGTGGTTTCAGGCAGGGCCCCAACGGAAGCTGCGTGACCGTTTCAGCGATAAAGGCAGCAATGATGAGGTATGGCAAGAACCCTCAGGATATCTTCAGGAGCGTAACCGACTTGGGGGATCGCTATGACGTCACGATGAAGGATGGCTACAACCTTCAGTTGACCAAGCAGGAGTTGCAGCAGGCAGCGCAATACGCGCGTTTTGAAGGTGATGATCCGCAAATGCTGACCAACGCCAACTTTCTCTACGCGGCGAGTGCCAAGCGCGCCATGATCGAAGGTAACGGTCTGGATGACGACCCTAACGTTTCACGGCGCAGTTTTGCGCATGCGATGCAAAGCTTGAACAACGGTGAAATGCCCCATGAGGCGCTGGATCGCCTGGGTTTGGAAGGTCTTTACTATCAGACATCGAGCAATAGTTTGGCGAATGGCCAGCTAGGGGTAGTGGCCTACAGCGGACACTCAATGGCCGTAATTGGTGGGCGAATCGAGTTGTGGGGGCGGCGCGGAGGTCATCCTGAATCAGGCATTGCCTATGCATTGAGGTGAATGCAGCGCTCAATAAAAAGCCCGATAAACCCTGTGCAGTCGGGGTTTATCGGGCTTTTCAATCCAGGGCATTCACGCCCTGGACCGGCTCAGCTTATTGGCAAGCTTCGCAATCCGGCTCGTCGATCGCGCAGGCCTTTGGCACTGGCGCCGGGCCGGCAGGGGCGGCGAGCACCGAGTCATCACCGTGGTTGCCGCTGGAAACAGCGTTCAGCTTACCGGTGTTGATGGTCGATTTCTCGGTGCTGGTCGCGGCCAGGGCACGGAGGTAGTAAGTGGTTTTCAGGCCACGGTACCAAGCCATGCGGTAGGTCACGTCCAGCTTCTTGCCCGATGCACCGGCGATGTACAGGTTCAGGGACTGGGCCTGGTCGATCCACTTCTGACGACGGCTGGCGGCGTCAACGATCCACTTGGTGTCCACTTCGAAGGCGGTCGCGTAGAGCTCTTTGAGTTCTTGCGGGATGCGCTCGATCTGCTGCACGGAACCGTCGTAGTACTTCAGGTCGTTGATCATGACCGAGTCCCACAGGCCGCGGGCCTTGAGGTCGCGAACCAGGTACGGGTTGATCACGGTGAATTCGCCCGACAGGTTCGATTTCACATACAGGTTCTGGTAGGTCGGTTCGATCGACTGCGATACGCCGGTGATGTTGGCGATGGTCGCGGTCGGCGCGATGGCCATGATGTTGGAGTTACGAATGCCTTTCTGCACACGGGCACGTACCGGTGCCCAGTCCAGGGATTCGTTCAGGTCAACGTCGATGTACTTCTGGCCACGGGCTTCGATCAGGATCTGTTGCGAATCCAGCGGCAGGATGCCCTTGGACCACAGCGAACCCTGGAACGTCTCGTACGCACCGCGCTCGTCGGCCAGGTCGCAGGAAGCCTGGATCGCGTAGTAGCTGACCGCTTCCATGGACTTGTCGGCGAACTCGACCGCAGCATCCGAACCGTAAGGAATGTGCTGCAGGTACAGCGCATCCTGGAAGCCCATGATGCCCAGGCCGACCGGACGGTGCTTGAAGTTGGAGTTCTGCGCCTGTGGCACCGAGTAGTAGTTGATGTCGATCACGTTATCGAGCATGCGCACTGCGGTGTTGACGGTACGTTCCAGCTTGGCGGTGTCCAGCTTGCCGTTGACGATGTGGTTCGGCAGGTTGATCGAGCCCAGGTTGCAAACGGCGATCTCGTCCTTGTTGGTGTTCAAGGTGATCTCGGTGCACAGGTTCGAGCTGTGGACCACGCCCACGTGCTGCTGCGGGCTGCGCAGGTTGCACGGGTCTTTGAAGGTCAGCCATGGGTGGCCGGTTTCAAACAGCATGGACAGCATCTTGCGCCACAGGTCTTTGGCCTGGATGGTCTTGAACAGCTTGATCTTGCCCGGGTACTGGGACAGGGCTTCGTAGTACTCGTAGCGCTCTTCGAAGGCCTTGCCGGTCAGGTCGTGCAGGTCCGGCACTTCGGACGGCGAGAACAGGGTCCACTGGCCGTCATCGAAGACACGCTTCATGAACAGGTCAGGGATCCAGTTGGCGGTGTTCATGTCGTGGGTACGACGGCGATCATCACCGGTGTTCTTGCGCAGCTCGATGAACTCTTCAATGTCCATGTGCCAGGTTTCCAGGTAGGCACACACTGCGCCTTTGCGCTTGCCGCCCTGGTTGACCGCTACGGCGGTGTCGTTCACCACTTTCAGGAACGGTACAACGCCCTGGGACTTGCCGTTGGTGCCCTTGATGTACGAACCCAGTGCACGCACCGGCGTCCAGTCGTTGCCCAGGCCGCCAGCGAATTTGGACAACATGGCGTTGTCGTGGATCGCGTGGTAGATGCCCGACAGGTCGTCCGGCACGGTGGTCAGGTAGCAGCTGGACAGCTGTGGACGCAGGGTACCGGCGTTGAACAGCGTCGGTGTGGACGACATGTAGTCGAAGGACGACAACAGGTTGTAGAACTCGATGGCGCGGTCTTCTTTGTGCTTCTCTTCAATCGCCAGGCCCATGGCCACGCGCATGAAGAACACTTGCGGCAGTTCGAAGCGGATCCCGTCCTTGTGGATGAAGTAACGGTCGTACAGGGTTTGCAGGCCCAGGTACGTGAACTGCTGGTCGCGTTCGTGGTTGATCGCCTTGCCGAGTTTTTCCAGGTCGAAGGTGGCCAGGATCGGGTTCAGCAATTCGAATTCGATACCCTTGGCGATGTACGCAGGCAAGGCCTTGGCGTACAGGTCGGCCATCTCGTGGTGGGTGGCGCTGTCGGCAACGCCGAGGAAGCCCAGGCCTTCGGCACGCAGGGTGTCCATCAGCAGGCGCGCGGTCACGAACGAGTAGTTCGGCTCACGTTCAACCAGGGTACGGGCGGTCATCACCAGGGCGGTGTTGACGTCGGTCAGGGCCACGCCGTCGTACAGGTTCTTCAGGGTTTCGCGCTGGATCAGGTCACCATCGACTTCTTCCAGGCCTTCGCAGGCCTCGGTGATGATGGTGTTCAGGCGGCCCAGGTCCAGCGGTGCAAACGTACCGTCGGCCAGGGTGATGCGGATCGACGGGTGAGCTTGCACGGCAGCGTCTTCGGCTGGGGTGCGCACGGCCCGCTCCTTGGAGCGGGCGTCACGGTAGATCACGTAGTCGCGGGCCACTTTCTGCTCGCCGGCACGCATCAGGGCCAGTTCGACCTGGTCCTGGATTTCTTCGATGTGGATGGTGCCGCCCGATGGCATGCGACGCTTGAAGGTCGCGGTGACTTGTTCGGTCAGGCGGGCAACGGTGTCGTGGATGCGCGACGAAGCGGCAGCGGTGCCGCCTTCAACTGCAAGAAACGCTTTGGTGATGGCGACGGTGATTTTGTCATCGGTGTAAGGAACGACAGTGCCGTTACGCTTGATCACGCGCAGTTGGCCGGGTGCGGTGGCGGACAGATCCAGGTTCGAATCGGCGGCCTGCGTCACGGAGCCTTGCGGGTTCTCGCGAGTTGTGTCGGTTTGCATGGGGGGTTGTCTCCACGTTCTATATTTGATTGCGAGTGCCAGGCTCTTCCTGCAACACCCGTACCGTTTTCCATATCGGGGAATGGGAAACAGCTGCCATCCGCGTGAGCGGTTTGGTCTACTGAAAAATCGGTTGGTTCCCTACTGCGTCAGCAATAAAACCCTTGAATTTCGAACCACTTGTGTGGTTAAGCGATTTGCTCGAAAACCCCACATATAGGGTCTGTCGTGTCGCCGAGGTACAAGATAATGCGTTTCGGAAGGGTTGGCAACGCAGTAACCTGTGGATAACGCTGTGGGTAAAATGTGTATGAAAGGTCCAACCTGCGTGTAGGCCGCATTACTGCTGCGTTACGCCGTTTGTCATGAAATATTTCCGGCTCAAAACCGCTGGGCCATTTTCGAAGGGCGCGAACCCTATCACAGATTATCGCGATCACCGAATGGATTTCCCGCCTTGTGCTACAGGCCGTGGGCATGGCTACAATCGGCCTCTGTTATGCCCTCAAAACATGACAAACAGGGTACGACCGATGGAGATCAAACTGTGGGAGCAAGCCAGCTCCCACAGTTTGATCTCCATCGGCCAGAAGAACGTCTAATAACAACGAGGACCACCCGTGGAGCAAGAAGCCTGGCAAATACTGATCGTCGAGGACGACGAACGTTTGGCCGAGTTGACCCGTGATTACCTGGAAAGCAACGGCCTGCGCGTCTCGGTCGAGGGCGACGGCGCCCTGGCCGCAGCGCGGATCATCGCCGAGCAACCGGACCTGGTGATCCTCGACCTCATGCTCCCCGGCGAAGACGGCCTGAGCATCTGCCGCAAGGTGCGCGAGCGCTACGACGGCGTGATCCTGATGCTCACCGCGCGCACCGACGACATGGACCAGGTGCTCGGCCTCGACATGGGCGCCGACGACTATGTGTGCAAACCCGTGCGCCCGCGCCTCTTGTTGGCGCGCATCCAGGCCCTGCTGCGGCGCAGCGAGCCGGCCGAGCCGGCCCACGTAGAAAACCGCCGCCTGCAATTCGGCCCGCTGGTGGTGGACAACGCCCTGCGTGAGGCCTGGTTGCAGGACGGCAGTATCGAACTGACCAGCGCCGAGTTCGACCTTTTATGGCTGCTGGTGGCAAATGCCGGGCGCATCCTGTCCCGCGAAGAGATCTTCATCGCCCTGCGCGGCATCGGCTACGACGGCCAGGACCGCTCCATTGACGTGCGCATCTCACGTATCCGCCCAAAAATAGGCGACGACCCGATCCACCCGCGCCTGATCAAGACCATCCGCAGCAAAGGCTACCTGTTCGTCCCCGAAGCCGCCGCCGACATGCCGCTGTGAACTCGATCTTCCTGCGCATCTACGGTGGCATGTGCGCGGCCCTGATCCTCGTGGCGCTGCTGGGCGTGCTGGCCCTGCACCTGCTCAACGAGGTACGCAGCGGCCAGTACCGCGAGCGCCTGGCCCACGGCACCTTTGCGCTGATGGGCGACAACCTCAAGCCGATGAGCCCCATCGAGCGCCAGCGCGCCCTGGCGGTGTGGGAGCGCTTGCTCGGCATTCCCCTGGAGCTGCGCAGCCTCAGCGACGCGCAGCTGGACCTGAGCCAGCGCAACCGCCTGCAACGCGGCCAGGTCCTGGTGCAGCAGACCGGCCCCCATGCGGCGCGGGTGCTGCGCCTGGTCAGCGAGCAGGAGTCGCTGGTGTTGACCGGTGAAGTGCAGCAGATCAGCGAGCAATTGGCCCGCGCGACGATCTACCTGCTGGCCGATGAACTGGTGCGCTACCCCGTCGCCGAACAGCCGCAGCGCCTGGCCGATATAAAGGAAGCCAAGGGCTTTGGCTTCGAGATGCATCTGATGGCCCTCGACCAGGCCGATATGGACGACGACCAGCGCCGTCGCGTCGCGGAAGGCGACACGGTGATGGCCCTGGGCAAGGGCGGCGATTCGATCCGCGTGTTTGCCGGCATGGTCGGCACGCCGTGGGTGTTGGAAATCGGCCCGCTGTATCAAATGAACCCGTACCCGCCGCAATGGCTGATCCTCATCGCGTTGATCGGCCTGACCCTGATCGGCTTGATCGTCTATCTATTGGTGCGCCAGCTGGAGCGGCGCCTCAAAGGCCTGGAGGCTGCCGCCACACGGATCGCCAAAGGCAACCTGGAAGTGCGCGTGCCCGCCCGTGGCGCCGACTCGGTGGGGCGCCTGGCCGCGGCCTTTAATGGCATGGCCGAGCACTTGCAGCAACTGCTGGCGATCCAGCGCGAACTGGTGCGCGCCGTGTCCCACGAATTGCGCACGCCGGTGGCGCGCCTGCGTTTCGGCCTGGAGATGGTCGGCGATGCCACCACGCCGGAAGCGCGGCACAAATACCTGGAGGGCATGGACAGCGACATCCAGGACCTCGATGGCCTGGTGGACGAAATGCTCACCTATGCCCGCCTGGAGCAGGGCGCGCCGGAGCTGAATTTCCAGCGTGTCGACCTCAGTGCGTTGCTCGACCAGGTGATCGGCGAATTATCGCCACTGCGCCCGCAGGTCGCGGTCACCCGGGGCATTTGCCTGTCTTCGGCGCATTGGGACGACGCCTGGGTCGACGCCGAACCGCGTTACCTGCACCGTGCCCTGCAAAACCTGGTGAGCAACGCCATGCGGCATGCCCAGGGCCAGGTCATGATCAGTTACCAGGTGGGGCAGGTGCGTTGCCGCATCGATGTGGAGGACGACGGCCCGGGCGTGCCGGAAAGCGCGTGGGAGCGCATCTTCACGCCGTTCTTGCGCCTGGATGACAGCCGCACCCGCGCGTCGGGCGGGCATGGGCTGGGGTTGTCGATTGTGCGGCGGATTATCTATTGGCATGGCGGGCGGGCGTTGATTGGCAAGAGCAACAATTTGGGTGGGGCTTGTTTCAGCCTGAGCTGGCCCAGGGATCAAGAGAAACCTTGAGGCCCTCATCGCAGGCAAGCCAGCTCCCACAGTGGACTACATTCCAACGTTGAAACTCGGTCAACTGTGGGAGCTGGCTTGCCTGCGATAGCGATCTATCAGGCGCCGACCGCCACCAGGCTCAACAACTGCCCATCCGCCACTACAAACTGCCCCACCAACTCCGTGCCATAACCCCACTCACTGGACAGATCCGTCAGCAACCGCAACCGCACAGCCCCCGACTCATGCCACTCCACCACCTCGGCATGCTCAAAATAAAAGCGCTTCTGCACAATCGGATACAGCGCCTTGAACAAACTCTCCTTGGCCGAAAACGTCAGCGTCACCAGCAACGCGATCTGCTCGCGCGGCACCTCGGCCATGCGCTTGAGTTCATCGGCAGTGAGTATTTCCCCCGCCAGGCGCTCCGCCCGGTCCAGCGGCATCACATTCTCCAGGTCCATGCCCAGCCCGCGCCATTGCGCCTTGTGCCCGACAATCGCCGCCGCATGCCCGGTGCTGTGGGTGATGGAACCGCTGATATGCCCAGGCCACACCGGTGCGCGGTCATCGCCGATAGCGGGGATGCAGTCGAGCTGATCCAGTTGTTGCAACGCCGCACGCGCACACAGGCGGCCGGCCAGGAATTCGGCCTGGCGCTTGGCCACTGAGCGCTGGATGCTCGGCGGTGGCGGCACGGCGCTGCGTTGGAAGTCGCCATCGGCCAGCAAGGCCGGGTCGAAACGGGTGCTGAGCAGCACCGTGCCGGGCAAGGGTTCGGGCAGTGGCCAATGGGCGTCGAGTGGGGTGCAGCAAGCGGGTAGGGGCGTCATGGGCGCTATTTTGCCGAGTTGATAGGTCAGAGGATAGCCCGCTGTTCAGGGGGAGTTCAGGGGCGCCTGCGTAGTCTGGCCTCAACAGCCAAACGCGTAGAGGTAAGCACCATGACTGCGATGAAAAAGCTGATGTTGGCGTTGACCATGCTCAGTGCCACCTCCGGGGCCCAGGCCGTCGACGGTTTCTTTCCGGGATTTGGCAGCGAGAAGACCAAGAAATCCAGCACGCTGATCCAGCGTGTCAGCGTCGAAAACGCGGGCAGCCAGCCCACGCCGTGGGGCCAGTCCCTGGGCTTTGCCGCCGCGCAGCCGACGTACCGCACCGGCTACGCACACCTGACGGGCCACTACAATGGCACTAAACTGCGCCCGCAAGACCTGCAGGGCCGCTATGATATCCCTCTGTCGGACAGTTGATTTGCCTTGGAGAGCCTTATGAAATTGCTGGTGGTGGAAGATGAGGCACTGCTGCGTCATCACCTGTTGACCCGCCTGACCGACAGCGGACACGTGGTCGAGGCCGTGGCCAATGCCGAAGAGGCGCTGTACCAGACCGGCCAATTCAACCATGACCTGGCGATCATCGACCTGGGGCTGCCCGGCATGGGCGGCCTGGATCTGATCCGCCAGTTGCGCACCCAGGCCAAGACCTTTCCGATCCTGATCCTCACCGCGCGCGGCAACTGGCAGGACAAGGTCGAAGGCCTCGCCGCCGGCGCCGACGACTATGTGGTCAAGCCGTTCCAGTTCGAAGAGCTGGAGGCGCGCATGAACGCCCTGTTGCGCCGCTCCAGCGGGTTTACCCAGTCGACCATCGTGGCCGGGCCGCTGATGCTCGACCTCAACCGCAAGCAGGCGTCCCTCGACGAACAACCGCTGGCGCTGACTGCCTACGAGTACCGCATCCTCGAATACCTCATGCGTCATCACCAGCAGGTGGTCGCCAAGGATCGCCTGATGGAACAGCTCTACCCGGATGACGACGAGCGCGATCCAAACGTCATCGAAGTCTTGGTCGGCCGCCTGCGCCGCAAGCTGGAAGGCCCGGCAGGGTTCAAGCCGATCGACACCGTGCGCGGCCTGGGCTACCTGTTCAATGAGCGCTGCGTTTGATTCGCTCGCTACGCGTGCGCCTGATGCTGGCGGCCGCCACCCTGGCCGTGCTGTTTATGCTCGGCTTGTTGCCGGCCATGCAGGGCGCGTTCAGCCTGGCGTTGCAGGATTCCATCGAGCAGCGCCTGGCGTCGGACGTCACCACGCTGATCTCCGCCGCCCGTGTGGAAAACAACCGCCTGCTGATGCCGGCGCAGTTGCCCGACGAACGTTTCAACCTCACTGACAGCCGCCTGCTCGGTTATATCTACGACCGCGAAGGCCATCTGGTGTGGCGCTCGCGGGCGACCAAGGAAGAAAACATCAACTACAAACCGCGCTACGACGGGCGCGGTAACGAGTTTGCGCGGATTCGCGAGGCCAATGGCCAGGAATTTTTCGTCTATGACGTGGAGGTCAAGCTGCTCGGTGGCAAGAGCGCGGCGTTCAGTATCGTCGCCCTGCAACCAGTGCGTGAGTACCAGCTGACCCTCGAAGGCCTGCGGGAAAACCTCTACCTGGGTTTCGGCGCGGCCTTGCTGGTGCTGCTGACGCTGCTGTGGCTGGGCCTGACCTGGGGCCTGCAAGCCTTGCGGCGCTTGAGCCAGGAACTGGACCAGATCGAAGGCGGCACCCGCGAGAGCCTTTCCGAAGAGCACCCGCGTGAATTGCTGCGCCTCACCGGTTCCCTCAACCGTTTGCTTGCCAGCGAACGCGAGCAACGGGCACGTTATCGCGACTCCCTGGACGACCTGGCCCACAGCCTGAAAACCCCGCTCGCCGTGTTGCAGGGCGTCAGCGAAGACATGGCCCAACGCCCCGAAGACCGCGATCAAGCCTGGGTGCTGCAATCGCAGATCGAGCGCATGAGCCAGCAGATCAGCTACCAATTGCAGCGCGCCAGCCTGCGCAAAAGCGGCCTGGTGCGCCATCAGGTGCGCCTGGAACCGGTGCTGCAAAGCCTGTGTGACACGTTGGACAAGGTCTACCGCGACAAGGGTGTCACCGTGGCCTTCGACTTGCCGGACGAGTGCTACGTGCCGATCGAGAAGGGCGCCTTGCTGGAAATGCTCGGCAACCTGCTGGAAAACGCCTATCGCCTGTGTTTGCGCGAAGTGCGCATCCGCCTCGTGGAAAGCCTCGAAGGCTGCGAGTTATGTATTGAAGATGATGGGCCGGGCGTACCGCCGGACCAGCGGGCGCGGATTCTGCAACGGGGTGAGCGGCTGGACCGCCAGCATCCGGGGCAGGGGATCGGGTTGGCGGTGGTCAAGGACATCATCGAAAGTTACGGCGCGCGGCTGACCTTGGGGGATTCGCCGTTGGGTGGGGCCGCTTTCAAAATTCATTTTCCGGCTGTTTGATCTTTTTTGCCTGTGCTGGCCTCATCGCAGGCAAGCCAGCTCCCACATTCGACCGGGTTCCAACTTTGAAATGCAGTCAACTGTGGGAGCTGGCTTGCCTGCGATGAGGCCCGCCCAGCCAACACATCTCTAGCTCTCCTGCGCCCGATACGCCCCCGGCGTCACCCCCGTCCACTTCTTGAACGCCCGATGAAACGCCGACGGCTCGGAAAACCCCAACTGCTCGGCAATCTCCTGCAGCGACAAATCCGCCCGCCCCAGATGATAGATGGCGATGTCCCGCCGCAGCTCATCCTTGAGCGCCTGAAAGCTGGTGCCTTCCTCACGCAGATGCCTGCGCAGCGTCTGTGGGCTGATGTGCAAGTGTTGGGCGACGGCTTCCAGATCCGGCCAGGGCGTGCGGTCGCGGCTGAGCAGGCGGCGTAGCTGGCTGCTCAAGCTGTCGCCTTCGTCCGGCCGCGACAGCAGGTCGGCCGGCGAGCGCTCCAGGAAATGCTTGAGCGTGCGCTCATCCTGCAACAGCGGCAGGCTCAGGTAGCGCGCGGGAAACACCAGGCTGCTGTGCGCTGCGCCAAATACCTGATCGCAGGGAAACAGCAGGTCGTACTCGCTGGCATGGGCCGGCATCGGGTAACTGAACGTGGCCTGGTGCAGGCGGATGCGCTGGCCGATCAGCCAACTGCCGAGGCGATGCCAGATCACCAGCAGGCATTCGCTGAGGAAGTGATCCGGGTCCCACAATTGCGAGTCGTCCAGGCTCAAGCGGGCCATGTCGCCTTCGCGCGTCAGCTGCCAGCGCGGGCCCTGTGGGAATAGGCTATAAAATAATAAGCCGCGTTCCAGCGCCTTCTCCAGGGTGCGGCAGTGGATCAGCGCGTGGCACATCATCGCGAAAGTGCCGCGCTTGCTTGGGCCTTCGGCGAAGCCCAGGTATTCGTCATCCAGCCCCAGCCAGAGCATTTGCAGCAGTTGGGTGAATTGCTCGGGGGCAATGCGCGCGCGGGGTTCGCTCAGCAGTTCCGGGGTGATCCCCACCTGCTGCAACAGCGCCGAATAGTCGTAACCCGCCCGGCGTGCACCGCCGAGCGCGGCCCGGGCGTAGTGACTGGCGATGGTACGTTCACGCATGCGAAGGCCTCGTCCATGGAGTGGCGGATGTTAGCCACCCGTGGAAAGGGCGACAAGGCGGATATCCGCCAAATTGTAGGACGGGATTGGATGAGTGGGCGGAAATCCGCCACCGGATTCGGCGCGGTGGAGGGCGCCTGAAAACCCGCAACCCTGATGTCTAAAGGCCTTCAGGCGTTTTCAGAGAAGTGGCACGGCGTTTGCGATAAGGATTACAGCGCAGGCCTGGACCTACAGGCTTCGCAAACAACAAATCCCTCCAGTGCAGGAGGGTTCGCAATTGAAGTGTCGTGGGCAATGGCGGATCTTTGCCACACGGGACGATTGAGGAACTTTGCAATGACGACTCGTCAGCCAATCTACAAATCCCTGTATTTCCAGGTGATCGTTGCCATCGTAATCGGTATTTTGCTCGGTCACTTCTACCCGGACACCGGCGTGGCCCTCAAGCCGCTGGGTGACGGGTTTATCAAACTGATCAAAATGGTCATCGCCCCGATCATCTTCTGCACCGTTGTCAGCGGCATCGCTGGCATGCAAAGCATGAAATCGGTGGGCAAGACCGGCGGCTACGCGCTGCTGTACTTCGAAATCGTTTCCACCGTCGCGCTGCTGATCGGCCTGATCGTGGTGAACGTCGTGCAACCGGGCGCCGGCATGCACATCGACGTAGCGACCCTGGATGCTTCCAAAGTCGCGGCCTACGTGACCGCCGGTAAAGACCAGAGCATCGTCGGCTTTATCCTCAACGTTATCCCGAACACCATCGTCGGCGCCTTCGCCAACGGCGACATCCTGCAAGTGCTGATGTTCTCGGTGATCTTCGGTTTCGCCCTGCACCGCCTGGGTGCCTACGGCAAGCCGGTACTGGACTTCATCGATCGCTTCGCCCACGTGATGTTCAACATCATCAACATGATCATGAAGCTCGCGCCAATCGGTGCCCTGGGCGCCATGGCGTTCACCATCGGTGCCTACGGCGTCGGTTCGCTGGTGCAGTTGGGCCAGCTGATGATCTGCTTCTACATCACTTGCATCCTGTTCGTGCTGGTGGTGCTGGGCGGTATCTGCCGCGCTCACGGTTTCAGCGTGATCAAGCTGATCCGCTACATCCGTGAAGAGCTGTTGATCGTACTGGGTACTTCCTCCTCCGAATCCGCACTGCCACGCATGCTGATCAAGATGGAGCGTCTGGGCGCGAAGAAATCCGTAGTAGGCCTGGTGATTCCGACTGGCTACTCCTTCAACCTCGACGGTACTTCGATCTACCTGACCATGGCGGCCGTGTTCATCGCCCAGGCGACTGACACCCACATGGACATCACCCACCAGATCACCTTGCTGCTGGTGCTGCTGCTGTCCTCCAAAGGCGCGGCTGGCGTGACCGGTTCGGGCTTTATCGTACTGGCTGCCACCCTGTCGGCCGTAGGCCACCTGCCGGTTGCCGGCCTGGCGCTGATCCTGGGTATCGACCGCTTCATGTCCGAAGCCCGCGCACTGACCAACCTCGTGGGTAACGCCGTTGCCACCATCGTTGTGGCCAAGTGGGTCAAGGAGCTGGACACCGACAAGCTGCAAAGCGAGCTGGCGTCTGGCGGTACCGGTATCTCGGAAACCCGCGAACTGGACGACCTGGGCGTGGCCGAAGGCCCTGCACCGACCGTCAAGTAAGGCGCTGATGGCGTGAACTGACGCCCACCGCTACGCACAAACGCCCCGACCTGTTCGGGGCGTTTGCGTTTCTGGCGGTTTTTTTGTTTTACAGTGAGTGAATCGTTTTTTTTGTTTTAACGCCTGCTGGAGGTCGGATGGACAGCGTGGATCTGAATGTCCTGCGCAGCGTGCTCGAATGGCGCCGTGCCGGGCAGCGTGTGGTGTTGTACAGCGTCGTGCAGACCTGGGGCAGTGCGCCGCGCCCGCCGGGGGCGATGCTGGCCCTGCGTGGCGACGGGGTGGTGATCGGCTCGGTGTCGGGTGGTTGCATCGAGGATGACTTGATCGCCCGGCTGTACGATGGCCGGCTGGCCGATGATGGGCCGCCGGTGCAACTGGTGACCTACGGTGTCACCCGCGATGAGGCGGCGCGCTTTGGCCTGCCGTGCGGCGGCACCTTGCGCCTGACCGAGGAGCGGGTGGAGGAGTGGGCGTGGGTGGCAGAGCTGCTGGCGCGTTGCGAGGATCATCAGATGGTCGCCCGCGAGCTGAACCTGAGCACCGGCGAGGTCACGCTGAGCCCCGCGAGCAAGGCCGATGCGCTGACGTTCGACGGCGAACGCCTGCGCGCTATCTACGGCCCGCGCTGGCGCCTGTTGCTGATCGGCGCCGGCCAACTCTCGCGCTACGTGGCGCAGATGGCGCGGCTGCTGGATTTCGAGGTGTTGATCTGCGACCCGCGTAGCGAGTTCGTCCACGGCTGGGAGGAACAGCACGGCCGCTTTGTGCCGGGCATGCCTGACGAAGCGGTGCTGACTATCCAGGCCGATGCGCGCACGGCCATTGTCTGCCTGACCCATGATCCGCGCCTTGATGATATGGCGTTGCTCACGGCCCTCAACTCCGACGCGTTCTATATCGGCGCCCTCGGGTCGCGGGTCAACAGCCAGAAGCGCCGGGAAGACCTGGCGGCGCTGGGGTTGTCGGCGCCGGCGATTGCGCGCTTGCATGGGCCGATCGGCGTGTATATCGGCAGCCATACGCCGGCGGAGATAGCCCTGTCGTTGCTGGCGCAAATTGTGGCGATCAAGAATGGTGTGATGGCGTGAGGGTCACGGCGATTGTGCTGGCGGCGGGGCAGGGCAGCCGGTTCCGGGTGGAGGCAAGCCAGGATAAGCTGCTGGCGGATTGCGTGGGCCTGGATGGCGTGACGCGGCCGGTGATCGAACAGGTGCTGTTGAATCTGCCGGAACGCCTTGTGCGGCGCTGGGTGGTGACCTCACCGGCGCAGCATGAAGTCATTCGTCTGGCCGGGGTATACGGTTGTGAGGTGCTGCTGCTGGAATCGACGGGCATGGGTGACAGCCTGGCAGCGGCAGTTGCGGCCAGTGGTTCTGCGGACGGTTGGCTGGTGGTATTGGGGGATATGCCGTTCATTCAGCCGTCGAGTATTGAGCGGGTGATTGATGGCGTGAAGGCCGATGGCATCAGTGTGCCGGTGCAGGCGGGGCAGCATGGACATCCTGTGGCGTTCGGCCGGGCGTTTGGGCCGGGGTTGAGGGCGCTGAGCGGTGATCGTGGGGCCAAGTCACTGTTTGCGCAGGCGGCGGTGCATGAGGTTGTCGTGGATGATCCTGGCGTGCTGTGGGATGTAGACGTGCCGCAAGCGTTGAACTTCAAACCCATCTGAAGGTAGAAGCTGGCTTTTGTGGGAGCTGGCTTGCCTGCGATAGCGGTGGATCAGTAAACGA
>NZ_ANNV01000152.1 GCF_000346755.1 Pseudomonas sp. CBZ-4 | reverse complement strand
CCGAGGGGATGCCATCGCAGGCAAGCCAGCTCCCACAAAAAGCCCAGTTTCCACAAAAGCCAGCTTATAGGTTCAGACTTCTTAGACCACTTCCAGGTAAGAGCTGTGTATCGCCCGCGCCAGCTCGCGCACGGTGTCGATAAAGTCCGTCAGGCGGCTGTGCAGGCCGTCCTCGAGGATTTCATCGATCCCCGTATACCGCAGCCGCGCTTCGAACTCCGCCGCCAGACGCTGCGCCGTGCGCCCATAACTGCCGGGCAAGTCGGCGAGGATATGGCTCAATTCCTCGATACACGCATGCAACGAGCGCGGTACGTCGCTGCGCAACAACAGCAGTTCGGAAACGGAGCGCGCATTCAGCGCATTCGGGTACAGCTCGGTATACGCCTCGAACGACGACAACGCGCGGAGCAGGGCGCTCCACTGGTAATAGCCGCGCGCCGAGACGTCGCTGACTTCCTCCGACTCTTCGCCAAACATCTCATAGCGGGCATCCAGCAGGCGCAAGGTGTTGTCGGCACGCTCGACAAAGGTGCCCAGGCGGATAAACCGGTAGGCGTCGTTGCGCATGATTGTCCCCGAGGTGGCGCCACGGAACAGGTGCGAACGCTGCTTGACCCAATCACAGAAGTGGCTGATGCCATGGCGCGCCAGGCCGCCGGCGGCGATGCTGCGAATTTCCAGCCAGGTGGCGTTGAGGTTTTCCCACATGTCGGCGGTGATGCGCCCGCGTACCGCATGGGCATTGCCGCGGGCGGCGCGCAGGCAGTTGTAGATGCTTGCCGGGTTTTCTTCGTCGAGGGCGAAGAAGTGCAACATACGTTCGGCGTCCAGTTCCTTGTGGCGTTCCAGGTAGCTGTCGAGGGTGCCGCTGCTGAGCAATGACATCGCCAGTTCATCCAGGCCATCGCTGCGCCCGGATTGGGGCATCAGCGACAGTGAATAGCTGACTTCGAGCATGCGTGCCAGGTTCTCGGCGCGCTCCAGGTAGCGGGACATCCAGTACAGATCTGCGGCGGTTCTACTCAACATAATCAGTCCTCCACCACCCAGGTGTCCTTGGTTCCGCCGCCTTGCGACGAGTTGACGATCAGCGAGCCTTCACGCAAGGCCACGCGCGTGAGGCCACCGGGCACCAGGCGGGTTTCCTTGCCCGACAGCACGAACGGCCGCAGGTCGATATGCCGGGGGGCGATGCCGTTTTCGACAAAGGTCGGGCAGGTGGACAGGCTCAATGTGGGTTGGGCGATATACGCGTGGGGCCGCGCCTTGATGCGTTGGCGGAAGTCCTCGATCTCGGCCGCGCTGGACGCCGGGCCCACCAGCATGCCGTAGCCGCCGGAGCCCTGGGTCTCCTTGACCACCAGTTCCGGCAGGTGCGCCAGTACGTGGGACAGCTCATCGGGCTTGCGGCACTGGAAGGTCGGCACGTTTTGCAGCACCGGTTCCTCGTCGAGGTAGAAGCGGATCATTTCCGGCACATAGGGGTAGATCGACTTGTCGTCGGCCACGCCAGTGCCGATGGCATTGGCCAGCACCACGTTGCCCGCGCAGTAGGCGGCAACCAGGCCGGGCACGCCGAGCATCGAGTCGGGGTTGAACGCCTGCGGGTCGAGGAACGCGTCGTCGATGCGCCGATAGATCACGTCCACGGCCTTGGGGCCGTCGGTGGTGCGCATGAACACCTTGAGGTCGTGCACGAACAGGTCGGCGCCTTCCACCAGTTCCACGCCCATTTCCCGGGCAAGGAAGGCATGTTCGAAAAACGCGCTGTTGAAGCGGCCAGGGGTGAGCACCACGACGTTGGGGTTGTCCAGGCGGCTGGAGCTTTTCAGGGTCTTGAGCAGCAGGTTGGGGTAGTGGTCCACCGGCGCGATACGCTGCTTGGCAAACACTTCCGGGAACAGGCGCATCATCATCTTGCGGTCTTCGAGCATGTAGCTCACGCCGCTGGGGGTGCGCAGGTTGTCTTCGAGCACGTAGTAGGTGCCGTCGCCGTCGCGCACCAGGTCGACACCCGAGATATGGGAGTAGATGTCGCGGTGCAGATCGAGGCCGACCATGGCCTTCTGGTAACCCTCGTTGCCCAGCACCTGGTCGGCGGGAATGATCCCGGCCTTGATGATGCGCCTGTCGTGGTAGATGTCGGCGAGGAACATGTTCAAGGCGGTGACGCGCTGGATGCAGCCGCGTTCGATCACGCGCCACTCACTGGCGGGGATGCTGCGGGGGATGATGTCGAAGGGGATCAGGCGCTCGGTGTCCTGCTCGTCGCCATAGAGGGTAAAGGTGATCCCGGCGCGGTGAAACAGCAAGTCGGCTTCGCGGCGACGCTGGGCCAGCAGTTCCGGTGGCGTGTTGGCCAGCCAGCGGGAGAATTCCTGATAGTGCGCACGGCACACGCCGTTTGCGTCATTCATTTCATCGAAGAAAGATCGAGCCATTCCAGTACCTTGTCAGTGCCGAGGGACGCTTGGGTGGCACTGCCGCTTTGAAAAACGCATGTTTTTATGAGCCCGTGGCTAAGGGTGCCACTGGGCCTGGTCCTTACTTTCTTATGGGGTCGGCTCTGGGTCGGGGGGTAACGAGCGCTCCTGTGTGCGGGCAGTGCTGAAGGGCTAAAGCAATGCCTGTGCCGAAACCTACGGTGAGTGGGCTTGTTGTGTAGAGGGCGCTTGTTGTGGCGAGGGCGCTTGCTCCCGCTGGGCTGCGCAGCGGCCCCAAAAGCTTGGGAGCGCTGCGCACTCCAGCGGGAGCAAGCGCCCTCGCCACAGTTGGGGGCGTGTGCCGCTTCAAATTGGTGCGTGAACAAACTTGAACTTCACATCCCGCCCGTTCTTCTAACGTCTCTCGAATCTTCTTGGAGCACCGCCGTGCCCAGAATCATCTCGCCTCAGTCCCCGGAAACGGCCCTGACCGACCACAGTGAACACAATGCCAAGATCTTCGGCTCGCCCAAGGACCGCCTGGACTTCTACCGCCGCGAGATCCAGTACGAAACCAGCATCCTGGCCAACCGCACCGACGCCTACCTCACCGCACAATCCTTCCTGGTCATCGCCTTTGTTTCGGGCATGGGCAACCTCAACCCCGAGTGGGGCAAGCTGTTCACCCTGGTAGTGCCGGTGTTCCTGGTCTTGCTCGGCATCCTCAGCTCGCTGAATGCCTGGCCGGGGATTCGTGCGGCGTACGACATCATCGACCACTGGCACTACAAGCAAAGTGAATTGCTGCGCAGCGAACCGGTGATGGGCCTGGCGTATGACGATTCGCCGCTGTTCTGCGAGACCGAGTCGTCCCACAAGGGCTATCGCAAGTCACTGCTATTCTCAATGCGTGCGCCGTGGCTATTCATGGTGTTCTGGTTGTTGCTGGGGGCGTATGCGTTTTATATCCAGGTGGATAACCCGGGTTCATAGAGGTGCAGATCATGTCAGACGAAGGTGAGGACGAACCGGACGAGGAACTCAACGACCCGGGCAACGAAGACCCGGGCTCGCTTATGGATGATGCCGAGGTGCCGCTAAAGGAAGGCCGCCTGGATCAGGAATCGATCCAGGAGTGCTCAGCGCCAATATCGACCTTGAACCGGTGCTGAAGCGGCAAGTAATGCTGCTTCAGCGTTTCCAGCTGCTTACGCAGTGTGTCGGGGGGGACGATGCCGCTGCCGATGTATGACCGGCGAACATCGTTTTCAAGGTTGACTATGGTGCCGTGCGGTACGAGTTTTGAGTCGACCACCTTGTACTCCCTGGTCAGCCCGTCGAAGCCCAAGTCGTACATGTCCGGTCGCTTGAGCTTAAGGTTGTCGTTGAATAACGTGGGGCCGACCGTTTCAAAAATCTTGCGTTCGTAGGTATTGAACTCAGGTGTGTAGCGCACGTCACCGTTGTCGTACCTGGTCGCAGTGGGGCGGTTGGCCGTGAAATAGTCTTTGTTGGCCGCGAAACGCTTTTTCATTTCAGTGATCATGGCGGTGATGATCGGGTTGTTGGCCTGCGTGCCGAAATTACTGGTGTTGTAGAAAAGCGTGTTGTCGCTGAGGCTGTGGCTAACCATCCGGTTGAGCAGCACATCATTGGCGCCTGCATTCACCACTTCGGCGCCGACTTTTGCCTGAATCACATCATCGGTATCGAGATAGAACCCCCCGTATTTATTGGTAATGGGGTAGCGCGCAACATCTGAGGCGGCGGCCAGGTTTTTCCCTTGCCCCTGTCGGAAGTAATCGTACATTTCGTCGTTTTTCAATTGTTTGAAGACGTCATCTTCTTGCAGGTTCCTCACCTCCAGGCCTTGGACCCGGCTTTCCAGTTTCTGCTTTATCTGCTGAAAAAGGGCTGGAGTGTCAGCATCCACATGGAGGATGGAGGTGTACCCGGGGGCCTGGGAAGCGTTGTTGACGATGTTGTCCGCCAGCTTGGAAGGTATGTCCTGACCCGCCCAGAAATAATGGATGTTCTTGGGGATCGGTTTTGCATCGCTCGGGATTTTCAACGCTGACGCGGGCATGACATCCACAAACGCATAATGATGCGCCTCCGTTTTTTTGGCTTTCAGGAAATCGCTGTACGGCCCTCGCGCCCATTTGCCCTTGTCGGCTCGCCAGAAGTATTGGTGATTGAACGAATCGACCCCGGTGGCAAGATTGGCCTCTTTCCATGCCCCCGCCGCACTGTCGAAGATGACGTCATGATCCACGCCCAAGTAGTTCAGCCTGAACGGCGTCGTCGAGTTTTCCACCCCCTTGATGTCGTCCATCGGCACCACATAGGTGCTGTCCGTCAGTTTCCAGGGCGAAGTGGCGTCGCTTGCGCCACCGAGCAAACGGGTGGACCGGCTTGAGGGCTCCCATCCCGAAGCCCCCAGATCCCGGACGGGAATATCGGGGCCGGCGCCCGTGGGGTGTCGGATGATGCGCTGGCCGTCCTTGAGTCGGGACTCATACAGCAGGCCGTCGATCTTCACATATTCCTTCTGGCTGCCGCCCACATACACATTGCCTTGCAACCCCTTGGTCGCGAGTTCATCCGAGGCAATGTACTTGGCTTCATATCCCAGTAGTGTCGTGTCCAGGGGCCTGACCTCACCGCCGACGGCAATCCGGCTGGGCGTGAAGTCTTTCAGGGGCGAGGTGAAGGGTTGTTTCTTGATTGGGTCGTAGCGGTGCCAATTGCCCTGGAACATGACCGCGGTGCCTTCGACCGCTTCTTGCCCATCCTTGAACTTTCCACTGGCCGCCAGGCCGTGTTGCCGGCTGGCGCTTGCCACTCCATCCGCGCTGCCGATCGCTTGCAAGCTGTCGGAAGTGGCGGCGCCCGGGGCGTCGGCGACGAAGTCGTCCAGCGGTTTGCCATAGGTTTGCTGGGTGCGTGGGTCTACGGCGTACCACTTGCCTGACGCCTCGTCGAATTTGCCCAGGGCTTTGCTTTCAACGCTGCTGTTGAGGGTCTTGTAGGTGCCTTCGGCGATGTCCGGCCTTTTGGCCAACTTGAGCAGGTCGACATTGCGGTAGGTCCTCAGATGCTTGACGCCCCTGTACCCGGCCTTGGCCACGCGGGCCGTGCCACTTACCACGCCACGCGCCAGATCATCGACCCCGCCCACCGGGTTGAGCGCCCCCACTGCGGCGCGTCCGACGATCTTGAGGGTATTTCCGAGCTTGGCCAGTGCGGATGCCCCGCTGGCCAATGCTTTCGCGCCTTTGACCCCCGCGCCGAAGCCGACGAGGAAGCCGAAGATATCCCACGACAAATCCCCCAGCCCCTGGGCAAGGTTGCCCTTTTGGAAGTTGACGATCGCCGACCTGAATGGAATAAGGTTGAGGGCGAATTCCCCCACCTTTTCATGGGTGGGTACCTCGGTATCAAAGGTGGTTTGCCCCTTGGCCGATCTTTTCACCCCGGGCAGATCCATGTCTTCGAGGACAGCGTCGGCAAGGTAGGCGGTTCTCGCGCTGGCGAAGCTGTCAGGGATACCGGTCGCGCCTTTGGCCTCGTCGGCCAGCCCGGCCGGGTATTTGCCCTTGGGGGTGACCACCTTGAATTCGTTAAAGGGCCGCGACTCCTTGTAATAAGGCTGCCCGGTCTTGAAGTCGCCCAGGTCTGGACGTTGGGTGATGGTTCCGCTCAGGCGGTCCAGTTGATAGTTGTGGCGCTGGCCATCGCGCTCGATCTTGATGTGCAGGCAACCTTCGGTGGTTTTGTTGCGCTCACTGACGGTGACGCCGCCCCATTCATAATGGACTTCCTTGGCGATGGTGATTTTCCCGAACTCGAAGTTCTGACGATCCGCCAAGGGCAGTTTCGATACCATGTGTTTGATGTGCGCTGCAGTGGCTGTCTTGATCGCCTCGGAATAGGTCGAAAATGCTGTATCGAATGCCTCGGACAGCCGCGGCAATTGTTCAAGCGTTTGCATGACGGCGTTGATGTCCACTGCCGCCGAAGACGAAACCCACGCACCCGGCCGGCCGTCATCGGGTAAGTCCACCACGCCAAATGAGAAATGTCGCACCAGGCTTCTGCCCGTTTCCCCCCAGTTGTCGGCAGCATCAGGTGCCTTCGGAATCCCGCGGCCATCCATGTACAAATCCAGTATCGAATAGGGCCCCGGAAAATATCGGTTGGCGGGTTGGACGCTGATGCTTTTTTCTTCGAAGAGCTTCGGGTCCAGATCCGGCAGAGCCTTTTTCAGCTGCTCCATTGCCATGCCCTTGGCGGTCGGCATCGCTGCCGTGGAGGCCTGGGAGGCCTTATGGAGTTCGTCGACTTGTGTTGAGAACGCCTCGCGCACGCGTTTCAACGCGGCGTCGGTGGTCGGATAGGGCATGCCATTGGCGGCTGCCCACGCCTTGATCGCTGCGTCCTGGGCGACAAACTCGATGCGTTGTTCCGCTTCGGATACCGGCGCGATGCTCGCCTGGAGCATCACTTGGGCGTAGGTCATTGTCGATGTCGCCCCAGGGGCGAGTGCTTCGATACGGGCGACAGCGGTGGTGAAGCTGACCCAGCTGTGGGTGCCCACGGTCAGATCCTGCGGAATGTCCTTGACCAGAAACTCCGGTGCTCGGCTGGACAACATCAGCGTGGCTTGAATCGCCGCCTGCTCAATCGACGAACCCTTGCCGGCCTTGGCCAGCTCGGCCGTCAACTCCCTCAAGACCGTCGTGGCTGCATTCTGTGGGGATAACAACGTATAACCCGCGATAACCGTTGGCCCGGTTCGCGGGGTGGCCTCTGCCGGGTTGGACGGGTCCAGGGTCAGGGCCGCCAGCAACCAGTCGTTGGGACTGCCTTTGAGCGATCGCGCTGCGAATTGCGCCTGAATGGCCTGGCCTAATGCCTGGCCCTTGGGCGACGCGATCAGACGATCGATCAGACGCCTGGGATCCGCGGTGTGTGAAGCAAGCACCTGTGCGCCATCGAGCAAGTATTCCAACACGCTCGTGGAGGGGTGGAGGTCAATCGCGCCGATCTTGCCCTGCAGGATATCGGCGCTCAGTTGTTGCGCACTCTCGCTATCCAGCGGCACGGGCCATGCGCGTGCACCGCCGTAGTTGCCGTTGGCGGGTGCCTTGGGGGAGGGCGTCAGTAGAGCGCTGACGAGATTGTCCAATTGATTGCGGTTGGTGGGCAGGCGCCAGCCATGGTCTTCGATGAATTGCTTCACGCTCACGCTGTTGTGGTCGCCGGCGTTGGCCGGTAGGTAAGTGCCTGCGCGGTCTACATAGACAACACGGGTGTTCAACTCGTGGGAGATATCAGACTCATCCCGAGTGCCTTCTCTGACAAAGTCTGCCAGGTGCCGCAAATCGAAAGCCGCCTGGTAGCGATTGCGGATATCGGCCAGTTGCGCCTGTTGTTCGGCTAACCATTCCTCACTGCGGCGCTCGTTTTGCGCTGAAAAGAGTGGCGATGCCCTGTAGAAATGGTCCATCAATTTGAACGGAACGCTATTGGCAGAGGCTGACAACGGTGGGGAAAACGTTGTGAACGTACCGTCGGCCACGATGACACGGGCGGCATTCAGGATCGGGCCGCTGACGGCTGCCCAGCCTGGGTCGTCGAGGCCCACGGTATGGACCCGTTGCCCAGGGCCTGCGTTAACCGTGAACTTGATCTGGCCGGACGTCGGGTCGATTTTTATCGAGTTGGGGTTCATGCCCCTGTCTTGCATCCACTGCTGGACGTCAGGGGACTGAAACGCTTGCCTCAGTTGGTTCCACCATTGTCCGAAGGTCGAATTGGCGGGGATGTCCACGAGCGAGGAGGTGGCCTGGGGCGGCGTATCAGTCGCGCGGCGCTGTGGGGTGGAATGTACGGGCGGGATTGTGTGGTGAGAAATCGCACTGTTTGAATGGATCATCGCTCGTCGCTCATCATGTGATTGGCAGGTTTATCGCTGAGGCATTCATTGGTCGCCTCTCGGATAAATCTGAGTGTCAAATGCGCGATTGATGATCCCAGTCACGGGTTTGTTTTTCGTTGCCGCTCATATCCAGATCGACGTGATCCCTGGCTAGACGCCGCGCCTTCTCCAGAACCATCGCTCCAGCGCCGCCACCGGCAGCGGCTGGCTGAACAGGTACCCCTGCAGCTGATCACAGCCGGCCTCTTTCAAAAACGCCAACTGCGCTGGCGTTTCCACCCCTTCGGCCACCGCACGCAGGCCCAGGCTGTGGGCCAGTTCGATGATGGTGCGGGCAATCGCTGCGTCCTGAGGGTTGCTGGTGACTTCGCGGATAAACGCGATATCGATCTTCAAGGTGTCGAGGGGAAAGCGCCGCAGATAAGCGAGGCTGGAGTAGCCGGTACCAAAGTCATCAATGGCGATCTTCACCCCCATCGCTCGCAGGCGTTGCAGGCTGCTGATGGTGTGCGGGGTGTTTTCCATCAAGGAGCTTTCGGTGAGTTCAACCTCCAGCCAGTGGGGTTCCACCCCGGCGTCGGCCAATAGCTGGCCGATATCGGTGATCAGGTCACCTTCGATCAATTGATGGCCGGACACGTTCACCGACACCTCCATCGCGCCGATGCCCGAACGTTGCCATCGCGCGATCTGCAGGCACGCCTGTTCGATCACCCAGCGCCCCACGGTGACGATCAACCCCAAGCGCTCCAGGATCGGCACAAATATCCCCGGCGACACCGCACCATAGCCGGGGCGTTCCCAGCGCAGCAGCGCTTCCACGCCACTGATCCGGCCGTTGGCCAACTCCAGCTTGGGTTGGTAGTGCAAGGTGAATTCACGCGCCGTCACCGCCTGGCGCAAGGCATTTTCCAGGTCGAGCAATGCCAGGTCGTGCACATTCATCTTTGCGGTTTCGCTGCCGCGCTCGCGCAGTTGCTGTTCCAGCATCAGGCTGTGGCTTTTCAACTGGTCGCCATAGGACTTCAGGCGCAGCAGGTTGCGCACCCGCAGCCACAATTCCACGCGCTCCACGGGCTTGCTGATGAACTCTTCGGCACCGGTTTGCAGGCCACTGAGGCGCGCACTGGGTTCACTCAGCGCCGAGAGCATGATGATCGGGATGTTCGCCGTGGCCGGGTTGTCCTTGAGCTGGTTGGCCACGGCATAACCGTCCATGCCGGGCATCATGATGTCCAGCAGGATCAGGTCGGGCGGTTGTTCTGCCACCAGGGCCAGGGCTTCCTCGCCGGAGCCGACGCTGAGGGTGTGGTAGCCCTCGTATTGCAACAGCGTTTCCAGCAGCTTGCGTACCTGGGGTTCATCATCGACGATCAGCAGCGTGGCCATAGTGGGGACTCATCTGAGTGGGGGGTGTCAAGCAGCGCATCGATCACCTGATACAGCTCCTTGTAGCGCAAGGGCTTGGTCACATAGGCGTCGCAGCCGGCCAGGCGGGTCTTTTCCCGGTCTTCCTTCATCGCCATGGCGGTCAGGGCGATCACCGGGATGTGTGCGGTGAGCGGGTCGTGCTTGAGCAGGGCGGTGGCCGCCAGGCCGTCCATGCCCGGCAACTGGATGTCCATCAGGATCAGCGCGGGCTGGTGTTCGCGGGCCAGGGTCAGGCCGCTTTCCGCATCGGCGGCCCAGCGCACGCAGTGCCCGGCATTGGTCAGCAGCAAGCGCGCCAGGCGCATGTTGGCTTCGTTGTCTTCGACGATCAGGATATCGGCCATGGGCCCTCCAGGTGGGTGGTCCGCCGCACCGGCAGCCACACCACAAACCGTGCGCCGAGGCCTTCGCGGCTGGCCACGGCGACGCTGCCGCCATGCAGGTCGGCCAACTGCTTGACCATCGCCAGCCCCAGGCCGGTGCCTTCGAATTTGCGCGCCAGGCTGCTGTCGATCTGGCTGAACGCCTTGAACAGCTTGCCCATGTCGTCGGCGGCGATGCCCAGGCCGGTGTCGCTGACGCTGAACTGCAAAAAGGCCTGATGCGCGCCGGGCTGTACGTCAAAGCCGCGCACCGGCCAATCACCGGGGATCTTGCCCACTTGATCAGCCTTGACCTCGCGCACTGCCAGGGTCACGCAACTGCCGTGCTCGCTGAATTTCACTGCGTTGGCCAGCAGGTTGTAGATGATTTGCTTGGTCTTGCGCAGGTCCAGCGCCAGGGGGCCAAAGTCGTCGGGGCTGTCGAGCTTCAACTGGATCCGTTGCAACGCCGCCTTCTCCCGCACGATCAGCAAGCTGTTGGCCAACAACCCCGGCAGCTCGGCCGCTTCCAGTTCCAGCTCCATCATCCCGGCCTCGACCTTGGACAGGTCGAGAATGTCGTTGATCAACGACAGCAAGTGCTGGCCGCTGGTGAAAATATCGCCGATGTATTCGCGCTGGGTCTCGGTCATATCGCCCACCAACCCATCCTTGAGCGCTTCGGAAAAACCGATCACCGCATTCAATGGCGTGCGCAGTTCGTGGGACATGGTGGCGAGGAACTCGGACTTCATGTGGCTGGCGTGTTCCAGCTCCAGGTTCTTTTCTTCGAGGGCGCGTTCGAAGCCTTTGCGCTCGGCTTCTTCCTGCTTGCGCGCGGTGTTGTCGGTGCCGATCAGCAGGTAGCCGATGATCGTGTCATGGCGGTTGCGCAGGGCGGTCACCGAGACCATCGCGGACAGGCGACTGCCGTCCTGGCGGATATAGGTCAGCTCGTAGATGTCCTCGATGCCCCGCGAGGCCTTGAACACCAGGGCTTCGAAGCCCGGTGTGATGGGCGTGTCGAGTTCCTGGCTGAGGGCGGCGGCGCGGGTGATCAGCTCGACGGGGTCGGAGATGTCGGCCGGGGTGATGCGGTTGACCACATCAAAGGCGGCGTAGCCGAGCATGCGTTCGGCGCCGACATTGAAGATCTGGATCACGCCTTTTTCATCGGTGGCGATGCTGGAAAAGTACGCGCTGTTGAAGATTGCATCCTGCAGGGCGCCGGCCTTGAGCAGGGTTTTCTGGCGTTTGAACTCGACGATCTTTTCGGCGCGTGATTGCGCGGGGCCGGGTAACGGTGTGTCCATCGCTGGGTCATTCCATGAGGTTCAGGCCCGCCATCGTCAGCCGACGAGGGCGCAGAGCATGCTCACAGAAGATCGCGGTGAGGCGACGAGGAGGAGATGAGGTCTTCTGACAGTAGCAGAGATTGTGGCGTTTTGATGTCTTGGTTTCAGTGATAAACCCTCAATTGGATAGAATTTCGCGCGCAAGCCTCGCTGCCGCTATCGCAGCGGTGCGGCGATCCGACAAGCCAGCTCCCACATCTTGACCGTGTGAACCCGATCAACTGTGGGAGCTGGCTTGCCTGCGATGGGCTCACCTCGATCCTCAATCCCCTCCACCCAACGGTGGCAAGCGCCGTTTCACCGGGGTTTTCTTGACGATGGCCGTGTTGGTCTCGGCATTGACATTGAGCCGGTCGAGCAGGGTGTCCAGTTGCTCCATGGTGCGCACATGCAGGCGCGCGATAAAGCAGTCATCGCCAGTGACCTTGTCGCACTCGGTGAACTCGGGGATGGCCTGGATCTGGCGCTCAACCTCCTGCAGCTTCCCGGGCAAGGGGCGGATGCGCACGATGGCTTGCAGCAGGTAGCCGAAGTGCTTGGCGTCGATGTCCACGGTGTAGTGGGTCAGCACGCCGCGCTCTTCGAGGCGGCGCAGGCGTTCACCGACGCTGGGCGACGACAGCCCGGTGATGCCTGCCAGGGCCTTGAGGGACAGGCGCGAATCGTCCATCAAGGCGGCGATCAGTTGCTGGTCGATGCTGTCGATCATGGTATTTGCCTAATAAGAAAAGGTGATTCGGCCTTCTGGCCTTTTTCAGTCGCTGGAAGCGTTGCCCAGCAGATTGCCATAATTGAGCCTCACTTGAGGAGCAACAATCGTGGATACATCCATCCGTCGTGGTTCGTGGGAAATGGTCGCCGCCATGCTGATTTCGGGGACCATCGGCTGGTTTGTGCTGGTGTCAGGCGTGTCGGTAATCGAAGTGGTGTTCTGGCGCTGCGTGATCGGCGGGCTGAGCCTGTTGCTGGTGTGCGCCTTGCTGGGTTACCTGCGCCTGGACCTGCTGAACTGGGCCAAGCTCGGGTTGGCAATGCTCAGTGGCGTGGCGATTGTCGGCAACTGGTTGCTGCTGTTCGAATCCTATTCCCACGCGTCCATCGCCATCAGCACGGCGGTGTACAACGTGCAGCCGTTCATGTTGGTGATGCTGGCGGCGGTGTTTCTCGGCGAGAAGATCACCGTGCAAAAAATCACCTGGTTGAGCGTGGCGTTTATCGGGATGCTGGCGATTGTCACCGCCCATGGCTCGCAGCAGAGCGGTGGGGATTACCTGGCGGGGATCGCGTTGGCGTCGGGCGCGGCGTTTCTGTATGCGATTGCCGCACTGATCATCAAGCGCTTGAAGGCCGTGCCGCCCCACCTGATGGCGCTGATCCAGGTAGCGACGGGTGCGGTGTTGCTGGCGCCTCTGGTGCCATGGGGCAGCGTGCCCGTGGCGCCCACTGCCTGGGCGGCGCTGGTGACCCTGGGCGTGGTGCACACCGGGGTGATGTATGTGTTGCTGTACGGCGCGATCCAGAAACTGCCGACCGCATTGACCGGCGCCTTGTCATTTATCTACCCGATTGCGGCGATCTTCGTCGATTGGATCGCCTTCGGGCATCGCCTGGGCTGGCAACAGTGGCTGGGGGTGGTGGCGATTCTGCTGGCGGCGGCGGGGTTGCAGCGGGGCTGGTGGTGGCCCCGCTCCCGGAGGGCTAGTGCGTACCCTGGAAAATGATGTTTTCCGGGTTGAAGTGCTCCACGGCGCTGCCCGGTTGCGGCAGGCCGAGGATATGCCCCTTGATCTTGCCCACCACGTGCATCTCGCAGGGTTTGCAGTCGAACTTCAGGGTCAGCACTTCATCGCCATGGATCAACTGCATCGGCGCGACCTTGGTCTTCACCCCCGTGACACCCTTGGCCTGTTTCGGGCACAGGTTGAACGAGAAGCGCAGGCAGTGCTTGGTGATCATCACCGGCACTTCGCCGGTTTCTTCGTGGGCTTCGAAGGCGGCGTCGATCAGCTTCACGCCGTGACGGTAGTAGAAGTCGCGGGCCTTCTGGTTGTAGACGTTGGCCAGGAACGACAGGTGCGCTTCCGGGTACACCGGCGGCGGCGTGGTTTCGGCTTTGCGCCCACCACGCGGGTGCGCGGCCACACGGGCGGCGGTCAGCGCTTCGATCACTTCGCGGCGCAAGGCCTTGAGCTGCGAGTTGGGGATGAAGAACGCCTGCGGCGCATCCAGCTGGATGTCGGTGGCGTGGTATTCGGTGGTGCCCAGTTGGCCGAGCAGGTCGCGCAGGGTGTCGAGCGCCTGTTCCGGTTTGTTGGCCACGCCGAACGGGCCGGGCAGGGTGACGCTGGCGCTGATGCCTTCTTCGCTGGTGGCGGTGACTTCCAGCTGTTCTTCCCGCAGGCGCGCGGCCCAGGTCAGGCCGATACGGCGTTCGGATGAGGTCTTGAGCAGCGCCTGTTGCCAGTTGTGGTCCAGGTTGCGGTTCAGCGGGTGGTTCGGGCGCAGCTGGTGCAGGCCGGCCGGCATTTCGTTCGGCTCGACGCGGTAGCGGTAGCGCTTCTCGCCGTCTTCCTCGAACTCGCCCTTGGGCTCGGCGATGTTGGCGCGGAAACCTACGACTTCGCGTTTGACCAGCACATTGAGGCCATCGCCGTTGGACAGCGGCTCATGGGTGACCACCTGCAAGTCGCGTTTCCCGGCTTTTTCCACCACACCCACCGGCAGGCCGGTGAAGGTCGGGGTGTCGAAGGCACCGATATCGACCTTGCGGTCGGTGACGAAATAGTCGGTGCTGCCCCGGTGGAAGGTTTTTTCCGGGTCGGGCAGGAAGAAGTGCACGGTGCGCCCGCTGGAGGCGCGGGCCAGGTCCGGGCGGTCTTCCAGCACGTCATCGAGGCGCTGGCGGTAGTAGGACGTGATGTTCTTCACGTAGCCCATGTCCTTGTAGCGGCCTTCGATCTTGAACGAACGCACGCCGGCCTCGACCAGGGCGCGAATGTTGGCGCTCTGGTTGTTGTCTTTCATCGACAGCAGGTGCTTTTCAAAGGCCACGACGCGGCCCTGGTCATCTTTCAAGGTGTATGGCAGGCGGCAGGCCTGGGAGCAATCGCCACGGTTGGCGCTGCGGCCGTTCTGCGCGTGGGAGATATTGCACTGCCCGGAGAACGCCACGCACAAGGCGCCGTGGATAAAGAACTCGATGGCGGCATCGGTTTCGTCGGCGATGGCGCGGATCTCTTGCAGGTTCAGCTCACGGGCCAATACCAGCTGGGAGAAGCCGGCCTGGTCGAGAAACTTCGCGCGGCCCAGGGTGCGGATGTCGGTCTGGGTGCTGGCGTGCAGTTCGATGGGCGGGATATCCAGCTCCATCACGCCCAGGTCTTGCACGATCAACGCATCGACGCCGGCGTCGTAGAGCTGATGAATCAGCTTGCGCGCGGGTTCCAGTTCGTTGTCATGCAAAATCGTGTTGATCGTGGTGAACACGCGGGCGTGGTAACGGCGGGCGAATTCCACCAGCGAGGCGATGTCGCTCACGTCGTTGCACGCATTGTGGCGGGCGCCGAAGCTCGGGCCGCCGATGTAGATGGCGTCGGCGCCATGCAGGATCGCCTCGCGCGCGATGGCGACATCGCGGGCAGGGCTGAGCAATTCAAGGTGATGCTTGGGCAAGGACATAGTTTTTTTAGTCAGGCTTGTCACGGTTGAGGCGCGCATTGTAGCTGTGAAACGCTGGGGGGGCACCTACCACAGGGCGCTGGAGCCAATGACATTCCCTGTGGGAGCGGGCTTTTGCGGCCATGGCGGTGACTTCGACGCGCATGCCGTCTACGGCCAGGGACGCCACGCCCACTGCCGCCCGCACCGGCCATGGCTTGGCGAAGAAGCGCTTGTAGACTTCGTTGAACGCCGCCCGATCGGCCATGTCCGTCAGGTAGATGGTCAGGTGCATCACCCGGTCCATCGAGCTGCCGGCTTTTTCCAGGGCGACTTTCAGCGCTTGCAGGGTGCATTCGCTTTGCGCGGTGATGTCGCCCAGTTCCAGGCTGCCATCGGCGCGGGTCGGGATCTGGGTGGAGACGAGGATGCCGTTGAAGCCGATCACGTCGGAAGAAATCGAGTCGGCATCCGGGTCGGGGGTGTAGGACAGGTCGTGGTTGGCCATGGGCGCCTCTCATTGGCAGGTGTAAGAAAGGCGCCATGGTCCTTGAAAACTACAGCAGGGGCAAACTACAGCAAGGTAAACGGGTAATCGACGATCAGCCGCAGCTCGTTCAACTTGCCATCGCCCTGGTCGGCATTCGACGAGACGATGGCATCGCGCACCCGCAGCGACAGGTTTTTCGCCGGGCCACTCTGGATCACGTATTTGGCTTCCACGTCGGTCTCGTGATGGGCGCCATCCGAGCCGTAGTCGTTGACGTAGGCGCTGTGCTCCGGCGTGTGTGTGCCATCGATGTCCGAACCGTTGATATAGCGGCCCATGAAGCTCAGGCCCGGGACGCCGTAACTGGCCATGTTCAGGTCATAACGAATGCCCCAGGACTGCTCGCCGGGGCCGTTGAAGTCACCCCATTGCACCGAGTTGGCGAGGAACACCGAGTCGCCGCCTTCGCCGGCGCCGTTGTTGCCGGTGCCGATGTAGTCAAACGGCGTGTCGCCATGCACCTTCTGGAACGACAGCGTCAGCGTGTGGGCCTGCAAGAACGAATAGGCCGCCGCCAGCGAGTAGGTGGTGTTGTTGATCGCCCCGGCCTTGGCGCTGCCGGTGTCGAGGGTACGGTACAGGTTGCCGTCCAGGGCCAGTGATTGGTCATGGGGCAACGGGATCACGTAGTTGAGGTTGCTGTAGTACTGGCGCCAGATATCTTCCAGCTCGCCCGCATACAAGGTGGCGCTCAGGTTCGGGGTAAAGGTGTACTTGCCGCCGACAAAACTCGCGCTGTTGGTGGGGATGTTGGCGTAGGTCGCGTAGATATCGTGGTCATGGTTGCTGGTCATGCCGCTGTTGGTGCTGGTGAAGTGCCCGGCTTCGAGGTCGAGGCCGGCGATTTCGCTGCTGGTCAGGTCGAACCCGGTGGCGGTCTGCGGGAGCAGGCGCGTGCCGCCGGTGGCGAAGACGGGGGCGGTGGGTTGCATGTCACCGAATTTCAGTTCGGTCTTGGAGATCTTGATCTTCACTGCGGCGCCCACGGAGCCGTAGGCATTTTCCGGGTCGCCATGGCGATCGGTGGGCAGGTTGCCGGTGCCGGCGTCCGCGTGGGTGGCGTCCAGCTTCAATCCGCCGTAGGCGTAGGCATCGACACCAAAGCCAAGGGTGCCCTGGGTAAAGCCCGAGGCGTAGTTGAGCATGGCGCCCTGGGTCCAGTCGCGATTATCGGCCTTGCCGCTTTGGCGGTCGCGGTCCATGTAGTAGTTGCGCAACAGCCCGGTAATGCTCCTGCCTTCGATAAACCCCTTGGAATCCGCCTGGTCCGTCACGGACTCGGCAAAGGCCATCTGACTGATACCGGCACACACCGCCAGCGCTAACAGGCTCGACTGTTTAATCATGGTATTCACTTCCCCGGGTAATGAACGCGCGCGCAGAAACCCTGCACTTTTTAAATGGTGCAAAACGTATGGTCGGCAGAGTTTTACAAGGTGGGCGTTACGGATTTTTATTGTGTTCGGCGTGGTTGCCGAAGTTGATTCTAAGCCCAGTTTGCGGGGGCTACAGCCAGGCAAAGGATGAAACTCGATTAATTAAACTTCACATTATTCAAGCGGCGCGGGGTGTAGCGTGGGACCTGTCTTAGCCGCTCTGCTTCGACAAAAATCCTTTGGTTGCCGCCGCAGACTCTGCGGCGGATTTTTTCGTTGGGACAGTTTTAAGTCGAGGGGCTTAGTGCGCCAAGCCGTGTAAGGCGATGCCCATCGGAAACGGCGGTTGGCTGGCCGGCGCAGCCTTCATCTGCGTGCGATAACCGAGCGGGCTGGTGCCCAGTTGTTTTTGAAACGCCCGGCGCATGCGTTCTTCACGACCAAAGCCGACCGTTTCGGCGATCCGCTTGATCGGCTCGCTGGTAGTCGCCAGCACCCGGCAAGCGGCCTCCAGGCGCAGACTTTCCACCGCTTGCGCCGGCGTATCGCCCGTGGCGGCGACGTAGGCCCGGGCAAAGTGCCGGGGGCTCATGCCGAATTGCTCGGCCAAGCGTTCTACCCGTAGATCACCGTCGAGGTTCCCGGCAATCCAGGCATGCAAGCGCGCCAGGCGCACATCGCGGTCGGTGCGCAAGGCCGTGGACTGCGCATTCAGTGAGGCACTCAGCTGCGGCTGTTCGCCCGAGCGCCACAGGAACACCGTGAAATAGCGCGCCAATGAAAGCGCGGCCTCGGCGCCAAGGTCCTGTTCCACCAGCCCGAGGGCGAGGTCGATGCCTGCGGTGGCGCCGCCACAAGTCCACAAGTTGCTGTCGTGCAGGTACAACACGTCGGTCTGGCAGATGACCTTGGGGTAGCGCGCCTGCAGTTCATCGGCAAACTTCCAATGGGTGACCACCTTGCGCCCATCCAGCAAACCGGCGGCGGCCAACGCAAACGCCCCGGTGCCGATCGAGCACAGGCGGCGGATCTGTGCAGCGCGTTGCTGCAACCAGGCGCACGCGTGTTCGTTGGCCTCCAGCGCAGCCATGCCGGGGCCGCCCGCGACAATCAAGGTGTCGATCAGCGGCGCCTGTACGTCGATCTGTTCCAGCGACAAGGTGTTGGCGCTAATCCCCGACACGGACGTAATCGTGCCCCCCAGCGGCGACGCCAACAGCAGCCGATACCGCGCTGCACCGCCCAACAGCCGCGGAATTGCCGCAAACACCTCCAGCGGCCCGGCCGCGTTCAGCAGCAGCAAGTCATCGAACGCCAGCACGACGACCGTGCGCACGCCGTTGTCCGGTGTGGCAGTAAAGGAGGGGTGTTTGGCATGGAGCGTCACGGCGAGCCTCGACATACTGGGTTCAACGCAAAAATGAGGGCACGACAATGACGCTAAAACCTGACGCTGCCAAGCATCCCGTACTGCGCCGCCTGGCCGGGTTGGCGTGCCTGGCGGCGCTGTTGATGGTGCAACCGGTGTCGGCGGCGCTGAAGGTCGGAGACCAGAGCGGCCTGATCCAGGCCATGCTGCACGCGTCCGGTGAAGACCAGGACCTGCCGGACGCGCTGGTGTGGCACCCGTTCAACGCCGGCACCACGCTGCTGGAGGCGCTGAGCGCCGGTGCCATCGATATCGGCGTGGTCGGCAATGCGCCGCCGGTGTTTGCCCAGGCCGGTGGTTTTGATGTGCGCATCATTGGCGTGGCGAGCGGGGCGCAGAACAACAATGCGCTGTTGCTGCCGCAAGGTTCCAGCGTGCAGCGTGTCGCCGACCTCAAGGGCCAGCGCGTCGCCGTGGCCAAAGGCACCAGCGGCCACTACCTGCTGCTGGCGGCGCTGCATGAGGCCGGGTTGACGACGCGGGATGTAAACATTGCCTACGTCAGCCCGCTCGACGCGCAAACCGCGTTTGCCAGCGGCCGGCTGGAGGCCTGGTCGGTGTGGTATCCCTTTGTCGGTCAGGCCACTTCCCGTGGCGCTCGCGTATTGGTGGACGGCGGCGCCTGGCCGGAAACCGGGCAGAACTTCACCCTGGCGAGCCTCAAGGCGTTGGACGATCCACAGCGCGCCGCCGAGGCCGGCGATTTGCTCGCCAGGCTCGCCCGCGCGCAGGCCTGGGCCACGGCGAACCCGGATGCGTGGGCCGAAGTCTTCGCGCAGACCACGCGATTGCCGCTCGCCTTGGTCCAAGACATGCTCGCCCACCAGCACCTGCGTTATGTGCCGATTGATCCATCGGTGATTGCCTTGCAGCAGCGCCTGGCCGACCTGTTCGCCGCCGAACGGGTGATCCCGCGCCCGCTGGACGTCGGGCAGATGTTCGACACGCGCTTCAACGCCGTACTGCCACCCAACTGATCCCTGTTTCTGACCTTGCCGGTGTGCCGCCGGCAGGGCTTCCTGCACCCGGAGAAAAGCCATGCACAGCACCACCCTCAAGCGCCAGAAGACCGGCCTGATCGCCGTCGACCACGCCCGCAGCGCCGGCGGCTACACCTTGTTCGCGCCGCAAACGGCGGACGGCAACGTGTTCCTGATCGACCTCGACGGCGAAGTCGTCCACCGCTGGAAGCTGCCCCAACGCCCGGGCCGCGACGCGGTGATCCTGGCCAACGGCAACCTCGGCTACAACGGTAACCACCCGGACTCCCCGGAGCTGTTCCCCGGCTGGTCGGTGTGGCACGGCGGTGCGTTCAGTGAAGTCACTCCGGAAGGCGAAGTGGTGTGGCAGCACATCGACCTGCTGCACCACCACGATGCGCAATGGCTGGACAACGGCAACCTGCTGTACACCACCGTCGCGCCCCTCAGTGCGGAACTGGCCACCCGCGTGGTCGGCGGCATTCCCGGCAGCGAGGCGGCGGGAGGGGTGATCTATGCCGATGTGGTCAAGGAAGTCGACCGCCAGGGCCAGGTGGTGTGGGAGTGGCGCAGCTGGGAACACCTGCGTCCCGAGGATTACCCCCTGCACGCGACGTTCGAGCGCTACCACTGGCCGATGACCAATGCGGTCTCACCGGGCCGTGACGGCAAGGTCATCCTGAGCCTGCGCAGCGTGTCGTCGGTGATTGCCGTGCAACGTGGCAGCGGTGAGGTGCTATGGCGTCTCGGTCACGACCTGGTGGCGCAGCAACACTGCCCGAGCGAGCTGGAAAACGGCAACATCCTGGTGTTCGACAACGGTATTTCCCGCCCGCACATCAGCATGCCGCACTCGCGCATCCTCGAAATCGACCCGCAGCAACAGCGCATCACCTGGCAATACGCCGATACCCCGGGCTACGCGTTCTTCACGCCGTTCATGGGCGGCGCCCAGCGCCTGCACAACGGCAACACCCTGGTGACCGAGGCCAACTTCGGGCGTTTGTTCGAAGTCACCCCGGCCGGTGAAGTGGTGTGGGAATACGTCAACCCGCACTTCGCCACCTACCCCGACGAGTCCTCCCGCCGCTACTTGCCGGGCGAAAACAACGCGATTTTTCGCGCCCACCGCTACCAGCGTCAGGACCTTCCCTGGCTGCGCGGCTGATTCAACCCCGCAACGATCACGCTCACGCAGGCCACGCGCAGCGAAGTATCGACTCATCCCAGACTTAAGGAACCACCGATGATTCTGCTTTATTCGCGCCCTTTGAGCGTGGCTGCACTGGGCGTTTGCGCGCTGATCCAAGGCCTGCCGGCAGCGGCCGAGACGTTACCCGAGCCACCCGACACCCTGCTGCAAGCGGTGACGGTGGAGTCGCGCCGGCGCAGCGAAGACGCCCAGCACGTACCCGTGGCCATGAGCGTGCTGGGCGCGCAAACCCTGGAGGAACAACGCCTGTATCGCTTGCAGGACTTGCAGCAGGCGATGCCCAGCGTCAACGTCGCGTTTATGCATGCGCGCCAATCCAGCCTGTCGATTCGCGGGCTGGGCAACAACCCGGCCAGCGATGGCCTGGAGGGCAGCGCCGGGATCTACCTCGACAATGTGTACCTGGGACGGCCGGGCATGGCGGTGTTCGACCTGCTGGATGTCGAGCAGATCGAACTGCTGCGCGGGCCCCAAGGCACCTTGTTTGGCAAGAACACCACGGCGGGCGTGTTGAATATCACCACGCGGCGCCCGACGTTTACCCCCCAGGGCAGCCTCGCCACGTCACTGGGCGATGACGGCTACGTGCAAACCCAGACGAGTCTTTCCGGCCCGCTCAACGACACGCTGGCCGGGCGGATTGCGCTGTATCGCACCCATGAAAACGGCTACGTCGAGAACCAATACAACGACAACACCCTCGGCGGCGGGCAACGCCAGGGTTTTCGCACGCAGTTGCTGTTCCAGCCAGACACGGATTTCAACCTGCGCTGGGTGGCCGACTACCACGAAGAAGACTCCAGCGCCGGCACCCGTTCGCTGTTCAGCACCGGGCCGACGATCAACGGCGTCAACCGCTACGAGCAGCGCGCCGCCGCCGTGGGCGCGACCCTGGTGAGCGGGCGGCGTGTCAACCTGGATGCGGACCAGAGCGTCAAGGTGTTCCAGGGCGGTACCTCGCTGGAAGCCAACTGGACCTTGCCCGGCGACTACACGCTGACCTCCATCAGTGCCTATCGCTGGTGGGATTTCACCCCGCGCAACGATGACGAACTGAACGTCGATGTCATGCACAACGTCGGTCAATCGGCCCGGGACCAGCAGTACTCCCAGGAACTGCGCCTGGCCTCGCCGGTGGGCGAACACTTTGACTATGTGCTGGGCGCGTATTACTTCCGCCAGGAGATGCGCAACACGGTGTTTACCGACTACGGCCCGCTGGCCGACACCTGGAACGGTACCGCCCAAGGCGCGCTGAACAATGTCAGCAGCGTGGGGCATGGCACGGTGGATACCGACAGCGTTGCCACGTTTGCCCAAGGCACCTGGCATTTGACGCCCAGCCTGGATTTCAGCCTTGGCGTGCGCGGCACTTATGAACGCAAACTGGCGCAGGTCACGCGTAAGGCGCCGCTGGGCGGTGCTGCGGTCACGGGCGCAGCGGCGGGTGCCAGGGCCGGGCGGCTCGGCACGTATGACTCCGGGGACTTGAGCTTGTACAGCTTCAGCCCGTCGGCGCTGGCCAGCCTGGCCTGGCAGGTGGACGAGAACGTGCTGGCGTACGCGTCGTTGTCCCACGGCGAGAAGTCCGGTGGGGTCAACCTCAGTGTGGCCAGTGCGCCGGTGGCCGGGGCCGACTCGCTGTTGATCGGCAGCGAACGTGCCAACGACGCCGAACTGGGGGTCAAGACCACCTTGCTCGACCAGCGCCTGCTGCTCAACGCCAACCTGTTCTGGACGGTGGTGCACGGCTATCAGACCAACGCCTACGATGACGCCAACCTCACCAGCTACCTGACCAACGCAGGCACCGTGCGCAGCCGTGGCCTGGAGCTGGAAAGCAGTTGGCGACCGCTGCGGGGCCTGACGATTAACGTGAACGGTTCATGGAATGACGTGCGCTACCTGTCTTACAAGGACGCACCGTGCCCGGCCGAAGTCGCCCTGCGCCCGGGTGCGCCCGCCGCCTGTGATTTGAGCGGGCACGCGGTGGTCGGCGCATCGAAATGGATCTACAACACCAGCGCCAGCTATCAATGGCAGTTGAATAACGGCTTGCAGCCGTATGTGAACGGCAGTTATGCGTGGCGCTCCCACGCGGTGGGCACGGTGGACGATTCGCGCGAAGCCCAATTGCCGGGGTATGGCTTGGTCAACGTATCTACGGGGGTGCGGGGGAATTGGGGGGATGGGCAATGGGACGTGTCGCTATGGCTGAAAAATGCCTTCGACAAGACCTACTACACCACGCTGTGGAACTCGCCAAACGGCGCGTATACCGGGGTGCTGGGCACTCCGCGGACGCTGGGTGCAACGGCGCGTTATGACTTTTAAGAGGGGGTGACGCGTGCCAACGGTGGCGGTGAGCCCAAGGCAGTAGGAGGGCATTCACCGCTTACCTGGCAGGTAAGGACTACTCTTTTACATCCATGAACTCTTTCGCCCACGCCACGTAGTTCTCGGGCAACGTGTAGGTGTGCGTCAGTTCGGTCGCGCTGAGGTTGGAAGTGCTGTGGGTCAGCTGGCGCTGGGCGCGGAGGCTGTCGTAGGTGGCTTTGATCGCCGCGAAGTAAGCGCCATGACCGGCCACCACCACACGTACGCCAAGGCTGGCCAGGCGGGCCGCGTCGTTCAGCTTTGGATTGCCGTAGGTCACCAGCATCAACGGCACGGTGAGGTGTTCGGCGATCCGCTCCAGGTGTTCGAAGTCGCTGACGCCCACCATGCAGATCCCATCCGCACCGGCTTTTTGATAGGCCAGGGTGCGCTCGATCACGGCTTCGGTGGGCAATACGCCGGCGTTGGTGCGGGCGATGATCGACAGCTCGGGGTCAACCCGGGCTTCCAGGGCGGCGCGAACCTTGCCGATGCCTTCTTCGATGGAAATCAGGTCGGTGGATTTGCGCCCGAATTGCGCCGGCAGCAGGGTGTCTTCAATGGTCAACGCGGCCACGCCGGCACGCTCAAGTTCTTCGACGGTACGCATCACGTTGAGGGCGTTGCCGTAGCCGTGGTCGGCGTCGGCAATGAACGGCAGTTGGGCGACGCGGCCGATGCGGGTGGCCTGCTCGACGAATTCACTCAGGGTGATCAGGGCAAAGTCGGGGGCTGCCAGGACTTGCAGGGAGGCGACGGAGCCGCCAAGGATGCCGACTTCGAAACCCAGGTCGGCGGCGATGCGGGCCGACATCGGGTCAAAGACAGAAGCGGTTTCAACGCACGCAGGCGTTGCCAGCAGTTCACGGAAATGACGGCGCAGGGCTGTGTGGGACTTTTTCGGCATGATCTTTCCTGGTGGGGCCATTGACTGCATACGATCAATGCCTATGGGTGGACGTGTGAGATTACCATGTAGGAAAAGGTAGGATTATGACGTTTGAGAATGGCCCATGCGCAATTCACATAGGGTGCTGCACCGTTTCAGCAGCGTGTGAGTGAGTGGCGCCAATAAACATATACATCGCCGGCACCATAAACAGCGTGAGCAAGGTGCCAATCGACAGCCCGCTGAAGATCACCAGGCCCATGTCATGCCGCCCGGCAGCCCCGGCCCCCGAGGCCCAGACCAGCGGCGCCACGCCCAGCACCATCGCGGCGGTGGTCATCAGGATCGGGCGCAAGCGCACCGCCGCCGCTTCTTCAATCGCCTCACGTTTGCTGCGGCCGGCCCGTTGCAGTTCGTTGGCGAATTGCACGATCAAGATGCCGTGCTTGGTAATCAAGCCCAGCAGCGTCACCAGGCCGACCTGGGTGTACACGTTGATCGAGGCGAAGCCCATGGTGATGAACGCCAGCGCGCCAAACAGGGCGGGTGGCACGGAAAAGAGGATCACCACCGGGTCGCGAAAGCTCTCGAACTGGAAGGCCAGCGCCAGGTAGACGATCAGGATCGAAAACAGCAACAGGCCGACAAAACCACCGGATTCCTGGATGAACTGCCGGGATTCACCGGCGAAATCCGAGGTGTAGCCCGACGGGGCGATGCTGTTGAGGATCGCGTTCAGCTTGCCCAGCAGTTCGCCCTGGGCCACGCCACTCACGCCGGCCAGGGTCGCCGAGTTGAGTTGCTGGAAGTGGTTGATCGACTCCGGCTGCGTCGAGGTTTCGATATGCGCCACGGTGCGCGCCGGAATCATCGCCCCGGCGGGTGTGCGGATGTAGTAGTCGAGAATCTGCTCCGGGTTGAGGCGGTCCACCTGCAACACCTGGGGAATGACTTTGTACGAGCGCCCGGCGGTGGAGAAGTAGTTCACGTAGTTGCCGCCCAAGGCGGCGGACAGCGCGGCGCCGACGTCGGCCTGGGTCATGCCGAGGGCGGCGATTTTTTCCCGGTCGACCACCAGCCGCGCCTGTGGCTTGTCCAGTTTCAGGTCCATGTCGGCGAACCAGAACAGCTGTTGTTTCTGCGCCTCGGCCATCACGGCCTGGGCGACTTCGTTGAGGTTTTCCACGGAGTCGGTGGTGGTGATCACGAACTGCACCGGTAAACCTTGCGCCCCGGGCAGTGACGGCAATGGGAACGCCGCGATGGTTGCGCCCGGCACCTGGTTCCATTTTTGCTGCAAGTCCAGGATCAGCTCGGCCTGGGAGCGTGTACGGTCGCCCCACGACTTCAGCAGCACACCGCCCAAGCCCTGGTTGAGCGCTGGCAGGCCGGTGAGCTGGAACATTTGCGCGTATTCCGCCTCTTTGTTGGCGATCTGGAAGGCCTGGTCGGCAATGCGCTCCATCTGCTGCGGCGAGGCGGTTGGCGGGCCCTTGATCTGCATGAACACCAGGCCCTGGTCCTCGGTGGGCGACAGTTCGCTCTTGGCCGTCATGCCGCTGGCGGCCACCAGCAGGAACAGGACAAAGCCAAAGGTCACCAGCACCGGCCAGATATCCAGGCCTCCAGACAAGATGCGGTGATAGCGCCCGCGCAGCCAGTCAAAATAACCGTCGAGGCGCCGGGCGAAGCGGCCTTCCTCCTGGCCGGGCTTGAACAGGCGCGAGGTCATCATCGGCGACAGGGTCAGCGCCACCACGGCGGAAACGGTCACCGCCCCGGCCAGGGAGAAACAGAATTCCTTGAACAGCGCCCCGGTCAGGCCACTGCGCAGGCCGATGGGCACGTAGGCGGCCACCAGCACCACGGTCATCGCCAGGATCGGCCCGCCCAGCTCCCGCGCCGCCACCAGCGAGGCCTCCAGTACGCCTTTGCCTTCCTCCTTGATATGCCGGTCGACGTTTTCCACCACGATAATCGCGTCATCCACCACCAGCCCGATGGCCAGCACCAGGGCGAGCAGGGTCAGCAGGTTGATGGAGTAACCCAGCAGGTACATCACAAAAAACGTCCCGACCAGCGACAGCGGGATCGCCACCAGCGGCACAATCACTGCGCGGAAGGAGCCGAGGAACAGGTAGATCACCACCGAGACAATCACCATGGCTTCGGCCAGGGTTTTCACCACCTCGACAATCGAGGTGTTGATGAAGGCCGTGGAGTCATACACGATCTCGCCGCGCACGCCCGCAGGCAGTTGCGCTTGCAGCTCGGGGAAGGCCTCGCGCACGCTGTCGGCGACGGTCAGGATGTTCGCGCTGGGCGCCACCTTGATACCGATGAACACCGAACGCTTGCCGGAAAACGCCACGCTGCTGTCGTAGCTTTCGGCGCCAAGGGTGACGTTGGCCACGTCCTCCAGGTGCACCAGGGCATCGCCTTTTTGCTTGATCACCAGCTGCTTGAATTCGTCCACCGTGTGCAAGTCGGTGCCGGCGGTGAGGTCCACCGTGACCGTTTGCCCACGGGTGGAACCCACGGCGGACAGGTAGTTGTTGTTGGCCAGGGCGGTGGCCACATCCTGCGCGGTGACGTTGTGCGCCGCCAGCTTGTCCGGGTCCAGCCAGGCGCGCAGGGCGAATTGGCGCCCGCCGAGGATCTCGGCGGTTTGCACGCCCTGCACCGAGTCCAGCTTGGGCTTGACCACGCGCACCAGGTAATCGGTGATGTTGTTGGTGGGCAGCGTGTCGCTGTAGAAGCCCAGGTACATGGCGTCGGTGGTTTGCCCGACGGCCACGGTCAGTACCGGTTCCTGGGCCTGCGCCGGCAACTGGTTCTTCACCGAGTTGACCTGGGTGTTGATCTCGGTGAGCGCCTTGCTGGCGTCATAGTTCAGCCGCAGGGTCGCGGTGATGGTGGACACGCCGGTGATGCTGGAAGACGACAGGTAGTCGATGCCCTGGGCCTGGGCGATCGCCGACTCCAGCGGCTGCGTGATGAAGCCGGCGACGGTGGACGCGTCGGCGCCGTAGTAGGCGGTCGTGATCGTGACCACGGTGTTTTCCGTGCGCGGCCATTGGTTGACCGGCAATTCAAAGATCGAGCGCAGCCCCAGGATCAGGATGAACAGCGAGACCACCACGGCCCAGACCGGCCGATGAATAAAGGTGTCGGTAAATTTCATGGCGCACCCTTAGTGTTCTTGGGGAGTCGGGGCGGGGTCGTTCAAGGGCGCGGCGCTGTTGTCGATCTTCACCGGCGAGCCATTTTTCAGCTTCATCTGGCCGCTGGTGATCAACAGGTCGCCTTCCTTCACCCCGGACACAATCGCCACTTGATCGCCACGGGTCGGGCCGGTCTTGATAAAGGTCTGTTGCGCCGTGAGCACTTCTTCGCCCTTGTCGTTCTTGCTCGCCGTGGCGATAAACACGGTGGTGCCGTAAGGGTTGTAGGTCACCGAGGTCTGCGGCACGGTGAGGTAACGCTGCGGGCTGCCGGCGTTGACCACGGCGCGGGCAAACATGCCCGGCACCAGGCTTTGCTTGGGGTTGGCGACGGTGGCTTCGACCGTGACGTTGCGCGTGGTCGCATCGAACTGGGTGTCGAGGGTCGTGATGCGCCCGGTGAAGGTCTGATTGGACAGGCCGTCCGCCGTCACCGCGACGGTTTGCCCGATGGCGATGGCTTCCAGTTGGGTCTGCGGCACGGTGAAGTCGATGTAGATGGGATCGAAGGTTTGCAGCGTGGCGATCTTGTCGCCGGGGTTGAGGTACTGGCCGGGGTTGACGCCGGTAATGCCGATGCGCCCGGCAAATGGGGCGCGGATGGACTTTTTCTCCACCAGCGCGCGTTGTTGTTCGGCGGCGGCGAGCTTGGCCTTCAGGTCGGCGGTGTCGCTGTCCACCAGGGCCTGGGACACCGCGTTGACCGCCAGTTGCGCCTTGTCCCGCTTGAGCACGATGGCGGCCAGGTCGGCGGTGGCTTCCAGCGCGTGCAACTGGGCGATGTCGGAGTCGGCGTTCAATTGTACGAGCAGCGCCTGGGCCGCCACTTCCTGCCCGGGCTTGAAACCCATTGTGCGCACGATGCCGCCGACTTCGGTGGTCACGTCCACGCCGCGCACGGCCTTGATCGAGCCCACGGCGGTGACGCTGGGCTGCCAGTCTTCCAACGGCACGTGCAGGGCGGTGACCACGGCAGCGGGCATGGGCTGTTTGGATTGGGCGATCAGCGCAGAGATCTGCACGAATTTCACCCCGGCAATCATCGCGACAATCACCAGTACCACCACGACCATGATCAGCATGGGCCGCCACAGCCGCCGCTTGCGCGGGGCCGGGGGCAGGGGAGAGGCAGTCTGGACGTCGGCCATGGGGGTTCTCGCTGTATCAAGGAGTCGGTTCAGTCGCCGCCGTGTGGGCCGGCCGGAGTTCTTGCCAGGTGGGCAGGCCGAAGCGGTCCGGGCGGCCTGCGGTGGCGGGGTCTACGTCGCTGCGGTTCCACCAGCCGCCGCCCAGGGCCTGGAACAGCGCCGTGGTGTCGCTGTACCGCGCCGCCTGCGCGCGCACCCGCGCCAGCACGGTGTTCTGGTAGGTCTGCTGGGCCGTGAGCAGGTTGATATAGGCCACGGCGCCGAGCTTGAACTGGGCTTGCACCAGGTCCAGGTTGGCTTGCGCCGAGCGCTCGGCCACCACCTGTTGGTTGAGCGCATCGGCATCGGCTTGCAGGGCGCGCAGGGCGTTGGCCACATCCTGGAACGCGATAAGCACGGTGCCGCGATAGCGCGCGGCCGACTCGTCATAGGCGGCCACGGCGGCGCGCTTGCGGTGTTCCAGCGCGCCGGCATCGAAGATCGGTTGGGCAATCGCCCCGGCCAGGCTCCACACGCCGGTGCCGGCCGAAAACAGCTGAGTCCCGCTGGCCACCGTGGAACCCAGCGACCCGGTAATGCTGAACTGCGGCAGCTGGTTGGCCACGGCCACGCCGATATAGGCACTGGCCTGATGCAACTGCGCCTGCGCCGATTGCACATCGGGGCGCTGGCCGACGAGGGCCGAGGGCAGGCTGACCGGCAATTCCTGCGGCAAGTGCAGGGACGCGAGGTTGAACGCCTCGCCACGGTCCTGGTTGGGAAACCGGCCCAGGTAGGCCATCAGCTGGTTGCGGGTTTGCGCCAACTGCTTTTGCAGCGGCGGCAAGGTCGCGCGGGTTTGCGCCAGGCTGGTTTGCTGGGTGAGCACGTCGGTATTGCCGATGGCGCCGAGCTGGCGCTGGGCCTGCAACAGATCGAGCTGGCCGCTTTGCAGGCGGATGATTTCTTCGGTGGCGGCGACCTGATCGCGCACGGAGGCCAGGTTGATCGCGGTGTTGACCACGTTGGCGGTCAAGGTCAGGTAGGTCGCTTCCAGCTGGAAGCGTTCGTACTCGGCCTGCGCCGTGGTGGATTCGATTTGCCGGCGGGTACCGCCGAACACATCCGGAGCGTAGGACACGCTCAATGACGCCGAATTGATTGTGAGGATCGGTGACGACGGGCTGCCGGTCTGCACTCCGGAGAGTTTCTCGCGGGTTTTCGACGCGTTGGCGCTGACGGAGGGAAACAGCGACGCCTGATCGGCGTAGACCAGCTCGTTGGCTTGTCGTAACGCGGCTTGGGCGGCGCTGACATCCGGGTTGGCGCGCAAGGCTTCTTCGACCAACGCATTGAGTGCGGGTGAGCGGAACAGCGTCCACCATTGCCCGCGGATATCCAGGCCGGCGACCAGCCGTTGTGCGGCGCCGCCGGCGTCGATGTCGGCGTTGGCGGTACTGCTCAGGTTTTCTTTTGTATAGCCCGCGCCAGCGGGCACCTCGGGGCGCTGGAAATCAGGGCCGACGGTGCAGGCGGCGAGGGCGAGGCACAACAGGCTCAAGGGCGCCAGGCGAGAGGCTTGTCGAGGGAGGCCGATCTGCATCAGGCGGGCTCGCTGAAAAGGGCACGGGGAAAACCGGGTTCAAATCAGTGTAGGTGGTGCCGGGCACTGCGCAATGTGCCGTGGGGTACGCCGATAATGAAAATGCATACTGCGCATTATTATAGAATTACGTTATGCATTATAGGTATTTTACACGGCGCGTTCCTGGCCTCATCGTAGCCCACCTTGTGAATACTGCCGAGACCGCGCGCGCGGATCGACCTGACCTGCCCGAGAAGGCATCTGGAGATTGATGTGCGTTACCTGACAACACTGGCGGCGGCCCTGGCTGGCGCGTTGCTGAGCCTGACGGCCCAGGCGCAGACCCTGACCGTCGGCGACCAGAGCTACAACGCCCAGGCCGTCATGGAGGCGGCGGGGGTGCTGGACAACCTGCCCTATACCCTGGAGTGGAAACAATTTACCGCCGGTTCGCCGGTGGCCGAGGCGCTGAACGCCAACAGCCTGGATATCGGCTTGCTCGGCGATGCGCCGGTGCTGTTCCTCGGGGCTTTGGGCGCGCCGATTAAGGTGATTGCCGTCACTCGGCAGAATCTCGAGGGGGTGGCGATCCTGGTGAAAAAGGAGTCATCGATCCATAGCCTCGCGGACCTGGCCGGCAAGCGCGCGGCGATCTGGAAAGGCTCCTGGAGCCAACAACTGCTGCTGACCGCACTCGACAAGGCTGGGGTTGCTCGGGATTCGCTGGAGTTCCGTTACCTCAGTGCGTTGGATGCTTCCCATGCGCTGGAAGGCGGCTCGGTGGACGTCATCGCCACCTGGGAACCCTACGTCACCCAGCAGGAACGCCAAGGCGCGCGGGTGCTGGCAACGGCTGACGGCTTGATCCCGGCCCAAAGCTACATCGCCGCCAATAGCAAAGCGGTGGACACCAAACGCGCGCAGATCAGCGATTTCCTGCAACGCCTGAAAAAAGCCCGCGACTGGACACGCCTGAACCCGGCCAACGCCGACGCGTATGCGGATGCCTGGGCCAAACGCACCCGCGCCGACGCCGACATCGCCCGCGCCTGGTTTGCCCGCGCGCGCACGACCGTAGAACCGGTCACCGCCCAGTCGCCGGTGGACGCGCAAAAGACCGTGGACTTTTTCGCCAGTGAAGGCCTGGTCAAGTCCTACGCCGCCGCCAGCCTGTTCGACGCCTCCTTTGCCGGCGCCTTACAGCCCGCCGTCGCCAAAACCCTGCCCTGAACGCCGCAAGGAACACCCCACACATGAGCAAACGACAGCTGAAACTTGGTGCCCTGACCATGGGCTGCGGCGGCCCGGGCCGGCACAACCTGTGGCTTGACCCGCAATTGCCGGCCGATGCCAGCGTCAACGTCGACTGGTACATCGACATCGCCCGCCAGGCCGAGGCGGCACTGTTCGACCTGATGTTTATTGTCGACAGCCAGTTCATCACGCCGGGCTCGCCATCTCATTATTTGAATCGCCTGGAACCGCTGACGCTGCTGTCCGCACTGGCGGTGAGCACGCGGCATTTGGGCCTGGTGGGTACCCTGACGACGTCCTACAACTCGCCGTACAACGTCGCACGGCGACTGGCCTCCCTCGACCTCATCAGCAAAGGCCGCGCCGGCTGGAACGTCGTCACCAGCGGCGATGCCGGCACAGCGGGCAACTACAGCCGTGACGAGCACTACGACTACGACACACGCTACGGCCGCGCGGCCGAACACGTGCAAGTGGTGCAAGGACTGTGGAACTCCTACGAAGACGATGCCTTTGTGCGTGACCGCGCCACCGGCCAATTCTTCGACCCGAGCAAACTGCACAGCCTGGATCACAAAGGCGAGCATTTCTCGGTGGTCGGCCCGCTGAACATCCAGCGTTCGCCCCAGGGCCAGCCGGTGATCTTCCAGGCCGGCGACTCCGAGCAAGGCCGCGACCTCGGCGCCGCCACGGCGGACGTCATCTTCACTCACGCTGCGAGCATCGAACAGGGCCAGGCGTTTTACCGGGATATAAAGGGCAGGGCGGTGCAACACGGCCGCGATCCATCACAGTTACTGGTGATGCCCGGCGCCGAAATCTATGTGGGGGACAGCGACGCCCACGCGCGGGAAATCGAGCAGCATTACCATCAGGTCGACCATAGTTTTGAACTGGCACTGAAGGAATTCGGGCGCAATTTTGGCTGGCATGATTTCAGCCAATACGATTTGGATGCGCCGTTTCCCCAGGAGAGTTTGGAGGCCGCGCGCAGCAGCTTTTTCACCGCCGCCAAACGGATTGCCGATCAGGCGCGGGAGAAAGGCTTCACCTTGCGCCAAGCGGTGGAGTTTGGCCGACAACTGCGCCCGGGCGCGTTCGTGGGCTCGGCGGAGACCGTCGCGCAGAAAATCGCCGATTGGTTCGAGGCGCGGGCGGTGGATGGGTTCAACATCTATATAGGGCATCCGGAGCAGTTCAGCCGGTTCACGCAGGAAGTCATTCCGTTGCTGCAAGCGCGTGGGGTGTATCGCACGGCGTATGAAGGCACGACCTTGCGCGAAAGCCTGGGGTTGGCAATTCCACGGTTCGGCTAGGCAGAAATCGGGGTAGAGTGGGCGCCAATTTTCCACTTGTTGTTTGCCGCATGAATCGTCCGCTGTTTGTTGCGCTTGATGGGCCCAAGGGGACCGGGAAAACCACGTTGCTGGAGGCGGTTACGCGAGAACTGCGGGCCCAGGGCAAGAAGGTTATCCGCCTGTGTGAGAAAAAGAGTGATCCCTTCAGGGGGGAAACCATGGCGCTGGTGAACAAGCTCGCCAGAGATCCGAGCCGGGCGTTGGAATGGGCGGTGTGTGAGCGACTGGCGGAGAGTCGGGCTTGGATCTCCGAGAATGTGCTGGTCAAGCAGCCGGCTGACAGCATTATCTTGATTGATCGTTGGTACCCGTCGGATGCGGCGTTTCGCAGGTTGGTGCCGTTTGCGCAGATTTTGCAGTTGAATCTGGATCGAGGGGTGCGGGTGCCGGATTTGCATGTGGGGGTGGTGACGGACCCTGAGATTTCATGGGCGAGAGCGGCGGGGCGAGGGCGGGGGTTGGGGAGTACGGTGATTTATAGGTTGGAGGAGCAGGTGGCTTGTAGTGAGGCATTTGAGAGGGTGGTTGGGGAGCAGGGGTGGGTTTTGTGTCGGAATGAGGGGCGGGTTGAGGAGGCGGTGATGGAGGTGATTGCTGAGATCTATACGGCCTGGCACGCATTCGATTGACGTTTCTGCCCCTGAGAACCGATTGCGGTCACCTAAGGTAGTGGCGGAATCTAGATAATGGCATAGTGATGCTGGATGGGCGTGGAAATCGCTTCTATGGGTATTGAAAAGGACGATTGAATGAAGCTTGCGAGCGAATACCCTTGCTTGATAGAACTGGAACAATCTACTCAGCTGCAAGTCGATTTACGATCCATTGATAGTGCTTTTAAGGATAAAGGTCTCGAACAGCTATTTCACTCTAGCTATAGTCATATTGCTGAAATAGTTAGCAATGTATATCAGCATGCTGCTCATCGCCCAACATGGTTTGTAGATTGGCGATTGAGCGTATCACAACAAGACGACCTCCTTTATATATCGATCTCTGATGACGGGCAGGGTATCATGGGATCGATTAGTCGGCGACACCCCGAAGTCTATTCGGATCTCGATGCTATAAAACTAGCGCTGAACATAAACTCTCGTATAGCACATCGAGGCAAAGGTTTTCAGGAGCTCGTAAAAGCCGTTCATACAGGGCAATTGCATTCGTTGGTAATTGCCAGCGGAAATTGCTCGCTAAGGGCAAACACAAAAAAAATTGATTATATCGATAGTCCCTATAGAGACGGGACTATAGTGCAAATGTGTGTCCGCTGGACCGGTGGCGCGCTATGAATTTTTTCATACTGAAATTGCTCGACTACACCAAATACCCCTTTAGCAGGTACAGAAAAGATGGTGGCAATAGTGCAGAGGAATTTCGATGCGATCACTTAATTCCTGCTTTGGAGCAACATCAATTAATTGTTCTTGATCTAAATGGCGTTATTGGATTCCCTACATCATGGACAGAGGAAGTATTTGGGGGGTTGGTCAGAGAGCATGGCTTCACCACAAATGAGCTACGAGAAAGGCTGTCAATTGACGTGAAAGACAAGTTAATTGAATATGAAATATGGGATCTTATAGAACGCTCAGAAAAGACCAGATGATGAATGAGTTGATAAAAGCAGTTGTAGTTGCACTTGTCGGTGGGCTCTTTGGAGCCTGGATAACTTCGATTCGGTCGAAATGGACAGCGTTTTCAGCCGACTACTCCAAAAGATTGGAGCAAGCTTTCTCTTTGATTGACCATTTTGCCGAGTGCTCTTGCATGTGGTGGGAGGGCATAGAGCCGAGTGATGGTTTGAAAGTAAGTCCGACATACATTATCGGACTAAAAGCCCGGCTTTCAACCCTTGTGGGATCAATGGAAAGAGACTATCCAGGTTATGATACGAATGCAGTAAATCAGGCTTTGGTAACGTTCGGGCGTGCTTGCACGGGTGGTAGCTTTCCTGGTTCTCGGATCGCAGGCAACTCACAGGCCACGGAAATTCTGACTTGTGCGGAGCTTCTTAAGGCAGAGCTATTCGCAATCCGGAGGCGGGATTACAGGATGCGTCTAACGATGAAGGATTAAGTCTTATGGCCCCCACGGACGGGCCGTTTACCTCAACGTAAAAGGCTCGTGACAGAGTGGGTGTGGAAGGCTGGGTTGCCGAAGGCTGCGGCGTAGGGAGTTAACGAGTGTCTACGAGATAATTTATGTATTAACAGATACGTGGAGGCTGCTTGTCAGAATCCGCTAAAGTAGCTCGAGACAGCCGATGGACACCCTTTGGTAACAGATTTCCTAGTATCGAGCGAGAAAAGGCTAGGTGCGAGGCAGTGCCTTATAAGTTTCGCAAATCACCATAACTTCACCCAAGAGCTTAGAGTCAATTTCTTCGCTACTGCTTACCATTTTGAAATTTTTTTGAGTTAACCATTTTATGATGTTTGATTCATTATGCTCACCTAAGTCTCTTTCAAGCTCATGAAAGTCCTTTACCGAGGAGCTATAGATCATCACGGCGGGTGCGTCAGGATAGATTCGATAGGTAGCTCCATAAGAATTTGCTTGGCTAAAATCTGTTGAGCAGATCAATGCACTGCTCCTTGCGCGCACCCCGAAAGCCTCAAAAAACCACGCATCAGCGATTCTGTGAATTCTCAAATCAGTATTTCTCGGGGCTCGAGGAATGTGGTAAAAAATATTGCTTTGTTCTGGTGTGGCGAGTCGTTGGGAAAAGCCGCGGAATAGTGTTGGCATTATGCACCCAAATAAAAATGTGAAATATGATAGCGAAATCAGAGAGCGATGTAAATATAAATGATTTTTTCGTAAAATTTGGCCTGCAGCTATTTGAAGGAAGGTACAGGCTCCTAGAAGAAGTTTCGGGTGGCAAGAGCTCTACAGCTTTTTTTGGTATTGATGAGGAGACGGGCAGGGAGGTCTTCATAAAACTGATAGTTTTCCCAAGATCTGAATTAGAAAAAGCTAGATTTCGTAACGAGGCCACCTTTCTTAAAGGGCGAGCGGGATGGAATCAGCTAATAAAAAAGACCCCAGAATATATCTCCCATGGTGAAGTTTTGGGTGGACGAGTAATGTATCTTATTACAGAGAGAATACATGGTACGCTGCTGTCGGATTGGATTGACCTGCATTGGAAGCAAAGCACGATATCGGATAGGCTTTTAATCGCATACCGGGTGTTTGGCGCGTCTGAATACTATGGCGTATATACAACGCACCGTGATCTCCACCCGGGCAATGTGATACTGCTGGATGAAGCAGTTGATTTGACGACGTCTTGTCCAGATTATAAAGCAATAATCTGTGATTGGGGGCAGTCCTGTAGCACTTCGGATTATGGCTATGAAGAGCCTAGTTCCGACATGGTGACTATTCGCAACGGGACAGGGCGTGAGATCACGAACTCTTTTTACAATCTCCCTCCTGAGACGTTTGTAGATTGGAAAAGCTGGGGGCTGGAGGTTCGCAAATACGACTCGTGGGCTATGGGGTTGTTGTTATTTAAGCTTGTGACCGGTGAGGATTTGTTCTCGTTTGATAATATTGGTCAATTTGCTGAGTCGATGAGACGGATTGAGTCTGAAGTAAGCTGGAGGCTTATGTGTGTAGACTCTCATGCAGGAAGTAAAGCAAAAATATTAAAAGGGCTAATAGGGCGCTTATTAATTAGCAATCAACAGAAGCGGATGGCAATACAAACCGCAAGGCATGTGCTTTGGATTATTTTGGAGGAAGATTTTGAACCTACAGACTATGGCTTGATCCAGCGATTCCTTAATAATCCATATGACTTTAACGAGGTTCACTGGAAAAAGTATGAGTCTGATTCGCTTGCGCGAATTTACTAATATTCCTTCTCGTCAATCAAACTCGAAAGTTACCCGTTGCTGATTACCATAGAAGACGTGGCAGCTGCACAGATACTCGGTCCGCACCAGAGTTCCGGGCAAGCGATGTCTTCTTGATGGTGCCAGTGGCGCATGAGGCGAATATGGAAAATGCACGACTACGACAACCTTTGGATCCGCATTATTCCCAAGCACTGGGCGAGGCTGTCTACACGTTCAGCATACTAGAGTGGAACGCCGTCTTGATCTGTGAGCGTATCAAGCCTGGTGCGTTAGCAGCCTTAAACCCAAAGACCGCAGGTACCATTGCAAAGCGCTTCATTACGCTGGCAGGGTCGTTGAGCGATAGTGAAGACCAAACCAAGTTGCTCAATGCAGCTTTGCGGTTTGATGAGCTAGTCGATCAACGCAATGGCCTCGTGCATGGGAGGCCCGGTATGGACGCTGCTGATGGCTTGTCCAAGCTTTTTAGGGCTGGCGAGCTCTGGACGGTGGACAAGATCAGAAATACTGCAGATGAGTTTTCACAATGCGCTATCACGCTGAATGAATGCTTTCATGGATTTCTGAGTGACCTGGTGCCGTCTGAGTGTTAGGTGACAGGGCAACGTGAGAGAAGACTAGCATTGGCAATCAAAGTATTGAATTTTCTGGAAATGGGATTTTATGCAAATGTCTCCTAAGCGATAGTCACACTGGACGGTCGGCTGTGTAAATAGTAGATACTACATTTAACATAATATACATTATGCGTAATACCATATACGCCCATCAGGGTCGTGGCAGGCCAGATTTCAAATCTCGCAGAGCCTATTTTCCCTCTACCAATGGCAACCCCCGCAATCCTCATCTTTACTCGCTTCACGGACGCCATCACCTCATGAGGCTTTGCATGAAGCAACTCGCCGCTGTGCTTTTATCTTCGCTGCTGTTGTCGGGCTGTGATGTCAGCTTCAACAAGAACCCACCCAAGGTCATTGCGTCCGAACCGGCCACCGAACAACAACAGCGCGATGTGTTCAACGCTACGGTCGAGTTTTTACGGCTGCTCGATTCAGGCAGTGTCGATCAGACTTGGCCGGTTGCCAGTCCTCTGCTCAAGGCGACGACTTCCGAGACGGTCTGGACTAATGGGATCAAGGCCATGCGTGTTGGGCTCGGTACGTTTGTGGAGCGTAATTCCGCACAGATCGGTTTCACTACCCAGATGCCAGATGCACCGGCTGGCAGTTATGCGGTGGTTGAGTGTGTCACCACGTTCAGCGGCGGGCCCGCAACAGAAAAAGTGGTGCTTCGCGAGGATGACGGCCAATGGCGTGTGGCCGGTTATTCCGTCAACAAACGCCTGTTCAGCCTCGGTGACAGGGACAAGAAAGCGCCCTGACCTGCCTGCTCTGATATTCAATATAATTATAACTAAACTAAATAGTCATTTAGTTTAGTTATATGTTAAGCCCCAACCTACAAACGAAACCGATCCACCGACTGCGAAAGCTCCCCCGCCAACGACGACAATTCATCCGTCGTCGACGCCGTCGCTGCAATCACCCGGCTGTTACTCTCCGACATGCCCGCAATCATCTCCACCTGGTGCGCAATCTCATTGCTGGCCAGGCTCTGCTCGCCAATCGTGCGGGAGATGTCGTTCACCAATTCCGTGGTGTTCAACGTGGCTTGCAGGATCTCGCGGATCGCCCGTTCGACTTCGGCGGTCACGGCCATGCCTTTGTCCACTTGAGCCACGCCCTCCTCCATGCTGGTCACCGCTTCCCGGGTGTTTTGCTGGATGCGCCCGACCATGCTGGCGATTTCCTGGGTCGATGCGCTGGTGCGCCCGGCCAGGCTGCGGACCTCGTCGGCGACCACGGCAAAGCCGCGCCCTTGTTCACCGGCGCGGGCGGCCTCGATTGCGGCGTTCAGGGCCAGTAGATTGGTTTGGTCGGCGATGCCTTTGATCACCTGGATGATGCTGAAGATCGCCTCCGACTCCTTGTCCAGCGTGCGGATAACCTGGGCCGACTGCTGCGCCGAGCGGGCGATGCCATCCATGTCACTGACGACCTGGTGGATCACCCGGCCACCGTCCTTGGCCAGGGTTTCAGCCTGGTTGGCCATCGCCAGTGCGCGGCCGGCATGGCGGGTGATTTCTTCGATGCTGGCGGTCATTTCGCTGGCCGCTGCGGCCATGGTGCTCGCGGCCGCGCTTTGTTGCTGGCTGCTGCCGGCCACTTCATGGCAGCCATGGCTCAGTTGCTCGCTCTTGCCATTGACGCCATGGGCGTTGCTGCGCACCACTTCGATCATGCCGCGCAAGTCGCGCTGCATGGTGGCGAGGCTGCGGATCAGCGCACTGGCTTCGTCCTTGCGCGCGGGCTCGACAATCGGTTCGCTCAAATTGCCACGGGCGATGCTGGCGGCAATGCGACTGGCTGTCTGCAACGGGCCCATGATGCTCAGAATGACCCAGCGGCCTTGCGCCAGCAGCAACAACAGGCTGGCGATCAATACCGCGCCCAAGGTGAAGTTGGCGTTGGCAATGGTCTGCCGTGTGCCCGCGCTGGTCTGCTGGGTGTTGCGTTCGATCAGTTCGCTGAGGCTCGCCATTTGATCTTCAAGCTGGCTGAAGGCGCTGTTAAAGGTCGTCAATTGTTCGCGGGCGGCCTCGGGATCATTCAGGGCCAGGGCAACAATGCGCTCGCCAGTGCTGATGTAGGTCTCGAGGCTGGGTTTGATTTTTTCCAGGTTTGTCTTGAGCGTATCGTCGAGCGGCAACTTGAGGTTGTCCGCCAAAACCTCGCGAAAGTGCTCGGCGTGTTCCTGCAAGGCGCTGTTGACTTCAGCTGTTGTGCTGGTGCTTTTGCCCAGCCCGACCAACATGGCCGACAACACATCGGCACGCAGGGCGTCGTGCATCATGTCGGCTTCCATGTGGTTGCGCAGTACGGTCATGCTCACTTCGTTGTCTTGCACGGCGTGGCCCATCCGCGTGTTTCCCACGTAACTGGCCAGGCTCATGATCAGCGCCGTGACCAACCCGGTGGCAATCAATAGCATCAAGCGAAGTTTGATCGTCATGCTGGTATCCCCATGCCTGGCTGCCAGTTGGGCTGCGCCTGTACCGTTATCGGCAGCAACTGTCTGTTATTGAAGCCCAAGTTTGCGGATGTGCACGAATCCCTTAAGCTGACCGCCCCTTGCTCCACGCGGAACTGCCCATGTCTCGAAGCATCGCCCACCTCGCCCTGTTACTGGGCTTGATCACGGCTGTCGGCCCCTTCGCCATCGACATCTACCTGCCTGCCCTGCCCACCCTCGGCGCCAGCCTGCACGCCTCGCCTGCAGCGGTGCAGATGAGCCTGACGGTGTTCTTCATGATCATTGGCGTGTGCCAGCTGTTCTACGGGCCGATCAGTGATGTGTTCGGGCGCAAGCCACCCATTTATGCCGGGCTGGTGATCTTTGCGATAGGCAGCGTGGGCTGCGCGTTGGCGCCGACCATCGAAGTGCTGATCGGCTTTCGCGCCGTACAAGCGTTTGGCGCCTGTGCCGGGATGGTGATTCCCCGGGCGATTGTGCGCGACCTGTACACCGGCCACGAAGCCGCGCGTCTGATGGCGTTGCTGATGCTGGTGATGAGTGTGTCGCCGATTCTGGCGCCATTGGCCGGCAGCCTGGTGATTTCGATCTGGAGCTGGCGCGAAGTGTTTGCCGTACTCGCCGTGGTGGCCGTGGCGTGCCTGGTGATGACCGTCGTGCAACTGCCCGAAACCCATCCCGCCGAGCGGCGCCTGGGGAAAAACCTGGGCAATGCGTTTGGCAGCTACGGCGCGCTGCTGCGTGATCCGGTGTTTACCGGCCTGGCGGTGGTCAGCGGCTTCGGGCTGGCCACGTTCTTTGTGTTTATCGGTAGCGCGCCGTTTGTGTATATCGAATATTTCGGCCTGACGCCCACGCAATTCAGCCTGTGCTTTGCCCTGAACGCGGCATCGTTCTTTGCCATGAGCCAACTGACTGCACGCCTCAGTGCGCGCTTTGGGTTGGCACCGTTGATTCGCGGGTCGGTGATTGCGGTGACGGTGTTCCTGGCCGCACTGGCAATCACCACCGCGTGGATCGATAGCCTGGGCCTGATGATGACGCTGCTGTTTATAGGTTTCGGGTTCCTCGGCCTATTGCTGCCAGCAGCCGGGGTGTTGTCCCTGGAGGATCATGGCGCGGTGGCGGGTTCGGCGTCGGCGTTGCTGGGGGCGATCCAGATGATCGTGGCGGCGGTGTCGATGACGGTCGTCGGTGTGTTCGCTGACCATACGCCGGCGCCGATGTTGATTGGCATCGCGCTGTGTGCGGTAGCGGCGATGCTCACCACGCTGTGGACGTTGCGTCGTTTGCCGGCGCATCTGGCAAGTGCGCCGCCCTCCTCCTGAAGATGCACACATCCCTGTGGGAGCTGGCTTGCCTGCGATAGCATCGCCTCGGTTCACTGACATACCGAGGTGTCTGCATCGCAGGCAAGCCAGCTCCCACAAAAGCCAGCGCCCACATTTAGTTCTTCATTCGTTCATCAGAATTGCAGTACTTACAAATCAAACCGATCCACCGCCCGCCGCCGCTCATTGTCCTCGCGCACGTCATAGCTCGCCGTGGTCTGGATATTGGTGTGGTGCGCCAGTTTCTGCGCAATCGACAGGTCATGTTCTTCAATCACCCGCGTGATAAACGAGCGGCGGAAGTCATGGGGCATGATCTTCACCCCCACCTGTTCACCGCGCTGGCGGGCGATGTAGTAGATCGCATGCTTGGTAATGCGCTCGCGGGTGATGTGGCTGCCACGGCGAATGCGGTTGAACAGGAAGCTGTCGTCCTGCTCGCCTTCCTTGAGGTGTTCGCGGCGAAAATCCAGCCAGGCCTGTAACTTGGCAAAGGCCCAGGCCGGGGCGTATTTGATCAACTCTTTGTTGCCTTTGCCGATCACCCGCAAGCTGCGTTCTTCGAAGTTGATCTGCGCCAGGTCGAGGTTGACCGACTCCGATTTGCGCATGCCCGAGCCGTACAGGATGCCGATCACCGCGGCATCGCGCAGGCCCTGGGGGCGTGGGTCGGCGGCGCAGACGTCCATCATTTCGCGGATCAAGGTGCGACGCAGGTTGCGGCCCTGGCTCAGGCGTGTGCCCGGCGCGGCCTTGACCGTGCGCATGCGCAGCAGGTGTTCCTGGCTGATCAGGCTGAGGCGCCAGGCTTCATTCATCACCCCGCGCACGGCGTTGACATACAGCGATGAGGTGTTCGGCGCATAGCCGTCCTCGCGCAGGGCGGCGACCAGGGCGATCACGTGTTCGGGCTGGAGCAGGTGCCAGTCGATTTCTTCGAGGTTGATGTCCTCGAAGCCCAGGCGGTCGGCAGCATCCTGCAGTACGTAGCGCATGGTCAACTGGCTGGAGGGCGCCAGGCGAGTGAGGTAGAGGGTCAGCGGGTTGCGGATGGACTCGGTCAAAATAGATCAGCCTTTGGATTAAATATCTCGAACAAGCCTTTGTTTAATCGAGATATTTAGTGAATTGGCGAAGGCCGAGTCTAACGCAGGAATGGCGTGGGCACAAAATCAGGGTGCCGTGTCATCGTCCTCCACCGGGTCTTGCGGTTGGGTCTGGGTCTGACTCCATTCGGTGTCCTGCTTCTGCATCAGGGCGAACCAGTGCTGGCGCATAAAGGTCAGGTACGCCTCCGGCGCCTTGGCGAAGTCTTTCTCTTCGCTGTAGCAACCCGGCAACGGCAATTCGGTGCCCTGCTCCTTGTACTGGCTGACCAGCGCCTGTTGCGCAGCAACGCTGCAATCCTTGGGCAGCGGCATGCCACGCAGGGCGCCCGCGTCTTCGTCCCACCAGCTGGCGCCATAACGGTCGACGCCGCGCAGGCGGTATTTCTGTGACTTGCCCACGTGCATGATCAGCTTGAATTCATTGGGGCTCACGTCACTGGTGCAGGTGCGCGAATAGCCCACGGTGGCCTGGGTGATGCCATCGCCGGACAGGTCGGTGACCTTGGTCGCGGCCCGGTCAAAGCGCAGCGAGGCGTCAAACTCGCAATGCTGCACGTCGTCGTAGAGCATCCACACGCGCTTGGGACGGTTGCCATCGATCAGGTATTGGGCCGCATAGACAAACGCTGACTGGGTGCCATCGTCATCGCGCTCGCTGACCTGTTCGGCGAGCACCAGCAGGTTTTTGCCCTGGTGGTCGTCCCAGGTATAAGCGGCGATCTGCTTGCCGCGCACTTCCACGCCGTCCGGCACCTGGTCGATGCTGGTGAGCGTCACCCCCTCATCGGCCCGCACCGTGGTGACACACGCCACGGTCATCATCAACCCCATCAACACTGGCCGTAAAAGCTGCACGCTATTCATCCGATTACCCTGGCAAGAGGGGGCTTACTTTACCGGCACTTGCCGGGTCTTGCAGAGAAGATTCTTCAATTAATGGCATTGTGCAGGGTTTAAACGAATGCCCTGCTCAAGCGCCGGATCATGTAGCTGAACCCTGGCTGTCTACCTGTCAAATAAACGAGTTTTTCATCTGCCTTTCATATTCGTTCAACATTTTTACGCTTAATCTTGGCCCCATGACTTGAGAACGAACCGCGTCTTCCCCGACTAACCTGTTGATTACGCTTTACCTTTACTCGTTTTGAACTTTACTCAACACGCCTCCATGGAAGACCACATTGCCCATCTCAGGAAAGTCGAATGAATAATCGCCACTCCACGCTTAGTTTAATCAGGTAAGGCGTCAACCGCCCCTGACGACCGCTGTTTTCACGCTCCAAGTTGCGCTAACCCCGAGGTCTTGAATCTTTGAAACCCTACCCTATTCATTGCGTGTCGATCGTTATCCCGGTCTACAACGAAGAAGAAAGCCTGCCTGAATTGCTGCGTCGCACCACCGCAGCCTGCAAGCAACTGGCCTACGAATACGAAATCATCCTGGTGGATGACGGTAGCCGCGACCAGTCCGCGCAAATGCTCGAAGACGCCGCCGCCGAAGACGGCAGCCACGTGGTGGCGGTGATCCTCAATCGCAACTACGGCCAGCACGCGGCGATCATGGCCGGTTTCGAGCAGTGCCGGGGCGAAGTGGTGATTACCCTCGACGCCGACCTGCAGAACCCGCCGGAAGAAATCCCGCGCCTGGTGGAGCAAGCCGCCCTCGGTTACGACGTGGTGGCTACCGTGCGCAACAACCGCCAGGACTCAGCCTTCCGCCGCTGGCCGTCGCGCCTGATCAACCTGGCCGTGCAGCGTTCCACCGGCGTGGCCATGACCGACTACGGCTGCATGCTGCGCGCGTACCGCCGCACCATCGTCGATGCCATGCTCGCCTGCCGTGAGCGCAGCACCTTTATCCCGATCCTGGCCAACGGTTTTGCGCGCCACACCACGGAAATCCTCGTGCACCACGCCGAGCGTGAACACGGTGAATCCAAATACAGCGCCATGCGCCTGATCAGCCTGATGTTCGACCTGCTCACGTGCATGACCACCACCCCGCTGCGCCTGCTGTCCATCGTCGGCTTCAGCCTCGCCGGCCTGGGTGTGCTGTTTGCACTGGCGTTGATCGTCATGCGCCTGGCCTTTGGCGCCCAATGGGCCGGCGACGGCATGTTCGTGCTGTTTGCGGTGCTGTTCGTGTTCACCGGTGGCCAGTTCATCGGCATGGGCCTCTTGGGTGAATACCTGGGCCGCATGTACAGCGATGTGCGCGCCCGCCCACGCTTCTTTATCGAAAAAGTGCTGCGCAACACCCCGGCAGCACCGGCGCCAGTCGTCATTGTTGACGGCCTGGTGTCCTCCCATACCACTTCTACTTCTCCTTCCGATCAGGTTTCGTCATGAATTCAAAAGCCGTTGTCTTCGCCTACCACGATATTGGCTGTGCAGGTATTGAAGCCCTGCTGACTGCCGGCTACGACATTGCTGCGGTGTTTACCCACGCCGATGATCCCAAGGAAAACAACTTCTACGGCTCTGTCGCCCAACTCTGCGCCCGCAATGGCATCCCGGTGCACGCGCCGGAAGACGCCAACCACCCGCTGTGGATCGAGCGCATCGCCAAGCTGAACCCGGACTACATCTTCTCGTTCTACTACCGCAACCTGCTCAGCGAGCCGCTGCTGGCCACCGCGCGCAAAGGCGCGTTCAACCTGCACGGCTCGCTGCTGCCGAAATACCGTGGCCGCGCCCCAGCGAACTGGGTACTGGTGAACGGCGAAACCGAAACCGGCGTGACCCTGCACCGCATGGTCAAGCGTGCCGATGCCGGCGCGATCCTCGCTCAGCAAAAAGTCATCATCGACCGCGCCGACACCGGCCTGAGCCTGCACGCCAAACTGCGTGACGCGGCCACCACCCTGCTGCGCGATGCACTGCCACAACTGGCCCAAGGCAAGTTGACTGACACCGCCCAGGACGAAAGCCAGGCCACCTACTTCGGTCGCCGCACCGCCGCCGATGGCAAGCTGGAGTGGAAAAAGCCGGCGGAAGAACTGTTCAACCTGGTCCGCGCCGTGACCCAACCTTACCCGGGCGCCTTCTGCGCCGTGGGCGAGCACAAGCTGATCGTATGGCAAGCCGAAGTGGTCAAGGGCAATGAAGGCCTGGCCCCAGGCCGTGTGATCAGCGTCAACCCGCTGCGCATCGCCTGCGGCGAAGACTCCCTGGTGGTCAAGTTCGGCCAGCGCAACGACAACGGCCTGTACCTGGCCGGCCCGTCCCTGGCCAACGAGCTGGGCCTGGTGGACGGTTCGGTGTTGCGCGGTGCCGAGTCCGGTCGCAAGCCGCGCCGTACCCGTGTACTGATCCTCGGCGTGAACGGCTTTATCGGTAACCATTTGTCCGAGCGCCTGCTGCGTGACGACCGTTACGAAGTCTACGGCCTGGACATCGGCTCCGACGCCATCGAGCGCCTGCGCAGCCACCCCAACTTCCACTACGTGGAAGGCGACATCAGCATCCACACCGAGTGGATCGAGTACCACATCAAGAAGTGCGACGTGGTCCTGCCGCTGGTGGCCATCGCCACGCCCATCGAATACACCCGCAACCCGTTGCGCGTGTTCGAACTGGACTTCGAGGAAAACCTCAAGCTGGTGCGCTACTGCGTCAAGTACAACAAGCGCGTGATCTTCCCGTCGACCTCCGAAGTCTATGGCATGTGCCAGGACCAGTACTTCGACGAAGACACCTCCAACCTGGTGGTCGGCCCGGTCAACAAGCAACGCTGGATCTACTCGGTTTCCAAGCAACTGCTGGACCGCGTGATCTGGGCCTACGGCGCCAAAGGCCTGAACTTCACCCTGTTCCGTCCGTTCAACTGGATGGGCCCGCGCCTCGATCGCCTGGATTCGGCCCGTATCGGCAGCTCCCGCGCCATCACCCAGCTGATCCTCAACCTGGTGGAAGGCACGCCGATCCGCCTGTTCGACGGCGGCGAGCAGAAGCGTTGCTTCACCGACATCGCCGATGGCATCGAAGCCCTGGCACGCATCATCGATAACGACAATGACGTGTGCAACGGCCAGATCATCAACATCGGCAACCCGGAAAACGAGGCGAGCATCCGCCAGTTGGGCGAAGAGCTGCTGCGTCAGTTCGAAGCGCACCCGCTGCGTGGCAACTTCCCGCCGTTCGCCGGTTTCCGCGACGTGGAAAGCAAGGCGTTCTACGGCACGGGCTACCAGGACGTGGCACACCGCAAGCCAAGCATCGAAAACGCCAAGCGCCTGCTGAACTGGGAGCCGACCGTGGAAATGAGCGAAACCATCGGCAACACCCTGGACTTCTTCCTGCGTGAAGCCATGCTCGAAATCGCGGACAAGAAGTAATGCACGCAGGTCTTCGCATTGACGTCGATACCTACCGTGGCACCCGTGAAGGCGTGCCGCGGCTGCTCGAAACCCTGGATGAAGCCGGGGTGAAGGCAACGTTCTTCTTCAGCGTCGGGCCGGACAACATGGGGCGCCACTTGTGGCGTCTCATCCGCCCGCAGTTCCTGTGGAAGATGCTGCGTTCCAATGCCGTCGGCCTGTATGGCCTGGATATCCTGCTCGCCGGCACGGCGTGGCCGGGCAAGCCGATTGGCCGCGACCTGGGGCATCTGATGCGCCAGGCCAAGGCCGCCGGGCATGAAGTCGGCCTGCACGCCTGGGACCACCACGGCTGGCAGGCCAACACCGGGCGCTGGAGCGAGGCACAGTTGGTCGAACAGATCCGCCGTGGCGTCGACACCCTCAGCGACATCCTCGGTGAGCGCATCGACTGTTCAGCGGCCGCCGGTTGGCGGGCCGATGAGCGTGTGGTGCAAGCCAAGCAAGGCTTCAACTTCCGCTACAACAGTGATTGCCGGGGCACCAGCCTGTTTCGTCCAACCTTGGCCGATGGCAGCGCGGGCACCCCACAAATTCCGGTAGACCTGCCGACCTTCGACGAAGTCGTCGGGCCGGTGGTGGCTGCCAAAGACTTCAATACGTTCATCCTCGACCGCTTTGCCGCGTCGAAGCTCAACGTCTATACGATCCACGCTGAAGTAGAAGGGATTCTGATGGCCAACGATTTTCGCCAGTTGCTCGCCCAGGCCGGGCAGCGCGGCATCGACTTCAAACCCCTGGGCGACTTGTTGCCCGCGGACCTGACCACCCTGCCCCAGCAACGGCTGGTACGTGGCGCCTTGCCCGGGCGTGAGGGTTGGCTTGGAGTGCAGCAGGCATGATCCGGCGTCTGGCGTTGCCTCTGCTGCTGTTGGCCTTCGGCGTGTTCTACCTGTTGCCGCTGACCACCCATGGCCTGTGGATCCCCGATGAAACCCGCTACGCGCAGATCAGCCAGGAAATGCTGCTGACCGGCAAGTGGGCCTCGCCGCACTTCATGGGCATCCGCTACTTTGAAAAACCGGCAGCGGGCTACTGGATGATTGCGCTGGGCCAGGCGATCTTCGGGCAGAACCTGTTCGGTGTGCGCTTTGCCTCGGCCTTGAGCACCGGCTTGAGCATCCTGCTGGTGTACCTGGTGTCGCGCCGGTTGTGGAATGACCCGCAGAAAAGCCTGATCAGCACCGTGCTCTACATGAGTTTTGTCAGCGTCGCAGCCCTGGGCGGCTACGCCAACCTCGATCCGCAGTTCACCTTCTGGGTCAACCTGACCGGCGTGGCCTTGTGGTTTTGCTTCGACAGCACCACGCGCAACGGCCGCCTGGCCTCCTGGGCGTTGTTGGGTTTTGCCTGTGGCATGGGCTTCATGACCAAGGGCTTCCTCGCCTGGCTGCTGCCGGTGCTGATCGCCCTGCCCTACGCCCTCTGGCAAAAGCGTTTCCGTGAGCTGCTGGGTTATGGCTTGGTGGCCGTCGCCGTCGCGATTGTGGTCAGCCTACCGTGGGCCTTGGCGGTGCACCTGCAAGAGCCGGATTACTGGAACTTCTTTTTCTGGCACGAGCATATCCAGCGCTTTGCCGGTGACGATGCCCAGCATGCCGAACCGTTCTGGTACTACCTGCCGCTGCTGGTCGCGTTCTCGTTGCCGTGGGTGGCGCTGTTGCCGTCCACCGTCAAGCACGCGTGGTTGCACAAGCGCTTGCCGAAAACCGCATTCCTGCTGCTGTGGCTGCTGATGCCCCTGGCCTTTTTCAGCCTGGCCAAGGGCAAGCTGCCCTCCTACATCATGCCGTGCCTGCTGCCGCTGGCCTTGCTGATGGGCTCGACCCTGGCCGACAAACTCGCCGAAGGTCGCAGCCGTGCGCTGCGTATCAACGGCTGGTTGAACCTGGTGGTGGGCATCGTCGCGCTGCTGGCACTCACCTGGTTCCAGTTGAAGAAGCCGGTGTACGAGCCGGGCCAGGAAACCCTCAGCCTGGTGCTGGTATTCGTCTTCCTGTTCGGCTGGATCATCGCCAACCTGCTGCAGGCCGCGCGCCCGTTGAAACTGTGGGCGGCACCGGTGATCGGCAGCTGGTTGCTGGTGGCGCTGGTGCCTGCCGCGTTGCCCCATTCGGTGGTCTACAACAAGACCCCGGACCAATTCATCATCGACCACCTGCAAGCCCTGCGCCCGGCCACGGCGTTGCTCAGCAATGACCTCGGCGCCGCGTCGGCGCTGTCCTGGCGTCTGGCGCGCCCGGACGTGACGCTTTACAACACCGTCGGCGAAGTCAAATACGGCCTGGCCTTCGCGGACAGCGCCGCGCGCAAGATCGACACCACCCAAGTGCAACAGTGGATGAGCGATGCGCGCAAAAAAGGTCCGGTCGGTGTGGTGATGCGGGTTAAAGGTGACGATGAAATGGCCGAAGTTGCCTTGCTGCCCAATGACGGCCAGCGCTTTGAACAAGGCAATATCGTGATTCTGATCTTCCCGCAGGCGGCTCCATGATCACCCTGCTCCTGCTATTGGCCGCCTGCCTGCTGACGTGCATGGGCCAGGTCGCGCAGAAATTCGCCGTGGAAAGCTGGCGCGACCTGCCCGACGGCTGGGCGCTGAAACTGCGCGCGCCGTGGCTGTGGGCCGCGTTGGTGTGCCTGGGCCTGGGCCTGCTGGTGTGGTTGCTGGTGTTGCAGCGCCTGGAAGTCGGCATCGCCTACCCCATGCTCAGCCTCAACTTTGTGCTGGTCACGCTGGTGGCACGGTTTGTCTTTCATGAGCCCATCGATGGCCGCCACTGGCTGGGCGTGGCGCTGGTGATTGCCGGTGTCGTGTTGCTGGGGCGTCAGGTATGAGCCGCATGCGTGGCTTTGCCCTGGCCTTGGCCAGCGTCGGTTTGGTCAGTGCGGCCCAGTTGGGCATGCGCTGGAGCATGACGCGCCTGCCGCTGCCCCACGAATGGCTGAGTGCGCTCAGCAACAACACCATCGACCTCGGCGCCCTTGGCGCGGTGCTGCTGGCGATCTTCGCCTATGCGCTGTCGATGCTCTGCTGGCTGGGCGCGCTCAAGCACCTGCCGCTGGGCCGTGCCTACTCGCTGCTGAGCATCAGCTACGCGCTGGTGTATCTGCTGGCCGCCAGCCTGCCGGTGTTCAACGAACATTTTTCGCTTTCAAAAACCCTGGGGGTGGCGTTGGTCATCCTCGGAGTTCTGGTTATCAACTCTCGCCGTGCTAGCACCACAAGTCCCAGGAATGCCCCATGAAAATCAGTGTATTTGGTAGTGGTTACGTTGGTCTGGTGCAGGCCACCGTATTGGCCGAAGTCGGTCACGATGTCATCTGCATGGACGTTGACAAGAACAAGGTCGAGTCGCTGCAAAAAGGCCATGTGACGATCTTTGAGCCGGGGCTGGCGGCGATGGTCAAGGAGAACCTGGAAAGCGGGCGACTGCACTTTACCCATGATGAAAAGCTCGCGGTCGAACACGGCGAAGTGCTGTTTATCGCCGTGGGCACGCCGTCGGACGAAGACGGTTCGGCCGATCTGAAATACGTGTTGTCGGTGGGCGACGCCGTGGCCCGTCACCGTGTGGCCCCGGTGATCCTCGTGGAAAAATCCACCGTGCCCGTGGGCACCGGCGACACCTTGCGTGCCCATATCGAAAAAGCCTTGCGTGTGGCCGGCCGGCACCTGGAATTCGATATCGTCTCCAACCCGGAATTCCTCAAGGAAGGCTCGGCGGTTGCCGACTGCCGCCGCCCGGACCGCATCGTCATCGGCTGCGAGCGTGAAGAAGTGCGTGACGTGATGCGTGACCTCTACGCGCCCTTCAACCGCAACCACGACCGCATCATCTTCATGGACCTGCGCAGCGCCGAGCTGACCAAGTACGCCGCCAACTGCATGCTGGCGACCAAGATCAGCTTTATCAACCAGATCGCCGAACTGGCCGAACACCTGGGTGCCGACATCGAAGCCGTACGCCTGGGGATTGGCGCCGACTCGCGCATCGGCTACCACTTCATCTACCCCGGTTGCGGTTACGGCGGCTCGTGCTTCCCCAAAGACATGCGCGCCCTGATCCACAGCGCCAAGCAGGCCAACTGCTCCAGCGACCTGCTGGAAGCCGTGGAAGCGATCAACCAGCGTCAGAAGAGCAAGCTGTTCGAGCGCGTCAACGCGTTCTTCAAAGGCGACCTCAAGGGCAAGACCTTTGCCGTGTGGGGCCTGGCGTTCAAGCCCAACACCGACGACATGCGCGATGCGCCGAGCCGCGTGCTGATGGAAGCCCTGTGGGCCGCCGGTGCCAACGTGCGCGCCTTCGACCCCGAAGCCATGCAGGAAACCCAGCGCATCTACGGCGATGACCCACGGCTGATGCTGATGGGCACCCCGGAATCGACCTTGAGCGGCGCCGATGGCCTGATCGTCTGCACCGAATGGCAGCAATTCAAGGCGCCGGACTTCGACCTGATCCACGCGCGCCTGAAAACCCCGGTGATCTTTGACGGCCGTAACCTGTACGACGGCGAACGCCTGGCGCGCAAAGGCTTCCAGTACTTCCCGATTGGCCGTGGCGATTCCTGCCAATTGCCGATGCCGCAGCAACAATGGCTGGCGCAATCGGCAGATCAAGATCAGGTCGTGGAAGCCTGAGACGTGAACAAAGCGCCCTTCATAGACGCCACGGTGCGCCGCCAGTCCCTGCTGCTCGGGCTGTTGGCGCTGCTGCTGTTTATCGCCGGCAACTGGCACCAGGCGATCATCGGGTTTGACTCGCGCTTCGTGGTGTTCGCCCAGGAGATGCTGCGTCATGGCCCGAGTTTCTTCCCCACCACCTACGGCCAGCCGTACGCCGATTACCTGGCGACCTCGACGCTGCTGACCTGGTTGTTCTCGTTGCCGCTGGGCCAGGTCACCAGCTTGACGGCGTGGTTGCCCACGGCGATTGCCTCGGCGCTGATCGTGATCCTGGTGTACCGCCTCACGGCGCCCTACTCCCCGCGCTGGGGCCTGCTCAGTGTGGCGATGCTGTTGCTCAGCAGCACCTTCGTCAGCGAAACCCGTGCCGTGTCCCTGGACCAGATGCTCGCCGCCGTGACCCTGGCGGTGTTTTACCTCGGCTATGCCCATGATCACTTCGGCGCCGGCAAACGCCTGCACTGGGTGTACCTGCTGCTGATTGCAGGCTTTGCGATTCGCGGGCCGATCGGCCTGGTGATTCCCACGGGCGTGCTGTGCAGCTACTACCTGATCAACCGCCAGTGGCGACAACTGTTCAGCTTCGGCTTGCTGGCGCTGGCGCTGCTGATGGCCTGTGTCGGGGTGTTGTTGCTGCTGGCCAAGCTCAGTGGTGGCGAGGTGTTCATGCAGGACGTGATCCGCATGCAATTCCTCGGGCGCATGGACGGCAGCGAAGGCTCCAGCGGCGTGCTGTATTACTTCACCAGTTCCCTGGGCAACTACGCGCTGGCGTATCCGATGGCGCTGCTGGTGCTGCTGGCGGTGGCCTTTGGCGGCAAAGGCGCGCCAGGGCCGGCCTTGCAACTGGTGCTGTACTGCGCCGCTGCGGGCTTGCTGGTGATGCTTGGCTTGTCGATCCCCCAGGCGAAGAAAGCGCGTTATGTGCTGCCGATGCTGCCGATGGCGGCAATCATTGCGGCGTACCCGTTCCAGGTCACCCAAGGGCGTGTGTTTGCCTGGCTGCGCGGTGTGCTGCTGGGTCTCTGGACCCTGTTGCCGGCGCTGCTGATCATCGGCTTGCTGGTGGTGCGCCGCCGCTACGCCGAGCAGGTGGGCGACTTGCGCCTGATCTTCGGCGTGCTGGGCGTGTTGCAGGTGCTGGCGGTGCTGGCGTGGTTCAAGCCACGCTTGCGTCCGGCAGGCCCGGCATTGGCGGCGGTATTGGCATTGTGGGCAACCTACATCGTGGTGGTCGAACCGCTGGAGCGCAGGCTCTACGACACGCGCACCTTCAGCCTGGCGGTCAAGGCGCAGATCAACCAGCAACCGGCGCCCGTGGTGCTGCACGGCCTGGGCAAAGACGCCAAGGCGATCAAGCTGATGGTCAATCTCGAGTGCGACCGTGTGCCGTTGTTCACCCAGTCAACCACCGACCTGGCGCCGTTGCAGGCCCCAGCCTGGCTGGTGATGAGCCTGGACGACTACGCCGCGTTGAAGGAGCCCCGCCTGCGCGAGCTCACCCCGACACTGGTGGGTGAGTTCGACAAAAATCCCTATGTGCTGCTGCACCTCACGGCGACGGCACAGCCCTGATCCAGCCGGCTTCGGCCGGCTTCCTCACGAAAGCTCCTACATAGCTATGCGTAATGGCTGGTGCCTTTTGCCATTCCCGCTCATGGATCCAAAATGTAAACTCGGTCGCCAATTGCGGTAACTATTTACTACCAATGGAACATGCCAAGGACGCTGCCCGCCGTGAACTCAAACGCGGCGGGCTTCATTGAAAGGACCACGCCGTGCCCAATGACTTATTGCCTGACCCTCCCTCACTGCTGATGCCCGAACAGCTGCACGTCGGCCTGCACCGCCTGATGGGCTTGCGTGACGCAGTTGTCGCGTTGAATGGCCCCTTGTGCGATGCCCCCGGGCTGCGCGACAACCTGCACAAGCAGCTGCTGAGCGAAGAGAATCATGACCGGATCCTGGGGGTCGTCAGCCACTCGTCTGCGCCTATCACCTATTAAACTTCACTTTTATTGCATTCAACCTGCATTAATATGCAGTGGCGTCGCCCCATCGAGGTGGGCACACTGCGCGGGTTCCTCCCCCAAATGTGGAACTTTCAAGGGCTTTTCCGGGAAACCAGGCAAGCCTTTTTTTTCGCCTGCTGTTTACGGATCTATCGCAATGCTTGCTCGCTGGTTACCTGCTGCCATCAACACCCGTCCCGCCGAATGGAGCCGTGCCGCCATCGGCATGGCCCTGGGCACCCTGCTCAGTGTGTGGGCGTGTGCCCAGGTCTTTGGCATGGAGGTGGCGCTGCACCTGCTCGGACCCTTGGGCGCTTCGGCGGTGCTGTTGTTTGCGGTGTCATCCGGCGCGTTGGCCCAGCCCTGGTCGATCATCGGCAGCTACCTGTGTGCCGGTGTCGTTGCGCTGCTGGTCGCGCGCGTACTGGGACGCACGCTGGGCAGTGCGTGCCTGGCTGCCGGCATGACCGTGATCCTGATCTGCTGGCTGCGTTGCCTGCATCCACCCGCGGGCGGGCTGGCCATGACCCTGGTACTCGCGGACCCCGCCTCCATCGCCCTCGGCTGGCAGGAACTGGGCGCGGTGATGCTCGGCGCCGGCGCATTGCTGGGCTGCGCGCTGGCCTACAACAACGCCACGCGCACGCGTTATCCCAAAGGCTTGCCGGTGCCTGCCCCTGCGGTGGTGGGCAGTAGCGCGCCGGTCATCGACCCCGAGGTCACGGCGGCCGACCTGAAGCTGGCCCTGGCCGAGATGGAGCAGTTCTACGACGTGCAACCGTCTGAGCTTGAGCAGCTGATCCACGCGGCGCAGGGCCATGCACGGCGGCGCAGCATTGGCGAGGTGCTCAGTCGCCGTGCATAAATGCAATAACGACCTGCAGGATTCCCCGGTGTACTGGGCAAATGTGCACTGGTAGGATCGCAAGAAGGTTCGTCCCCGAACATCTTGATAAAGAACAATAAAAGCAGGGAGTTAGCGATGACTGCTCAGGTTTCATCCGAGGCAAGCCACACCGACCATCTTCAAGCCGACATACTCGCCGAAGTCCGCAACCATATCGGCCACCTCACCCTCAACCGCCCCGCCGGCCTGAACGCCATTACCCTGGACATGGTCCGCAGCCTGAGCCACCACCTGCAGGCCTGGGCCGACGATCCCACGGTGTATGCCGTGGTCCTGCGCGGCGCCGGGGAAAAAGCCTTCTGCGCGGGCGGCGATATCCGTTCCTTGCATGACAGTTTCAAGAGCGGCGACACCCTGCACGAAGACTTCTTCGTCGAGGAATACGCCCTCGACCTCGCCATCCACCACTACCGCAAACCCGTCCTCGCCCTGATGGACGGCTTTGTCCTCGGCGGCGGCATGGGCCTGGTGCAAGGCGCCGACCTGCGCGTGGTCACCGAGCGCAGCCGCCTGGCCATGCCGGAAGTGGCCATCGGTTACTTCCCGGACGTTGGCGGCAGCTACTTCCTGCCGCGTATTCCCGGCGAGCTGGGGGTTTACCTTGGGGTCACCGGCGTGCAGGTCCGCGCCGCCGATGCACTGTATTGCGGCTTGGCCGACTGGTACCTGGACAGCGCCAAGCTGGCCGACCTCGACCAGAAGCTGGACCGCCTGCCCTGGCACGAATCGCCGCTCAAGGACCTGCAGGGCCTGCTGGCCAAGCTCGGCGTACAGCACTTGCCGGATGCGCCGCTGGCCGCGTTGCGTCCTGCGATCGACCACTTCTTCGCGTTGGCGGACGTACCGAGCATTGTCGAACAGCTGCAACAAGTCACCGTCGCCGACAGCCATGAATGGGCGTTGGCCACCGCAGCCCTGATGCAAACCCGCTCGCCGCTGGCCATGGCCGTGACCCTGGAGATGCTGCGCCGTGGCCGCCACCTGCCGCTGGAGCAGTGTTTTGCCCTGGAGCTGCACCTGGACCGCCAATGGTTCGAGCGCGGCGACCTCATCGAAGGCGTCCGTGCGTTGATCATCGACAAGGACAAGGCCCCACGCTGGAACCCTGCCACAGTAGCTGAGCTGGACGCGCAACACGTCGACAGCTTCTTTCGTGACTTCAAGCTGGTTGGGAGATAAGCCATGCAAGATATTGAATACACAGAAGAACAAGTGATGATCCGCGACATGGCGCGCGACTTTGCCCGGGGTGAAATTGCGCCCCACGCCCAAGCCTGGGAGAAAGCCGGCTGGATCGACGACGCACTGGTCGCGAAGATGGGCGAGCTGGGCTTGCTGGGCATGGTGGTGCCGGAAGAATGGGGCGGCACCTACGTGGATTACGTCGCCTACGCCCTCGCCGTCGAGGAGATTTCAGCCGGTGACGGCGCCACGGGGGCGCTGATGAGTATCCATAATTCAGTGGGTTGCGGGCCCATCCTCAACTACGGCTCCGATGAACAGAAACAGACCTGGCTGGCCGATCTGGCCAGCGGCCAGGCGATTGGCTGCTTCTGCCTGACCGAACCCCAGGCCGGCTCCGAGGCGCACAACCTGCGCACCCGCGCCGAGCTGCGCGACGGCCAGTGGGTGATCAATGGCGCCAAGCAGTTTGTCAGCAACGGCAAGCGCGCCAAGCTGGCCATCGTGTTTGCCGTGACCGATCCCGACTTGGGCAAAAAGGGTATCTCCGCGTTCCTGGTGCCCACCGACACGCCCGGCTTTGTGGTGGATCGCACGGAACACAAGATGGGCATCCGCGCCTCGGACACCTGCGCCGTCACCCTCAACCAATGCAGCGTGCCTGAGGCCAACCTGCTGGGCGAGCGTGGCAAGGGCCTGGCCATCGCCCTGTCCAACCTCGAAGGCGGCCGCATCGGCATCGCTGCCCAGGCCTTGGGCATCGCCCGGGCGGCGTTTGAAGCGGCATTGGCCTACGCCCGTGATCGGGTGCAGTTCGACAAGGCGATCATCGAGCACCAGAGCGTGGCCAACCTGCTCGCCGACATGCAAACCCGCCTGAATGCCGCGCGCTTGCTGATCCTCCACGCCGCACGCCTGCGCAGCGCCGGCAAGCCGTGCCTGTCGGAAGCGTCCCAGGCCAAGCTGTTTGCCTCGGAAATGGCGGAGAAGGTCTGCTCGTCAGCGATGCAGATTCATGGCGGCTACGGGTACCTGGAGGATTACCCGGTGGAGCGTTACTACCGGGATGCGCGGATCACGCAGATTTATGAGGGAACTAGCGAGATTCAGCGGATGGTGATTGCCAGGGAACTCAAGAACTACCAGCTGTAACTGACACACTGCAAAACCCAATGTGGGTGCTGATCCTGTGGGAGCTGGCTTGCCTGCGATAGCATCACCTCGGTCTAACAGATAAACCGAGGTGTCTGCATCGCAGGCAAGCCAGCTCCCACAGGGTCCAGTTCCCACAGTGTGATCTTCTGTGTTTGGGAATTACTTGTCCTTGAACTCGGGCGCGCGCTTGGCCACAAACGCCGCCATGCCTTCCTTCTGATCCTGCGTCGCGAACGCCGCATGGAACACCCGACGCTCAAAGCGCACGCCTTCCGACAGGCTGACTTCAAACGCACGGTTCACGCTTTCCTTGACCATCATGCTGATGGGCACCGACTTGCCGGCGATCAGCGTGGCGACTTTCAGCGCTTCTTCCAGCAGTTCATCGGCCGGCACGATACGGGCGACGATGCCGCAACGCTCGGCTTCCACCGCGTCGATAAAGCGCCCGGTCAGGCACATTTCCATGGCCTTGGCCTTGCCCACGGCGCGGGTCAGGCGTTGGGTGCCGCCCATGCCCGGCAGTACGCCGAGGTTGATTTCCGGCTGGCCGAACTTGGCGCCATCGCCGGCCAGGATGAAGTCGCACATCAGTGCCAGTTCACAGCCACCACCGAGGGCGAAGCCGTTGACGGCAGCGATGATCGGCTTGCGGCGGTTGGCCACGCGGTCGCTGTCGCTGAACAGGTCGTCGAGGTAGATCTGCGGGTAGGTCAGCTCGGCCATTTCCTTGATGTCGGCGCCGGCAGCGAAGGCTTTTTTCGAGCCGGTCAGCACGATGCAGCCGATTTCAGGGTTGGCTTCCAGGCCGTCCAGCGCCTGGTTCAGTTCGCTGACCAGTTGCGCATTCAGCGCGTTCAGGGCTTGCGGGCGGTTGAGGGTAATCAGTCCGACGCGGCCCTGGACTTCGAGCAGGATGGTTTCGTAACTCATGTATCGGCTCCTTAGAGATTGCGTGAGATGACCATGCGTTGGATATCGCTGGTGCCTTCGTAGATCTGGCAGACCCGCACATCGCGGTAGATGCGCTCCAGGGGGAAGTCGCTCAGGTAACCGTAACCGCCGAGGGTTTGCAAGGCGGCCGAGCAGACTTTCTCGGCCATTTCCGAGGCGAACAGCTTGGCCATCGAGGCTTCCACCAGCGCCGGCTTGCCGCTGTCACGCAGGGCGGCGGCGTAATGCACCATCTGCCGGGCGACGGCGATTTGCGTGGCCATGTCCGCCAGGCGGAACGCCACGGCCTGGTGTTCGATCAGCGCCTTGCCGAAGCTTTCACGCTCACGGGCGTAGTCCCGCGCCGCTTCAAAGGCGGCGCGGGCCATGCCCACCGATTGCGAGGCGATGCCCACGCGCCCGCCTTCCAGGTTCGCCAGGGCGATCTTGTAGCCTTCGCCCTCCTCGCCCAACCGGTTGGCCACCGGCACTTTGACGTCTTCAAAGAGGATCTGGCAGGTGTCGGACGCATGCTGGCCGAGCTTGTCCTCGACCCGCGCCACGCTGTAGCCGGGGGCATCGGTGGGCACGATAAACGCGCTGATCCCGCGCTTGCCCGCCGCCGGGTCGGTGACCGCAAACACAATCACGATCCCGGCGTTTTGCCCGGAGGTGATGAACTGTTTGCAACCGTTCAGCACGTAGTGGTCGCCCTCCAGGCGCGCACGGGTTTTCAGGCTGCTGGCGTCGGAGCCGGCCTGGGGCTCGGTCAACGCAAACGCGCCCAGCATGGCGCCGCTGGCCAGGGGCGTGAGGAACTGCTCTTTCTGCTGATCGTTGCCGAACTTGAGGATCGGCACGCAACCCACCGAGTTGTGCACGCTCATGATGGTCGAGCACGCACCGTCGCCGGCAGCGATCTCTTCGAGGGCCATGGCGTAGGCCAGGTAGCCGGTGTCGCAACCTCCCCACTGCTCCGGCACGAGCATGCCGAAAAAGCCCAATTCGGCCATTTCGCCGATGGCTTCCTTGGGGAAGCGGTGCTCGCGGTCCCACTCGGCGGCGAAGGGTTTCAGGCGCTCCTGGGCAAATTGCCGGGCCGCGTCGCTGATTTGCAGTTGTTCGTCATTGGGCAACATGGGGTTCAGTCCTTAATACAGGCATTCGACAGCCATGGCCGTGGCTTCACCACCGCCGATGCAGATGGCGGCGACGCCACGCTTGAGGCCCTTTTGGCGCAAGGCCGCGAGCAAGGTCACCAGGATGCGCGCACCGGACGCGCCAATCGGGTGGCCCAGGGCGCAGGCGCCGCCGTGGATATTCACCTTGCTGTGGGGAATTTCCAGTTTGCTCATGGTCACCAGGCTGACCACGGCGAAGGCTTCGTTGATTTCGAACAGGTCCACCTCGTCGAGGTTCCAGCCGGTCTTGCTCATCAGCTTGCGAATCGCCCCTACCGGCGCCACTGGAAACAGCCCCGGCTCATCGGCAAACGCCGCGTGCCCGTGGATCACCGCCAAGGGGGTGAGGCCGCGTTTGTGCGCCTCGGATTGGCGCATCAGCAGCAACGCCGCCGCACCATCGGAAATCGAACTGGAGTTCGCCGCCGTGACCGTGCCGCCGTCGCGGAACGCCGGTTTCAGGCTGGCAATCTTGTCCAGCTTGGCTTTCGGCGGTTGTTCGTCGTGCTGGATGGTTTTCTGTTCCTTGCCCACGGTGACCTGCACCGGGACGATTTCCGCGTCAAAGCTGCCGTCGCTGATCGCTTGCTGCGCGCGGGTCAGGGAGGCGATGGCGAACGCGTCCTGGGCTTCACGGGTAAAACCGTTGTGCTCGGCGCAGTCTTCGGCAAAGGTGCCCATCAGGCGGCCTTTGTCATACGCATCTTCAAGGCCGTCGAGGAACATGTGATCGAGCACGCGGCCGTGGCCCATGCGATAACCGCTGCGGGCACGGTCCAGCAGGTACGGCGCGTTGGACATGCTTTCCATGCCCCCGGCGATTGCTATCTCAATGCTGCCCGCCAGCAGCGAGTCGTGGGCCAGGATGGCCGCTTCCATGCCCGAGCCGCACATCTTGTTGAGGGTGGTGCAACGGGTGGATTTGTCCAGCCCGGCACCCAGCGCCGCCTGGCGCGCAGGCGCCTGGCCCAAGCCTGCCGGCAGGACGCAGCCGAACAGCACTTCATCCACGGCATCGTGGGCGATACCGGCGCGCTCGACGGCGGCACGAATGGCGGCAGCACCCAGTTGCGGCGCGGTCAGGCCCTTGAGGTCGCCCTGGAAGCCGCCCATGGGCGTGCGCACGGCGCTGACGATTACGATGGGATCAGTCATGGTTCGAACTCCTTACTTGGCCGCCATGCGCAAGGCACCGTCGAGACGGATCACCTCGCCGTTGAGCATGCTGTTTTCAATGATGTGACGCACCAGCGCGGCGTATTCGGCCGGTTTGCCCAGGCGCGGCGGGAATGGCACGCCGGCGGCCAGGGAGTCGCGTACTTCCGGGGTCATGCCGGCCATCATCGGCGTCTCGAAAATGCCCGGGGCGATGGTCATCACGCGGATACCAAAGCGTGCCAGTTCACGGGCAGCGGGCAAGGTGAGGCTGGCAATCGCGCCTTTGGAGGCGGAATACGCCGCCTGGCCGATCTGCCCGTCAAACGCGGCCACCGAGGCCGTGTTGATGATCACGCCGCGCTCGCCATCGGCATTCGCTTCGGTTTCAGCGATGGCCGCAGCGGCCAGGCGCAGCAGGTTGAAGCTGCCGATCAGGTTGACGTTGATCACCTGGGCAAAGCTGGCCAGGGCGTGGGGGCCGTTCTTGCCGAGGATCTTTTCGCCACGCACCACACCGGCGCAGTTGACCAGGCCGTGCAAACCGCCAAACGCGGTAACCGCGGCTTGTACCGCCGCCTCGGCGGCCGCTTCCTGGCTGATGTCCGCCACCGCACTGCGCGCGTTATCACCCAACTGCTTGGCCTTGGCCGCGACCGCGTCGGCGTTCAGGTCCACCAGCATGACCTTGGCGCCAGCGGCGACCAGCATCTCGGCGGTGGCCGCGCCGAGGCCCGAAGCGCCGCCGCTGACCAGGAATACCTTGTTTTCGATCTGCATCATTGTGTCCTTAAAAGTGGATCAGGCCACCGCCGCCTTGGCGATTTCCTGGTTACGCAAGATAAAACGTTGCAGCTTGCCGCTCGGGGTCTTGGGCAAGTCGCTGACGAATTCGATTTCCCGTGGGTAGGCATGGGCGGCGAGGCGTTTGCGCACGTGCAGGCGCAGTTCCTCGGCCAGTTCCGGGGTGGCGCGGTATTGGCTGTTGATCACCACGAAGGCTTTCACCAGTTCGGTGCGCTCGGGGTCCGGCTTGCCGACCACCGCGGCTTCGATCACCGCCGGGCGTTCCACCAGCGCGCTTTCCACATCGAACGGGCCGACGCGGTAGCCGGACGTGGTGATCACATCGTCGCTGCGCCCGACAAAACTGATGCTGCCGTCGGGGTTCAGCTCCACGGTGTCGCCGCTCAGGTAGTACTTGTCGACAAACGCCTTGGTCTTTACGCCGTCATAGCCGGCGAACCAGCACATCGGCGACTGTTCGCGGTCGATGGCGAGGATGCCCGGCTGGCCGGCTGGCAACTCTTGATAGTCATCATCGAGCACCACGATGCGGTGCCCCGGCGAGGCAAAGCCGGCCGAACCGACATGCACCGGATGCTCCAGGCCATGGTGATTGCACAGCACCATGCCCAGTTCGGTCTGGCCGTAGTGGTCGTGGATGGTCACGCCGAGGTTGTCGGCGAACCAGCGGATCACTTCCGGGTTCAGCGGCTCGCCGGCGCTGCTGACAATGCGCAGCTTGCCCTTGATCGAATGGGCGAACTGCTCGCCGCCGGCAATCAACAGGCGGTACGCGGTGGGTGAACCGGTGAGGTTGGTGATCCCGTATTTGTTGATGACCCGGCAGGTGCTTTCCAGGGTGAAGGGGCCATCGTAGAAGGTGATCGGGTGGCCCATGGACAACGGGCCGGTCACGCCGAAGTAGATGCCGTAGGCCCAGCCCGGGTCGGCGACGTTCCAGAACGCGTCTTCGGGGCGCAGGTCCACGGCGTCGCGGGTGTAGCTCTGGAACGCGACAATAGCCTTGAGCGGCACCGACAGCGCCTTCGACGGGCCGGTGGTGCCCGAGGTGAACATCAGCAGGAACGGCTCGTCAGCGCCCAGCAGCACCGGCTCACAGCTATTGGAATAGTTGGGCAGCTCGGCCCAGAAACTGAAATCGCCGCGCACCAGGCCTTCGCCCTTGGCGCCGGTGACCGTAACGATGGTCGGGCAGCCTTCGACTTCCGCCAGTTTCGGCCGGTTGACCGCGTCGGTGACCACCAGCGCCGCGCCGGAGCTGTTGAGGCGATGCTCGATGGCCTTGGGACCAAAGGCGGTGAACAACGGTTGATAGACCGCGCCGATGCGCCAGGTGGCAAACACCACCACCAGCAATTCCGCCGTGCGTGGCAGCAACCCCGCGACTTTATCACCGCGCTTGACGCCCTGGGCCAGGAGGAAATTGGCGAAGCGTGCGGCCTGGTCCTGCAAGTCGGTAAAGGTCGAGGTGGCGCTGCGGCCGTCCTTGCCCTCCCAGAACAACGCGATGCGCCCGGGCAGCGCGTGGCGGTCACAGCACTCCACGCAGGCATTGAGGCCTTGCAGGGTGCCGGCCAGTGCGGCGTCAACAGTGTGGGCGTAGTCAAATCCGGTGGTGGCAGCCAAGTAGTCACGCATCGCTTCAAATCCTTCTGTGTTTTTTATTTTCAGGACGTAAACCACGGAAATAGTCGCTCTAGCGCGCCCCAGCAGCAATGGTCAAAGCCCTCAACATGGCTGACTGGTTTGGCCAGTCATCGACCGCACCGATCAACCGGTCAGCCCAAGCGATTGGACGCGTTGGCGACGAGCTTCTAACCTGAGGGTCTGCGCCACCAAAGAAGTCCCCCCGCCGATGATTGTCCGTCCCAAGCCCAACCTCGTGGGCATCCTGTTTTCCCTCAAGGGTTCGATTGCCAAGCGCATTGCCTTGCGCAGCCTGCTGGTCACGTTGCTGGCGTCGGTGATCGTGCTGGTGGAAACCTGGCACCCGGCCTACTTTTCCAAGGTCAACGCCACGCCCTTCACGTTGCTGGGCCTGTCGCTGTCGATCTTCATGAGCTTTCGCAACAACGCCTGCTACGACCGCTGGTGGGAAGGCCGCAAGCAATTGGGGCAGATGATCATTGATGTGCGCTCGTTGATCCGCGAAACCCAGGTGCTGGGGGATTCGCCCGAGCGTGCCGGGCTGTTGCGTGGTTTGTGTGGCTTTGCCCATGGGCTGATCGCACGTTTGCGCCATGAAGACGAAGCCTTGGCGATCAAGCCCTGGGCGGCGGTGGCGGCGACGCACCCGAACTTGCCGGACAACCTGCTGCAACAGTTGGGCGCGCGCTTTTCCGAACTGGCCGAGCGCGGCGTGATCAGCGAATGGCGGTATACCCAGCTGGAAACCCGCCTGGTCAGCCTGAGCCAGGTGCAGGCGTCGTGCGAGCGGATCAAGAGCACGCCGCTACCCTTCCCCTACACCCTGCTGCTGCACCGCACCATCTACCTGTTCTGCATCCTGCTGCCGTTTGCCATGGCCGAGCCGCTGGGGTGGTTGACGCCGGTGTTCACCGCCATCGTCAGCTACACCTTCTTTGGTCTCGACGAGATCGGCGATGACCTCGAAGACCCGTTCGGCTTCGACGAAAACGACCTGCCGTGCAATGCGATCCTGCGCAACCTGGAGCGCGAGGTGCGCGCCGCCCTTGGCGAAACCGACTTGCCGCCCGCCCTGGAACCGGTGGACTACGTGCTGACCTGACGCGGGTTTGACACCTGCCCTGCTCTGGCCGAAGCTGACGGCTTTGTAATACTTGCGGACGCCTGCATGTCTAAGTCACGCCGTTACTCCTTCGTCGGCCTGTGCGCCCTGCTGTTGATTGTGCTGATCACGTGGTATTTCTCCCGCTCCAGCCAGGTGGCCGTGCCGCCGGCGATTGCCCATGGTTACTCCAAAGCCCTGAAACAGGCACGCAACGGCGAACCGGGGGCGGCGCGCGTGTTGTATCAGCAATTGGGCCGCCCGGACCTGTCCCCGGAACGCCGCGCCGCGCTGCACGCCGAGTTGCCCAATTACCCCAGCCCGCAAGCCTTGAAGCTGGCCGACAAGGACCTGCTGAGCGATTCGCCGCAGGTGCGCGAAGCGGCAATCCACAGCATTGCCGGCCTGGTGCCCAGCGGCCAGCGCACGCTGTTGCTCGGCCCGGCACTCGACGACCCGGAACAAAGCGTGCGCTTTGCCGCCGCCAACGCCCTGCTCGGCCTGTCGCCCGACACCCTCGGCCTGTACTTCGGCCCTTTGCAGCAGGTGCTCGACGAATTCGTCAAATACCTCAAGGCCCAGCCCGAAACCGCCGAGGGCTGGATTCAGCTGGCGCAGTTGTACATCCACAGCGCCCTGTTGCCGGACGCGCAAAACGCCCTGGAACAGGCGATGCGCTTGCAGCCGGACAACCTGCAAGCGGTGGTCGCGCAGATCGAGCTACTGGATAAGCAAGGCAAGAGCGAGGAATCCCGGCAACTGCTGGCGCGGCAACTGGCGGCGCATCCCGAGTCGGCTTATCTGCAACATGCCCTGGGCCTGTGGTTGCTGCATCACGGCGAACGCCCTTATGCGTTGCTGGGCCTGTCCAAGGCGGTGGAGCTGGAGCCGGACAACCAGGATTATCGCTACGACCTGGCCACCACCTTGCACGCCCAGAACGAACTGGAAGCCGCACAGCGCCAGCTGGAAGAGATCCTGCAACGCCATCCCGCCAATCGCAAAGCGCGGGTGCTGCTGGTCAATTACTGGAAGGAAAGCGGCCAACTGCAGAACGTGCAGGTATTGCTTGCCCAGCTGGAACAGCAGAACCCCGACGACCCCGCCTTGCAGCAAGGCCTGTAGCGCCCTCGAAAAAAATCGTTGAACGGCTACGGGCCATCACGGTCAAGTAAATATGGCGCGCCCAAGGCGGCGCGTTCCTCTATTGATCCGTGACCCGAGGGCACTTCTTGTCTACATCCAACGAGCTGTTCAGTGAAAAGGCGGCCACCGGTATCGAAGGTCTGGACGACATTCTTTCCGGCGGGCTATCGCGCAGCCACTTGTTCCTGCTGGAAGGAGAACCCGGCACCGGCAAAACCACCGTCGCCCTGCATTTTTTGCAGGCCGGCGCGAAAAACGGCGAGAAGTCGCTGTACATCACCCTGTCCGAGACCGAGCGCGAATTGCGCCAGGGCGCCAAATCCCATGGCTGGGACCTGGACGACAACATCCACATCTTCGAACTGACCCCACCCGAAAGCTTGCTCAACGCCGAGCACCAGCAAAGCCTGCTGTACTCGTCCGACCTGGAGTTGGGCGAAGCGACGCGGCAGATCTTCGAGGTGGTGGAACGGGTCAAGCCGACCCGCGTGGTGGTCGACAGCCTGTCGGAGATTCGCCTGCTGGCGCAGAGCTCCCTGCGTTATCGCCGGCAGATCCTCGCCATCAAGCACTACTTCGTGCGCTATGACGCCACCGTCCTGTTGTTGGACGACTTGACCACCGAATCCCTCGACAAGACCGTGCACAGCGTCGCCCACGGCGTGATCCGCCTGGAAGAACTGACCCCCAACTATGGCGCGGAACGTCGCCGGGTGCGGGTGGTGAAGTACCGAGGACAGAAATACCGTGGTGGCTTCCATGACTTCACCATCTTGCAGGACGGCGTGCATGTGTTCCCGCGGCTGGTGGCGGCCGAGCACCGTGGCGGCTACAACCGCCAGACCCTGACCAGCGGCATCCGGGAGCTGGATTCATTGCTTGGCGGCGGCATCGAGACCGGTTCCAGCAGCCTGATTCTTGGCCCGGCCGGTACGGGCAAGTCGCTGATTTCGATGATCTTCGCCGCCGCCGCAGTGGCCCGTGGCGAGAAAGCCGCGCTGTTTATCTTCGATGAAGAACTGGGCCTGTTGTTCGAGCGCATGAAAAACATGGGCATCGACCTGGCCGCCCTGCAAGCCACGGGCAACCTGCTGATCGAGCAAGTGGACGCTGCCGAGCTGTCCCCCGGCGAGTTTTCCCACCGTGTGCGACGTTGCGTCGATGAGGGCGGAATCAAAACCGTGGTGATCGACAGCATCAATGGCTACCAGGCCGCAATGCCCGAAGAAAACGCATTGATCCTGCATATGCATGAATTACTGCTGTACCTCAACCGCCGGGGTGCGGCCACCTTCATGACCGTCGCCCAACACGGGCTGGTGGGCGACATGCAGGCGCCCGTGGACATCACTTACCTGGCCGACACGGTGATTCTGTTGCGTTACTTCGAAGCCCTCGGCGAGGTTCGCCGGGCCATCTCGATCATCAAGAAAAGGACCGGCTCCCATGAGTCCACCATCCGTGAATACCGCATCGGCAGCCGCGGCATGACCGTCGGTGAGCCGCTGAACAACTTCCAGGGCGTGCTGCGCGGCATTCCAACCTATATGGGCGCCGGCTCTCCCCTGCTCAAGGACATGGGCTGATGCCGCAGCTTGCGCCCATCTCCGAGCGCGCAATCATTCTTGCACCCATGGGCCGTGACGGCTCGCTGGCGCTGATGATGCTCAATGAAGCCGGCTACAGCGGCATTGTGGCCAATGACCTCGGCGCACTGTGCGCGGCGCTGGAGCAAGGTGCCGGCCTGTTGATCATCGCGGCCGAAGCGTTGCGCGGCATCGGGTTGGAGCCGTTGCTGGACAACCTGCACCAGCAACCGGCCTGGTCCGACTTGCCCATCGTACTGATGACGCACCATGGCGGCAGCGAGCAGAACGGGTCATCCCACCTCAGCGGCTTGCTGGGTAACGTGACGTTTCTCGAAAGGCCGTTCCATCCCATCACCTTGATCAGCCTCGTGAGTACCGCCCTGCGCGGCCGGCGTCGGCAATATGAGGCGCGGGACCGCCTGGTGGACCTGAGCGAAAGCGAGCTACGCCTGCAACGTACCCTGGAAACCCTGGAACAGCAGGTAGAGGAACGCACCGCCCAGTTGCGGCATAACGAAGACGCATTGCGCCAGTCGCAGAAGATGGAAGCGGTCGGTCAGTTGACGGGGGGCATCGCCCACGATTTCAACAATATGCTCACCGGGATCATCGGCAGCCTCGAACTGCTGCGCCGTCGCGTGTCCCGGGGCAAGTTGGACGATCTCGACAGCCTGATCGATCTGGGCGTCACCTCGGCCAATCGCGCCGCCGGCCTTACCCACCGCTTGCTGGCCTTCTCCAGGCGCCAGTCCCTCGATTCCAAGCCGGTGGAAATCAACCAGCTGGTCACGGCCATGGGGGAGTTGCTGCAACGCAGCATCAATGAAAGCATCGCCCTGGACATGCGCCTTACCGATGAACTGTGGACCGCCGAAGCCGACCCCAATCAACTGGAGAGCGCCCTGCTCAACCTGGTGATCAACGCGCGCGACGCCATGCCCAATGGCGGCAGCCTCACCGTGGAGACCGGCAACCGCCACCTCGACAGCGTGTTCACCGCCGCCTACGGCACCTTGAAGCCCGGCGACTATGTGGAACTGAGCGTCAGCGACACCGGCTGCGGGATTGCCGAAAGCGTCATGGGCCGGGTCTTCGATCCCTTCTTCACCACCAAGCCCATCGGTCAGGGAACCGGCCTCGGGCTGTCGATGATCTACGGGTTTGCCCGCCAATCCCATGGGCATGTGACGATTCACAGCGTGGTTGGCAAAGGCACGACCGTCAGCCTGTTTCTGCCAAGGTTCATCGGCCAGATCGCCACCGCTGAAGTCGTCAACCCGGCCCTGCTGCCGTTTGCCAACACGGGCGAGACCGTGCTGATCGTCGAGGATGATCCGGCGGTCCGGGTGCTGGTCAGCGCAGTGCTCAAGGAGCTGGGCTATGGCTTTGTCGAGGCCGGTGATGCCGACACCGCCGTGCCGATCATCGAATCCGACCAGCGTATCGACCTGCTGATCAGCGACGTTGGCTTGCCCGGCATGAACGGGCGGCAACTGGCAGAAATCGGCCGGCAGATCCGCCCGGAGCTCAAGGTGTTGTTTATCACCGGCTACGCAGAACATGCGGCGGTGCGGGGTGGTTTCCTTGATCCCGGGATGCAGTTGATCACCAAGCCGTTCACGTTTGACCTGTTGACGGCGAAGGTACGGGAGATGATTCATAAAACCCCAGGCCAATGAGCTCTTGCACCCGAGTCTTCGCCGGGACACCGTGGTTTATAACGGCGCGGAGTACATGTCCTTCAGCGCACTTGGGCTGATGCCGACCTGGTCGAACGCGCTAGGGCTGTAGTCGCTGACGTTCAGTCCCAGCTTGCCAGGCTCCTTGCCCACGGATATGTACGCGCGCGGAAGCTTCTTGCTGGTGAATATATTGTGCAATCCCTTTTGAAAGCTCTCGACGCTATCGAAGGTCGCGATGCCGTAGTTGGGCTCAAAGAAAAAGAACTTCTTTACCCCGCCCTCTATCTGCACACCTGCCGTCATTGCATGCTCGAAATCACTAACCAGCAGTGCTTTTGATTCGGTGGCACTGGCCAGTTGGTCGCCGATAGCGGAATACGGCACTACGCTTGAAGGCCCGCCGTGGAAGACCAACGGGACTTTCAGGTTGGCCTGCATCTGGTCCAGGGTACTGATGAACTTTTTCGAGGCGGCTGCCTTCGGGTTGGCGGCCGCAGCGTAAAAGTTGTCAATCAGCGTCTGTCCTTTACCGTGCTGCAGGGCTTCCAGCATGAGGTGCGAGAGTGCCGCGCATTGCCCCTCCGTCAACCGGTGTGTCTGGCTCAAGTAGAACAGTTGAGGCATCGGGGTAATGCGCCCACCGGCGTTGCGTATCTCTTGGTTGAATATGTTTACACCCGCGAGGCTGTGATTGACCGCCAGCCTTTCCTGCTGCCTGACCAGAATGCCGATATCCCTGGGTGACAGTTTTCCGGTGACGGTCAGTTTCTTGATCTGCGCGGACATCATGCCGGGCATATACCCTGGAACCGCTTCAGGTTTCCCCTCAAGGTAACCTGTGCGAAACGCCGTGGCATGGGGGCCGTTTTCAGCTTTTCTGACGGTATTCATCCATCGGGTATCGAGGTGCGTGGTGACGATCGGATCGAATTTATGCAGAACGATCGTGGCGCTTTCTGTCAGCGGGTCATATTCCCGCCATTTTTTTGCGGGCACGTCGTATTTGGCAACTGTGCGTTTGGTAACGCCGTCTGCCGATGTCGCCAAGCCGTCAAAGAGGTCCCTGCGTGCTTCCACCACCTGCACTTGTTGCGGCGTCATGCGTAGCGTTGGCGAGGCCTGTGCGGCTGTGGACTTGGGCGCCGATCCGGGTTTCAGGTGATGAAAAAACCTCCCCACCTTGCTGTGAGCCGCTTTGCCTGCGACAGGGCCGAGGCCTTTGAGCAGTGGTTGTATACCGTTCAAGCGTGTGCCTTTGCTCGCAACCCCTTTGAGCCCCTTGGCCCCGCTGACCCCCTTGAAGATCGCACTGGTCACGATGTCGAAGATCACATCGCCAGTGGCACTGAGGTAGTCGCCGTTGATAATGTGCCGGATGGCCGAGGCGCCCGGTATGACACCCAGGAATATTTCGTGGATTGTTTTTTTCAGGCGGGCCTCGCCGTCAAAGGTCGTGACTTCGCGAGACGCGTCTTTTTGCGCGCCCAACTGGTACAGCGGCAGGATATTTTTCGACAGCAGGTCGCCCAGGTATTCGCTGCGGGGGCTGGTGAATGAGGCGGGCACCGCGTCGCTCTCAGTCGCTGCATGTTCGTCACGCGATTCCATTTTCTGGATGGTCGGCGCGGCGAAATTCCTGGCCAGGATGGAGTCGCTCTTGCGTTCTTCCCACGGTCCCTGCAAGCCTTCCTTGAACGTGTCATTCAAATCAGGGCGTTTACGGATCACGTATTTTTGCGGATCAAATTGATAATAGGTGGTCTGGCCGTCCCGTTCTGTCTTGATGATCAGTGATCGGTTGGTAGCGGTTTGGGTAAAACGGTCAGGTGTCGAGGTAGACCCTGAGTTTGTGTTGATCTCCGAGCGCACGGTTTCGCCGGTCTGATAGACCGTCAGCTTGCCGTGTTCAATAGTTTTGCGATCGTCCAGTGGAAGGTTGGCGATCAGGTTTTTCGTGAGGGTGGCCCAGGCCTGGGATAACTCGTTTTCATACGCGCCAAAAGCCTCCTCGTGCTTCTGGATAGGATCAGTCAGATGACTCACGCGCTCGATTATTTGCTTGGTGATCCGCGGGTTGCTGGAGAACCAGCCCACATCATCACCGGCTTTTTTCGCCAGGTAGAGGTCCAGCAGCGAGTAGCTACCGACCGGGTCGGTGGTCAGCGAGGGCGTGTATTTATGGCTGTCTGTTCGGACAACATTGGCACGAATGGATTTTTCTTCAAAATCGATGCCTTCGCCAAACGCGGCCTTGAGCTCAGCCAGAGCGACGGATCGCTGGGAAGGCACCTGGGCGTTCAGCGCCTTGTAGCTGCGGCTCAGGGCTTTTTGCTGATGTTCAATCGTTTTGCGTGTGTACAAGATGTTCTGCGGGGAATACGGACCGCTCGAACCCAGCGTGCCATGGTTCTTGCCCCACTCAATGATGGCCGGCAATTGTGCTTCGTCCTGAAGCGCGCGCGCTTCTTCGGTCGCCGGAGCAACCTCGTCAAAAGCAACGATTTGCGCATAGCTCATGCGCAAGCTGGCGCCAGGGCTCAGCGCTTCGATACGCGCCACGGCCGCCTTGAGCGCTAACCATTCGAAAGAGCCCTTGGTGATGTATTGCGGAATGTCTTTGACCAGCAACTCTGGCGCGGCACGCGCCAGCAACAAGACCGCAGCAATGGGGGCAGTCTGGGGCGTGGTGATGTTCTGGCTCTGGAGATGCTCAATCAAGGCCTGCTTGATCTCGAAGGGGTGTTTACCCTCGTGCCCGTCCAGATTGAACCCGGCAACGTGACCTTCTTGCGGCTGCGACAGGCTTTTTGCATCCAGCGTGACGCCCAAGGCCGTCAGTAGCCAGGTCCTGGCGTTCGCGCCGGCGGCCGCTTCCCCCGCGCGGTCACGCAGTGCGGCGCCCAATTGTTGGCCTTCGTCAGAGTCGAGGATCCAGTCGATCACGGCCATCGGGTCGTTTTGATTGCGGATGGAGGCCGGCACGCGATTGACCAACGCACCCAGCATGTCGACGGTACCCAGTGGGGTATCAGGGTCCAGCACGGGCAACGGCGGATTATTGTCGGCGAGCGTCTGGAAAATCTGCGCGCGGGCCTCGGTCGACAGCGGCGTGGGCCAAGCCAGCGCCCCCGCGAAGTTGCCGTCCCGTGGCCGGGGCAACGCAGGTTCCTGCAAGGCGCGGATGAGGTCTGTCAGATCTGCCGGCGTCTGTGGAATGCGCCAGCCATAGGTTGCCAGCACATCTTCAAGGCTGGCTTCACTGCGCCCATTGTCCTTCGCATAGCTGGAGTTCGGGTCGAGTGTGATGGTCTGGTCCCGCAGGAAGTCCGCCAGGGAGGGGTGGGCTCTGCTGTCGTACTGCATCAGCTTGTCGGTCAGGTTGAACTGGACGTTGCTGTTGCCCAGTTCGACAACCTGCTGGTCGAGCAGCTCCGGTGCCTGAGCCGCGAGATTCGCAAACGGTCTGTCGCGCGACATTTGGTCAAACACTTGGCTGTGTTCGAGTTGCGTGGCGCGGGCCAGGGTCTCCTCCTTGCGGTCGGCCAGGAGCACCTCGCCATAAAACCGCGCGACCTCGTACAACGGCGCCGCGGTCGGATCGGACGGCACCTCGATCTTTTCATACGCCAACGCGCGTGCGGCGGCCATGAGCGGCGCCGTGGCCTCCGCCCATTCACCGCCCAGCCGTGAGGCGCTGAGGGTCATCGGTTGGCCATCGACCATGGCCGTTATCGTATCGGCGAGGTGATTGACGGTGATCGGGCTGGACGTATCGATATTGAGCAATTTGGCAAGCGCTTCAAATCGCGGGTTTCTCGCCGCGTTATAGAATTGTTGCCACCATTGGCCGAATGTCGAATCGGCAGGGATATTGTTGAGCAATACCGCGTCGGCTGAACCGCCCGCCACGCTGCGCAAGGCCTTGACGTACTGCTCTAGAACACCGCGGTCGCCTGGGGTTACGTTCGCGTGTCCAGTGTCGGGCGACGGGTTATCACGTGGCACATCCCCTTTGCCCCGAGACGGATTGGCGTAAGACGATTGCAGTCGTTGATTGAGCGAAGCACTGGACGAGATCATGTAAAACCCTTCAACAGAAATTGGAGCTGTCGACGAAGGAATGAATTCGTCGAGCCCGCGTTTTAGTCGTTGAGGGGTGTAAGGACATTCCGAGGTTTGCTGGCCGCATCGGTGACAGAACGTAACGGCACGCCGTCGGTTGCCGGGCTGCCATGCAGCAGCCCAAGGTGCCTGCTTGCGTTGCGTGTCAGGCCAGCAGCCGCTGGATATGCTCGTGCAGCGTGTCCAGGTCAAACGGTTTGGCCAGGATCGGCGCATTGCGCGTGATCGGGCTGTTGCAGTCGAGGATTTCCTGCGGGTAACCGCTGATAAAGATCACTTTCAATTCCGGACGCAGCTTGATCGCCGGCTCGGCGATCTGCACGCCGGAAATGCCGCCGGGCAGGCGGTAATCGGTGACCATGAGGTCCAGGTGTGGCTTGGTCGCGAGAATTTCGAAGGCCTGCTCGCCATCGATTGCCTTGAGTACCCGATAACCCAGGCCGGCCAGGTACTCACCCAGCACAAACATAATCGATTCGTCGTCTTCGACGATCAGTACAACATCTTGCGCATCTTCACTCATGGGAAGCCTTTGTCCGGTCAATTGCTGCAATTACGACCATGGGGTCACGCAGAAGGTTGCGTCGAGCCGACGATTGATTTCATCGCGCGGCCTCAAGGGGCAGGCACACCCGGAACAGGGCGCCCTCGCCTATCTGGCTCTCGACCTCGATGGTGCCGCCGTGGGCCGCAACGATCTGCTCGGAAATAAACAATCCGAGGCCCAGGCCCGCTGCCACCTGGCTGGCGGACACACGCTCGAATTGCTGGAAAATACGTTTCTGGTTGTCTTCGCTGATGCCGATGCCTCGGTCGCGCACTTCCACCCGGGCTTCGCCGTGCGCGCTGTAGACCCGCACATCCACCGGGCTTTTTGCGCCGTAGCGCAAGGCGTTGGTCAGCAGGTTGGTGATCACCTGCTCGATGCGGAACTCGTCCCAATGACCTTCCACCGGCCCTTGAGAGACCAGGCGCATGGAAGAACCGGCGGCGGCCACTTGCTGCGCGAAGTTTTCCACCAGGTTATGCACCAGTTGCGCCAGGTCAAAGTGTGCCGGACGGATCGACAGCTTGCCGGTACGAATGCGCGACACGTCGAGCATGTCTTCGATCAGGCGGATCAGGCTTTGAATCTGGCGCTCATCGCGGTCAACCATGGCGTGCATCTTGTCCAGGGTAAACGCGGCCGCGTTATCCCGGGCCAGGTGCATCTTGCGCAGCTGGGTTTCGAGGATCAGCCCATTCAAGGGCGTACGCACTTCGTGGGCGACGATCGACATGAAGTCGTCACGCATGCGCACGGCCTGCTCCAACTCGGCCTGGGTGGCCTGCAAGCGTGTGAGCAACAGCTCCTGTTCGCGCCGGCTGCGCTCCAGGGCTTCGACCTGTTGCTTCATGGCCTTGCTTTGGCGGTACAGGTCAACGAACACATTGACCTTGCTCTTGACCGCGTGGATGTCCAGCGGCTTGTGCAGGAAGTCGACTGCGCCGCTTTCATAGCCCTTGAAGGCATAGTTGAGTTCGCGGCCAGCGGCGCTGACGAACACAATCGGGATGTTCTTGGTCTTTTCGGTGCCGCGCATCAACTCGGCCAGCTCGAAGCCGTTCATGCCGGGCATCTGCACGTCAAGGATCGCCATGGCGAACTCGTGCTCCAACAGCAGCGACAAGGCTTCGTCGGCACTCAATGCCTTGAATACCTGGCGATCCTCGCGCTTGATCAGCGCTTCGAGGGCCAGCAGGTTTTCCGGCAGATCATCGACGATCAGCAGTTTGGCCTGGACAGTACTTAACATGGGGAATATTCCAGGGAAGCCAACAATGAGCCGATCTGGCTCAGCGAAAGAATGTGGTCAGGTGTGTGCAGCGCCAGGGCTGCCCGGGGCATTACCGCCACGCGAGCCTCTGTGGGGTCTTGCACCACAGTGGTTCCATCCTGTTGCTTGACATGGGCCAGGCCCCGGGCGCCGTCTTGATTGGCGCCGGTCAACAGGATCGCCAACAGGCCGCTGCCATAGGTGTCGGCGGCGGACTCAAACAGAAAGTCGATGGCCGGGCGCGAGTGGTGCACGCGGTCTTCCTGGCTCAGGGACAGACTGTGGTCGCGCTCTACCGACAGGTGATAGCCAGGCCCGGCAAAGTACAGGGTGCCGGCCTTGATCATTTCCTTGTCGCGCGCCTCGACCACCGGCATCGCCACGCGCCGGTCGAACACTTCAGCCAGATGGCTGCGGCGCTCGTCCGGCAGATGCAGCACGGCGATGATGGGCAGGCCGAATCCCTCGGGCAGCTCACCGAACACCGTCAGCAACGCCTCGACGCCGCCCGCGGACGCGCCGATGACAATCGCTTCTATGCCCGGAACCCGAGTCCGGTTGGCAGCCGCTTCATTCATAGTTTGCGGTAGATCCGTTCTTGCTTGACCAAGGGTTCGAATTGCTTGCTGTAGGCGGAAAAGTCCAGGGTCTCTTTGCTGCCCAGCACCAGAAAACCACGGTGACACAACGACTCGTGAAACAATCCGAAGGCCCGATCCTGCAACTTTTTATTGAAATAAATCAATACGTTACGGCACGAAATTAATTGAGTTTCTGAGAATACACTATCGGTCGCCAGGCTGTGATCGGCAAACGTCACGTTCTCGCGCAGGCTTTTGTCGAAGATCGCGTAATCGTAAGCCGCCGTGTAGTAGTCGGCAAATGAACGTTGCCCGCCGGCCTGCTGGTAGTTGGCGGTGTAGGCCCGCACGTTTTCCAGGGAAAAGATCCCTTGCTTGGCTTTGTCCAGCGACGCCGGGTTGATGTCGGTGGCATAAATGATCGTGCGCTCCAGCAAGCCCTCTTCCCTGAGGAGGATGGCCATGGAGTACACCTCCTCACCGGTGCTGCAGCCGGCGATCCAGATCTTGATCGACGGGTAGGTCTTGAGCAGCGGTACCACTTCCTGGCGAATCGCCAGGAAGTGCGAGGGGTCACGGAACATTTCGCTCACCGGAATGGTGAGGAATTGCAGCAACTGCATGAACGCTGCCGGGTCATGCAGCACCCGCTCCTGCAGCGCCGAAATCGTCGCGCAGTCGAACTGGCGCAGGGCATGGGCCACACGCCGCTTGACCGACGCCCCGGAGTAGTCGCGAAAGTCGTAGCTGTACTTGAGGTAGATCGCCTCGATCAACAGGCGCAGCTCGATATCGCTGCTTTTATCCAAAAAACTTCGCTCCACTTAAATGCGTTCCATCTTGGGTAGCCATACGCGAATCAGTGAGAACAGACGGTCCAGATCAATCGGCTTGGCCAGGTAATCGTTGGAACCCGCCGCGAGGCAGCGTTCCTGATCGTCCTTCATGGCCTTGGCCGTCACCGCGATGATCGGCAGTTTTTTCCAGCGCGGGTCCTGGCGGATCAAGGCGGTGGCCTCGTAACCGTCCATTTCCGGCATCATCACGTCCATCAACACCAAATCGATATCGTCCACTTCATTGAGCTTGTCGATGGCTTCACGGCCGTTTCGCCCGATGACCACCACGGCGCCTTTGTGCTCCAGGGCGCTGGTCAGGGCGAAGATGTTGCGCACATCGTCGTCCACCAACAGGATCTTGCGCCCTTCAAAGACCTTGTCGCGGCTGCGGGCGGTCTTGAGCATCGTCTGGCGGTCATGGGACAGCTGGGATTCGACTTTGTGCAAAAAGAGTGTGACTTCGTCCAACAGGCGCTCCGGCGAACGGGCGCCCTTGATGATGATCGAGCGTGAATACTTGCGCAGCTCGGCCTCTTCGTCGCGGGTCAGGTTGCGCCCGGTGTAGACGATCACCGGCGGGAAGGAGCAGATGTCCTCGGTGGCCATGCGCTTGAGCAGTTCGTTGCCCAGCATGTCCGGGAGCTTGAGGTCGATGATCATGCAGTCGTAGACGTTGGTGCGCAGCAGGTCCAGCGCGGCCTGGGCGTAGCCGACGTCGGTGATCTCGATGTCATCGTCGCCGATCAGGCGGGCAATGCTGTCACGCTGCAAGTCATCGTCTTCCACCAGCAGCACACGCTTGACCTTCTGGGTCAGCTTGGCCTCCAGGCGCGCAAACACGTCCTTGAGCTCTTCGCGGGTGGTGGGTTTGACGGCATAGCCGATGGCGCCCATGTGCATGGCGGCCTCGACGCGGTCCTCCACGGAGATCACGTGCACGGGGATATGGCGGGTATTGGCGTGTTCCTTGAGGCGTTGCAACACGGTCAGCCCGGAATGGTCGGGCAGGCGCATGTCCAGCAGGATCGCGTCGGGAATGTATTCTTCGGCCAGGCTGTAGCCTTCGTCCGCGCCGTGGGCCACCAGGCAGTTGTAGCCCAGTTCGTGGGCCAGGTCGAAGAGGATGCGGGCGAAGTTTGGCTCGTCCTCCACCACCAGGATGCACCGGGTGGTGAACGGTGCCTTGTCGCGGTCATCGGCGAAGCGCGGGATCAGGTTGGCATCGGCCACCGGCAACGGGGATACCTTGACCGGCGTGGGGGCCGGCGCTACGACCACCTGACGCGGTTGTTCGATGGGCGCCGCATCTTCTGCACGTTCGACATACTGTTCCGGCAACACCAGGGTGAACATGCTGCCCTTGCCCGGTTGGCTGGTAACGCTGATATAGCCGCCGAGCAAGGTGGCCAAGTCGCGGGAAATCGACAGGCCAAGGCCGGTGCCGCCATACCGGCGGTTGGTGGTGCCGTCGGCCTGGCGGAAGGCTTCAAAGATGCTTTCCTGCTGATCGAGCGCAATGCCAATGCCGGAATCGCGCACGGTGAAGGCGATGCCCTCTCCCGGTGCCTCGGACACCGACAGGCTTACCTCGCCGTGCTCGGTAAACTTGACCGCGTTGGACAGCAGGTTCTTGAGGATCTGCTCCAGGCGCTGGCGGTCGGTAAACAGCATGGCGGGCGCACCTGCCTGCACCTCCACCTGGAACCCCAGCTTGCGATCGGCCGCCAGCGGTTCGAACATACCGCGCAAACCGTCCACCAGGCGTGCCACGCTGGAATTCTCAGGGCGCACTTCCAGCTTGCCGGCTTCAACCTTGGAAATGTCGAGGATGTCGTTGATCAGGTTGAGCAAATCATTGCCGGCCGAATAGATCGACTCGGCAAACTTGACCTGTTCGGCACTGAGGTTGTCCTGGGGGTTTTCCGCCAGCAGCTTGGCCAGGATCAACGAACTGTTCAGCGGCGTGCGCAGTTCGTGGGACATGTTGGCGAGGAATTCGGATTTGTATTTGCTTGAGCGCTGCAATTCGTCGGCCCGGTCTTCGAGGTCGAGCTGGGCCTGGCTGAGCTCCCCGTTCTTGCGGTCCATGGCGTCGCGCTGGTCGGCCAGGGTCTGCGTCTGTTCGGCCAATTGTTCGTTGGTCTGCTCCAGCTCCGCCTGCTGGGTTTCCAGGTGAGCCTGGGATTCCTTGAGGATGCGCGACTGCTCCTCCAGTTCTTCGTTGGCAGTCTTGAGCTCTTCCTGCTGCACTTGCAGCTCTTCATTGAGCTGCTGGGTCTCGGCCAGCACTTCCTGCAAGCGTTGGCGATAGCGGGCGGCTTCAATGGAGGTGCCGATATTGCCAGCGATCAATTCCAGCAATTCGACATCACGTTCATCCAGGGGGCGCAAGAAGCCCAGCTCGATGACGCCGTTGACGCGCCCATCATCGCTGGTCGGCACTACCAGCACGCTGCGGGTCGAGCCCTCCCCCAGCCCGGAGCTGACCTTGAAATAGCCCACTGGCACATCGTCCAGGCGAATCAGGCGATCCAGCTGGGCGGCCTGGCCAACGATGCCTTCGTCGTTGTAGATCGCTTGCTCCAGCTGTTCCTGTTCGCGGGAGAAACCGTACGTCGCGACACGCTTGAGGCCGCCGTGTTCTTCTCGCACGTACAGCGCGGCCACGGCCGAGCCCATGTACTGGGCAAAGAATTGCAGGATGTTGCGCCCCAACATGTTCAGGGTCAGTTGGCCAAGCACCTGCTCTGCGAGCTCGGTCTGGCCGTTGCGCAGCCAGGCCTGCTGTTCCAGGCGCAGCGCAATCTTCTGCTGTGACGCCAGGTTATCGCCGTAACTCTTTGATAACGAAATTAAATTCTTCCTGCCGATATAGGCCAGAAAACCACTGAGCCCCAATACAAACGCCAGGTAAAGGATGACGCTGACCACGGTTGTGCGGGTGACTTCTTCGTTACGGGTGATACGGAACTGCTGCTCCATCGCGACCGCGTCGTCATATTCCTTGCGAATTTCATCGGTGAGGCGCTTGCCCCGGCCGGCTTTGACCGCGCTGCGGTAGTCACCGCTGGTGCGCTGCATCTCAATCATCGACTCGGCGTACTTGTTCCATTCGGTCTGCAAGGCTTCCAGGCGCTTGAGGCGATCCACCTGTTGGGGGTTGTCCGCGACCAGGTCCTGCAAATTGCGCAAATCGGCAATGATCCGTGGCTTGGCCACTTCATACGGGTCGAGAAAATGCTCATCGCCCGTGATCAGAAAACCGCGCATGCCGGTTTCCAGGTCCACCGTCAGTTTCGACGACTCGTTGAGGTTGTTGATGACCCGGTCGGTGTGCTCCACCCACTGGATCACCGTCAGCAGATACGTAATCAGGCAGCCGAAAAACACTGCGCTGAGCACGCCCACACCCAAGGGCAGCGCCACATTTCGGCTTAAAAGGTTACGGAAGCTTTTTTCATCGACGGACGACGCAGGTGTCATGGGCATGCCTTGGCCAGGTGCGGAAAAACCGGGAGTTTGCCGCAAAGATCGCCCACAGACTACGTTTGCAGCGGATATTTGCTGCAATTGTTTTTCTTCCTTACACAGTGCCGACACCCCAGCCGGAACGCGGGCGCCCTGGCGCGCTACCCAAAAGGAGCGTCTGGGGAACAGGGAACCTCCTTTTAAGAAGACGCAATCGTCCTATAAAAAAAGGTACCCGCTCATGCTTAATCCTATTGCACAAACGCCAACGCCTACCGCCTTTCCTGCGCCGATTCCGGTAGCAAACCGACAAACCCGATCCGCTGACGACGACACCGGCAGTCATGCCCAAGGCTCCCCCCTGAAGACCGCATTGGCGGACAAGGAAAACCTGCACGTCCTGGGCCTCAAGCTGGCTGAAATCACCGCCAGACTGGGCGAAAGCGCCACCTCCGAGGCGGTTGTGACCGCGCTGACGAAAACGCACATGGTGCTGCACGCTGATTCGTCCTCCCCCCATGTGGCCGGTACCCAGGTTGACCTGGCCAGCTTTATTCGAAGCCTCGGACTGCCGCTGCCCACCAGCCACCTTATGCTGTCCGGGCTTGCCAGCGCGCTGGAAAACCGCGCACAGGAGCATCCGCTCGGCAACCTGGGGGGCGCGTTGTCTTGGCCTGTGCCCTTGAGCACGGAGGAACAGCGGCGGTTGCACGGGTTTATCCAGAACGAGGCGCGCACCGGGGTTGGCAAGGGCCTCCTCGAGCGTCTGCATGCCCTGTTGCCACGCTCCGCCGAAACCTCAGGCGACCCTGCCAAGCTGCTCGATGCGCTGCTGGATAGCCCGCAAGCGCAGGTGATCGGGAAACACCTGCAGGCGCACATGCGGGGCATCGGCAACGCAAGCAGTCAAACTGACTACTTGCTCGCGGCGATCAACCTGCAGCTCGACCCTGAATCCATGACCAGCCCCGACCGCAACAAGGTCGCCGGTTTTGACCTGGCTGGCCATGCATTGATCGGCAGGCCACCGACCACCCTGATGTGGCAACTCGGTGAGCATCTGGTCAGCCAGGGCAAAACCAGCCCGCAGATGGCGCAAGCGGCGGTCAAGCTGTTGCTGGCCAGCCGTGCACCGGCGTTCCTGGTCAAAAACATCCCCCAGAAAGTGACCTATGGCAGCCTGGCCTGGGTCAATCTGGCCATTGCGGCGGCAACCATCGAAGCCCAGACCCCGGGAAGAGTTGCCAACATGACCTATACCCAAGTCATGCTGGCCGCCCGATCGGCCGGGGTCGCTGATCCTGCGATCACCCAGCGGGCGCAGCTGGAAGCGTTGGTGGACTGGGGGGTGGCCAATGGCGTGCTGGACAGGAAAGGCGACCACCACTACACCGCCAATGAACTGAGCGCCCTGACCCAACAATTCAATACACGCAAACAGCAAATGGAGGTTGCGTCCGCGGCGTTGGACAGCGAGCTACCGTCACGGAAAGCGCTGGCACTGGCCAAGCTCAAAGAGCGCTTCGGCGACTTGGGCTCACTGTTCGAAGAAAAGCTGATTGATATAAAGCGCAGAGTGCGCGGGCTGGACGACGGCAAGGGCTACAACTCCGACGCCTCCAACCCCCACTCGATGCTGGATGTGGCGATGATGGAACTGGCGGACCCGGACGTGGAGTATTTTTCCACGGATAGCCGTATTCCGATCGACGCCCTGAATGCCAATCGGACATTTGACGTCGTCGCCCCCTTCAATCGTCAATTCGACCAGGCGCTCGCTGAGAAAAAGTCGGCAATCGCCACCTACATCAAACAGCTGGTCGCTCAATTGCCCGTGGAGGACCGGCAACACCTGGAGCAGGGCAAATTGCAGCTGTTCCAGTCGTCCTCCTATACCGAAGGTACCGGTGTCTCCAAAAGGCAGGACCACCCCAAGAACGAAAAGCTGCTGATCAAAGCCGTACACAACGGCGCGACCCGCGCTTACGAAATCGACTTCAACCGGGGCCGTATCAAACAGACTCACGCGTGGAGTGTTGGCGAGAAAAAAACCAAGGTCGCCCATGATGTGACGGTGACTAAAGCGTTCAACCCCGCTGGCAGCGAATCACTGCGCCAGGCGAACCCGTCGTCGAGCCCGACGCCGCCGGACAGCTTTTCGTCCACCCGCACGCAAGCGCTGGCTGACGCTTTCGTCAAGCATCTGGAATTGGACAACCCCGCCATCAAGGCACAGGCGCGCGGTCTCACGACGCTGGATAAGCATGAGAAAAAGGTCGAGGCGATCACCGAGTTTGCGCTGAACCTGGTGCCTTTTCGATCGGCGATCGTCAACTTCCAAAAGGGAAACTACGCCGCGGGCGCACTGGATCTGGCGATCGACGTCTTCGGTTTCCTGACGGCTGGCGCGGGCGCCGCCGGCAAGGTGCTCAAGATTGCGGGTAGCGGGCTGTCTACGGCGAACAAGGCGCTACAGGCCGCCAAAGTCATCGGTTCGGCCACGGTCAGCGCACTCAACCCGCTAGGCGGTGTGGGCGATGTGCTGGTGGGTGGGTCCCGGTTCGCGGCCAAGGGTTTAACGTTTCTGGCGTCAAAGGGTGTCGAGTATGTCAACACGATGCGCGGTGCGACGGGCAGCTATGACCTGCTGAAAGCCATCAGCAAGGAGCATGGGCCCACGCTGATCGGGACCTACAAAGTCGCCGACGTGGAGGCGCAGGGGCTTGCGGTGCTGCGCAACGACCAATGGTTCAAATACGACCACGTGCTGAACAAACCCTATGGCGCGCCCATCGCCGACTTTTCGCCCAGGGGGGCGCCGCAGATTCAGAACCTGCTCGCCGGTTCGGCGGAACTTGAGAGTGTGAAACTCTTCAACAACCTTACGCAGGCCCGCACCGGGGCGAACCGCTCGGCCTTCAACAGCGGGTACTTGAATGGGCAACTGGGGTCTTTGCCAGGCTACCGCCCGGGTATGGGCAGCAAACAACTGAGGGCGCTGGCAGTCGCGGATAATCGACGCCCGGAAGAGATGGGCATTCTGGCCAGGGAACTCAAGAACGCCTACATCGAAGACGCCCAATACGTCTCGGCACTGCTCACCCAGGACGTGGCGGGACCGGGGGTGAACATCACGCCCATGTCGCAAATACACTACAACGCCAAGGTTGACCTGCCCTCGATAGGTGAGTGCGCCGGCATGTCATATGCCATGGCGCTGGCTATCCATGCCGGCAAAGAAGATCAGTTCATAAAGAATATGCTCAAGGTCGCGGATGTGCCGAAAACCCCTGGCGCAGACAAATTCATCAGTGACCTGCGCAACCTTCAAGCCAAGGTGCAAAACCCGGCAATGTTCCACTACGGAGTGCAACCCCGCACGGTCGGCTATCAGGAGATCATTTCGAAACTGGCCAGGTTCCAGACTTCCACCACCGTGAGAATCGGCACTCACGACCACGCCATGCTGGCGGGGGTAAGAGTGGAAAGCGGCAAGAAGGAATGGTTTTTCTATGACCCCAACGCAGGACTGGTCAAATTCAACAACTCGCTGGCGATGCAAGAAGGGATGGAAAAACTCCTCAACAGCGGCAAGCTCGCCGCAACCAACAACACCCTCCGGTCGCCTGGCGCGGGGCGGCAATACAGCGTAAGCCTGTTTGATCCCGCGGATGTGAACCGCCCAGGTATCGACGCCAACGCCGTGGCGGATCTTTCAGATATCGAGTTGTAACTACGCAGGAAGGTAGGGTTGTAAACCGGGAAGAATCAGGACAATCCCTAGCGTTACAGTCACAATGCCAGCAATCGTTTCGGAACTTGCTGGCATTCTCACCACTCCTTACAGAGTTGCCGCTCCAAACCCCTAGACCAGCACCTTCATTTTTCAGGAATTCTCACTATGCCCGGCGCCTCCATCATCCTAGTAGTCGAAGACGACGCCATCGTGCGCATGCTGATCGTCGATGTACTCGAAGAACTGGCGTTCAGTGTGCTTGAAGCAGCAGATGCCGAAGAAGCCTTGGCGGTGGTCAACGACCTTGACCAGGTGATCGACTTGATGATGACCGACGTCGGCCTGCCGGACATGGACGGCAAGCAACTGGCTACTCGCGTACGCGGGCTGCGCCCGGCACTGCCTATCCTGTTTGCCAGCGGCTACGCGGAAAACATCGACGTGCCAGCGGGCATGCAGGTGATTGGCAAGCCGTTTTCCATCGACCAACTGCGCGACAAAGTCAAATCGATGCTGCCCGCCTGAAAACCGTGATATCCCCCACACCAAGCAACTAATTCGTTCGGATAGCTAGCGTGTCTGGATTTAACTGCTAGCTTCAAACGACATGCCCTACACGACTTAGTGAACAGGGCCGCCCGACCGCATCGATTCCTGCACGTTCGGGCCCGTTTCCAGGGAATTGGGGAACTCGCATGTTCAGGTCATCGTCTGCACTGGCAGTGTTGCTGGCGGCATTGGTATTGCCCGGGTTTTCTGCCCGGGCCGACAATGCCGAGACCGCCAACAAGAGCAACAACCCGCTCAACCTCGCGCCGGGCGCCAACCTGCAGGACTACTACACCCCCCGTTTGTACGACAGCAACGCCCACACCAATGACCTGTTGCTGCGTGGGACCCTGCCCATCGCCCCTTCGGATTTCATCGGCGTACCGCAGTTGCTCCGCGCCACCCTGCCCCTCAGCACCCGCACCGATCCCCACAGCGGCTACAGCACCGGCATCGGCGACCTGAACCTGTTCGACATCTTTTTGCTCAAGACCGAAGGCGTGCAACTGGGCATCGGCCCGCAACTCACCGCGCCCACCGCCGAGCATGATGAACTGGGCACCGGCAAATGGCAGGCCGGCCTGGCCGCCATCGCCATCGACGCCTCGCCGCGCGGCCTGCTGGGCGCGCTGGTGCAGTACCAAAGCTCCTTTGCCGGGGATCGCGACCGCGCCCATGTCGAGAGTGCAACTTTCCAGCCGTTTATCATTCATAACCTGCCCAAGGGCTGGTACCTGCGCTCCACCGGCACCTGGACCTTCGATTTGAAGAACGACAGCCACTACATCCCGATTGGCTTGGGGGCGGGCAAAGCCTGGAAAGCCGGGAGCAACATCGTCAACGCCTACGTCGAGCCGCAATGGACGGTGGCCCGCAAAGGCGATGGCTTGCCGCAGTTCACGTTGTTCGCAGGGATTAACGTGACGTTCGGCAAATAAACCGGTTAACTCGGCGCCTTCATCCCACGCCCTTAAAAAGATCTCTGGAAGGACGCAACAACATGATTGGAAAACCGACGCGCCTGCTGTTGGCGAGCCTCTCGATACTCATGAGCACCGGCGCCCTGGCCGACTTCACCGCCTCCCCGGCCGAGGCGCGGGCGATTGCCAAGGAAGCCTACCTGTACGGCTACCCGGTGGTGGCGATGTACAAGACCCTGTACACCCAGGCCGTGGACAAAGGCGGCGCCAACTTCAAGGCACCGTTCAACCGGATTGGCAACACCGCCCAGGTGTTCACCCCCAAGGACACCGCGTTCGTCTCGCCGAACTCGGACACGCCCTACTCGTTCGTGTGGATGGACCTGCGCCGCGAACCCCAGGTGCTGACCCTGCCGAAAATCGACGACAACCGTTACTACTCGGTGCAGTTGATCGACCTGTACACGCAGAACTTCGCCTACCTGGGCACCCGCAGCACCGGCAACAACGGCGGCCACTACATGGTTGCCGGCCCGGACTGGAAAGGCCAGCAGCCGGTCGACATCGACCGCGTGGTGTACAGCGAAAGCAACATCGCCTACGCCCTCTATCGCACCCAGCTGTTCGATGAAAAAGACCTGGTCAAGGTCAAGCAGATCCAGGCCGGCTACAAGGTGCAGCCCCTGAGCAGCTACGTGAAGCAACCGGCGCCGGCCGCCGTGCCGAAGATCGAGTGGCCCAAGCCCACGGCCACCATGACCGAAGGCCCGCAGCTGTTTCGCTACCTGAACTTCATGCTCGCCTTTGCCCAGCCCCAGGACAGCGAAAAAGACCTGCTGGCGCGTTTTGCCAAGATCGGCATCGCCCCCGGCGCGCCGTTCAAGACCCAGCAGTTGACGGCTGACCAACGCAAGGCCCTGGAAGACGGTATCGCCGATGGTCGCGCCGAATTTGCCGCGTTCAAGAAAGACAAGATCGACACCCATCAGGTGAGCAGCGGCGACCTGTTCGGCAGCCGTGACCGCCTGAAAAACAACTACCTGTACCGCTACGCCGGCGCCGACCTGGGGATTTTTGGCAATTCCACCGACGAAGCGATCTACCTGAGCTACTTCGTCGACAGCGAAGGCAAGCCGGCCAACGGCGCGCGCCACAGCTACACCGTGCACTTCGCCAAGGACCAACTGCCGCCCGCCGAAGCGTTCTGGTCGCTGACGATGTACGACGCCAAGACCAAGCTGCTGGTGCCCAACCACAAGAAACGCTACCTGATCAATTCGCGGATGCTGCCCGACCTCAAGCTGGACGCCGATGGCGGCCTGACCCTGGCCTTGCAACACCACGAGCCGCCGAAAGCCGAACAGAGCAACTGGTTGCCGGCCCCGCCGGGCCCGTTTTATGCCGTGCTGCGTATTTACCTGCCCAAGCCTGAGGTGGGTAACGGTCAATGGAAGCTGCCGCCGTTGACACCGCTCAAGTAACACCACGCACCCGGCCCGACCAGGCCGGGCGCGTACCCCCGATTTCAGGCCGTTTACAAGGATATGTAACGCCATGATTTCACATGCCCGCTTGTGTGCTTCGCCATTGCTCATCGGCATGCTCGCCAGTTGCGGTGTATCCGCGGCCGACCTGCCCGACCTTGGCAGTACACCCGCCACCGCCGGCAGGTCCGACCCCGAAACCTGCCATCGCCTGCAGCAAGACTTCGATATCGACCTCAAGCAAGTGGTCAAGGCCGGTTGCGACCCTTCCACCGAACAGATCGCCAAGCTGATGGACAACCCGGTGGGCAACCTGGTGCTGCTGTTCAACCAGTTCGACTACAGCGCGCTCAAGGGTCCCCACAGCAACGGCACGCGCTACCTGGGCAAATACAGCTTCATGCCGACCTTCCCGATTTCCGTCGGCGCGGACTGGAACCTGATCAACCGCATTCCCCTGAGCTACGTCAGCGCACCGGTCAATGCCAAGGCGGGCAACCTGATCGGCATGAGCCCCTATGGCGTGCTGACTGACCGCGATTTCCCCGCGGTGGTCAACGATCCATTCGACCGCACCTCGGGTTTCGGCGACATGGCCTATGTGGGCGTGTTTTCGCCCAAGCAACCGATCCGCTTTGCCAACGGCGGCAAGCTGGTCTGGGGCGTTGGCCCGACGGCGATGTTTCCCACCGCCGAGAAGGACGTGCTCGGCACGGGCAAGTACGCCCTCGGCCCGGCGTTCGTTGCCGCTTACCTGGGTGAAGACTGGACCCTGGGGTTCTTCCCGCAGCACTGGTGGTCGGTCGGCGGTGACTCGCGGCGCAAGGACGTGAGCCTGACCAATATCCAGTACTTCATCCAGCGCGCCATCCCCGGCCCCAGCCAATGGCGCGTCGGCATGACGCCCAATATCACGGTGGACTGGAAAGCCGACGGCGGTAACCGGGTCAACTTCCCCATTGGTCTCGGCGCGGGGCGCATCGTCAATTTCGGCAAGTTGCCGGTGCGTATCTCCGGTGAAGTGCAGTATTCGGTGATCCACGCCGATGATCAGATCAGCCCGCGCTGGAATTTGCGCCTGTCATTCATCCCGGTGATTCCAACCTTCATGCTGTGAACGCGGGCCGTTCAGTGCAGTACATCGTGGTCGCCGCCCCTGGTGACCCAGCGTTTCAAGGAGCCATGGCATGACCGCGCTCGATGATGTGAAAGCCCTGCAAGCCAGCATGGCCGAAAGTGTCCTGGGCCAGGACCAGGTGATCCGCCAGATCCTGCTCGGGCTGCTGGCCAACGGTCACCTGCTGCTGGAAAGCCTGCCGGGGCTGGCCAAGACCCGCACGGTCAAGGCCCTGGCCCGGCACCTGGACGCGCAGATGAGCCGCATCCAGTTCACCCCCGATCTGCTGCCGTCCGACATCACCGGCGCCGAAGTACTGCACCAGGTCGATGGCCAGAACCAGATCCGTTTCCAGCCCGGGCCGTTGTTCGGCAACCTGATCCTCGCCGATGAGATCAACCGCGCCCCGGCCAAGGTCCAGGCCGCGCTGCTGGAGGCCATGGAAGAACGCCAGATCACCGTGGCCGGCGCCAGCCACCCGTTGCCGCCGTTGTTTATCGTGATCGCTACGCAAAACCCCATCGAGCAGGAAGGCACCTACCCGTTGCCGGAAGCGCAGATGGATCGCTTCGTGATGAAGCTGCTGCTGGATTACCCCAGCGCCGCCAATGAAAGCCAGGTGTTGCGCCTGCTGCGCGAAGAGGAACAGGCCGCCGCGACCCAGGCCATCCAGGGCTTCACCCTGGCGCAGGCGGTGATCTTCGCCGCGCGCCAGGAAGTCAGCACGATCCAGGTGTCACCGGCCATCGACCGCTACCTGATCGATCTGATCAACGCCACCCGCCACCCTGCCGACTATGACCCCGACCTCGCGCGCTGGATCAGCCTCGGCGCCAGCCCCCGTGGCGGCATCGGCCTGGACCGCTGCGCCCGTGCTGATGCGTGGTTGCAGGGCCAGGCATTTGTTACCCCGGACAATGTGCAGGCCGTGCTCCACCCGGTGCTGCGCCATCGCCTGCAACTGAGCTATGACGCGGTGGCCGATGGCGTCAGCGCCGATCAGGTGTTGGACCGCCTGCTGAGCACAGTGGCGTTGCCCGCATGAACGCCGACGGCCTGGTCTACGTCAGCCTGGCGCAGTTGATGGCCTTGCAGTTTCAGGCGCGGGGCTTGAGCTTTGTCGCACGCCAGCCCCAAGGCAGCCTGCTGGCCGGCAACCACGCCTCACGCCTGCGCGGGCGTGGCTTGAATTTCGATGAACTGCGGCGCTACCAGCCGGGCGATGACCTGCGCCACCTGGATTGGCGCGCATCGTTGCGCACCGGCAAACCGGTGGTGCGTACCTTTACCGAGGAGCGTGACCGCCCGGCGTTGATCGTGGTGGACCAGCGCATGTCGATGTTTTTCGGCTCGGTGCGCAGCTTCAAATCCGCCATCGCCGCCGAACTGGGCGCGCTGGCCGCGTGGATGGTGTTCAACGCCGGCGACCGGGTTGGCGGGCTGGTGTTCAACGATGCGCGCATCGACAGCGTGGCGCCGCTGCGCAGCCGCAAACGCGTGGAAGCGCTGTGCAGCCGCATTGCGCAACAAAACGCCGAACTCAAGGCCAGCAACGCCGACCATGAAGGCGACAACCAACTGGACCGGGTCCTGCAGCAATGCCTGGCCGTGGCCGGCCACGACCATTTGATCTGCCTGGTCAGCGACTTTGCCGGCGCAGGCCCGCGCACCCTGCAACTGCTGCAACAGCTGTCGGCGCACAACGACGTGGTGGCGTTGCAGGTGTACGACCCGTTAGCGCTCAACCTGCCCAGCAGCGGGCAATTGCTGATCACCCAGGGTCAACTGCAAGTCGAACTCGCGGTGAACCAACGCAAGGTGCGCCAGCCCCTGGGGGATTTTCTCGGCGGGCGCCTCAAAGACGTCGCCAGCCTGTTGCGCCGCAGCCAGGTGCCGCTGTTGATGATCAGCACGGCCTCGCCTGCCGCCGTGCAGTTGCGCAATGAACTGGGGAAGCGCCGGTGAACGCCCACGTGCCGAGCATCGAGCAGCTCCAGGAGTTGGGGTTGCCCGCGCCCGTCAGTTATTGGCCGCAGACCTGGGGCTGGGGCGTGTTGCTGGGGCTGCTGGTTCTGGGGTTACTGGTGCTGGGTGTGCGCAAGTGGCTGCACTGGCGGCGCGATGCCTATCGACGCGAAGCCTTGGCGCAGCTGGAGCGCATCAGCGACCTGCGCGAGCTGCCGGCCTTGCTCAAGCGTGTCGCCCTGTCGATGCCGCTGGCACCGCAAGAGCACCAGCGCGTGCCGACCTTGCGCGGGGCCGAGTGGCAAGCCTTCCTGCAACGCCATGCCGGTGCGCCGGTGCCTGAGGACTTTAGCGAACAACTGGCGCAACTCGCCTACGGCGCGCCGTTGCAGCACCCGCATTTACTGGCCCAGTGCAAAGCCTGGGTGGAGCAACACCGTGTGGCAGCTTGACTACCCATGGCTGCTGCTCCTGCTGCCGTTGCCGTGGTTGGCCTACCGCTATTTGCCGGCGTACCAGGAAGCGCGCAGCGCGGTGCGCGTGCCGTTTTTTCGCGGCATGAGCCAAGCGGTTGGTGAGGTCCCCGCCACCCATGGCGCGCGCACTAATCGCCCGCAGTTGTGCCTCAACCTGCTGGTCTGGGGCCTGGTGGTCCTGGCCATCGCCCGCCCGGTGTGGGTGGAAAAGCCCATCGAGCGCCAGCAACCGGTGCGCGACTTGCTGCTGGCCATCGATATTTCCCAGTCCATGCAAACCCAGGACTTTACCGACGCCGACGGCCACAAGATCGACCGCCTCGCCGCCGTCAAACAGGTGGTGCAGGGTTTTATCCAGCAGCGCAAGGACGACCGTATCGGCCTGATCCTGTTTGGCAGCGGCGCGTTTCCCCAAGCGCCGTTGACCCTCGACCACACCAGCCTGTCACTGCTGCTGGACGATAGCGGCATTGGCATGGCCGGGCCCAATACGGCGATCGGCGATGCCATCGGCCTGGGCCTCAAGCTGCTGGACCAGGCCCACGAGCCGCAAAAAGTGCTGATCCTGCTCACCGATGGCAACGACACCAGCAGCGCGATCACCCCGGACCACGCCGCCGACATGGCCGCCGCCAAGGGCGTGGTCATCCACACCATCGGCATCGGCGATCCCCAGGCCAGTGGGGAAGCCAAGGTCAACCTGAGCGCCTTGCAAGGGATCGCCAACGCGACCGGCGGCCGCTACTTCCGTGCCGAGGACCGCGACAGCCTCAAGCAGGTCTACGCCACCCTCGACCAAATCACCCCGCATCAAGTCAACACCCTCAGCCACCAGCCCAAGCGCGACCTGTTCTGGTGGCCGTTGGGGGCTGCGCTGGTGTTGCTGGCGGTGTATCACCTGGGCGCAGCGCTGTGGTCGCAACGGTTCAAACGGGAGGTAGCGCATGGACTTGAGTGAGTTCCACTTCCTGCGCCCCGCCTGGTTGTTGCTGGCGTTGCTGGGTGCCGCGTTGCCGCTGCTCTGGCGCCGCAGCCGTGACCTGCAACGGCGCCTGCGCGGCAACATTGCCCCGCACCTGTTGCCGTATCTGCTGCTCACGCCCAGCGACCCGCATCGGCTACGTCCGGTGCATCTGCTCAGCGCCGTGCTGGTGCTCGGCGCCGTCGCCGCTGCCGGGCCGACCTGGCAGCAGGATCGCCCGGGCTTTCTCGAAAACCGCGCGCCGCTGATTATCGCCGTGGACCTGTCGCCGTCGATGGACACCCCTGATGTGCCGCCCACCCGACTGACCGCCGCCAAACACAAACTGCATGACCTGGTCCAGCGCCGCAAAGGCGCACGCACGGCCCTGCTGGTGTATGCCGGCAGCGCGCATCTGGTGTTGCCGCCCACCGATGATCCCGCCCTGCTCGACACCTTTATCCAGGCGCTGAGTACCGACCTGATCGACAAGCCGGGCAAGGACGTCGACGCAGTCATCGCTCAGGCCCAACGCTTGCTCGGACAAACGCCCGGCACGTTGCTGCTGGTGACCGACGGCGCCGCACCATTGCCCACGCTCAAGGCAGCTTCGCTGCAAGTGCTGGTCCTCGGCCTGGGCAGCAGCCCCACGCTCAAGCAACTGGCCTCTGCCACTCACGCGCCGCTGGCCAGCCTGACCATGAATGACGACGACCTGGACTGGATCGAATGCCACGCCCAGCAACATTTCCAGGCCGTCGACGAGCAACAGCGCCTGTTGCACTGGAAAGACGCCGGCTATTGGCTGTGCTGGCCGGTGTTGTTGCTGGCGCTGTTCAGCGTGCGCCGTGGCTGGAGCCTGAACTGGACCGCCGTACTGCTGCTGTGCTTTCTGCTGCCGCCGACGCAAGCACAGGCCAACCCCTTCCTCACGCCCGACCAGCAAGGCCGCTGGGCCTTCGAACACCACCACTACCCCGAGGCTGCCGCGCGGTTTGTCGACCCGTACTGGAAAGGCATCGCCGCCTACAACGCCGCCGACTATGACCTGGCGCAAACCACCTTCGCCGCAATGAACACCCCGCAAGCGGCGTTCTACCTGGGCAATATCCACGTACGCCGCTTCAAGTTCGATGACGCCATCAGCGCCTATCAACACGCGTTGCAACTGCAAGCAGACTTCCCCGAAGCGAGCGCCAATCTGGCCCTGGCGCTCGCCTTGAAAAAGGACACCGAAAGCGCGGCGAACAACACCCCCGAGGTCAAGCCCGATGAGGTCAAGTTCGACAAGGCCCCCGGCAAGGGCCAGAGCAAGACGGTCCTGACCGAGCAAGCGAACAACGACGCGCTGTGGTTGCAGAACCTGACCACCTCGCCGGCCAACTTCCTGCGGCGTAAATTCGCCCTTCAGGACCAGGCGGTGCAGCCATGAACCGCTGCTGTGGCGTGTTGTTGCTCCTCGCTGGGCCGTTGTGGGCAGCCGAACCGCAACTGCGGGTGCAGGCGCAGTTGTTGCCGGGCAGTTCAGTGGTGGTCGGCGAACAACTGCAGCTGCAAGTGGATGTATTGACCGACACCTGGTTTACCGCCGCCGCGACCCTGCCAGAGCTCAAGCTGCCCGGCGCGCGGGTACAGCCGCCCAATGGCGAAGCAGAGCACACCACCCAGGTGATCGACGGGCAGACGTTCTATGGCATGCGCTACAGCTACGGCATTACAGCCAACGTGGCGCAGCACTTCAGCGTGCCGGCGCTGACGGTCAGCGCCCAACCCGGTCAGGCCAGCGCGCCGTTGAACGCGCAGAGCCAGCCACTGGCCTTCGATGCGACCCAGCCCCCAGGATTCGCGCCCGGCGAGCCGGTGCTGGTGGCCAGTGCCGTGCGTTTGAGCCAGACCCTTGAGGCCCGTGACCTCAAGGTCGGTGACAGCCTGACCCGCACCCTCACCCTGCAAGCCGACAACACCCCCGGACTGTCTTTGCCCCCGCCGAACACCGCGTCGATCAATGGCCTGCGCCTGTACCCGCAAGCGCCGCGCATCAGCAACCTCGACGATGGACGCGGTGGCGTCACCGGCGGCCAGCGCATCGACCCGCTGGTGTACCGCGTCGAACAAGGCGGCCATTTCACCCTGCCGGCCATCAGCGTGAAGTGGTGGGACAGCCGCAACCATCGCCTGCAAGTGGCGCAATGGCCAGCGCTCACCGTCGAGGCCGAGGCGATCAGCGCCTATACGCCGACGTTTGCCATCGAACAGCGGCACTGGCAATTCCCCCGGCAGTGGCTGCTGTGGATAGCGTCCATCGCGGTGCTGATTCTCACCGGTTATCTGTTGCATACGTTGTGGCCGCGAATGGCGCGGAGCTCACGAAAAACGTGGGCTGCATTGCGTTGGCGGTGTCGTCAACTACGCTTGCTTCCACTGAACCCCCGTCACGAAAAGGACTTCCCATGACGTCGCTGCGTTCTGCCCTGCCCCTGTTGTGCCTGCTGAGCCTGCCCGCCTTCGCCGCCGACCCGCTGCCCTCGTGGCACGAAGGCGCGAACAAAAAACAGATCATCGAGTTTGTCCAGGCGGTCACCACCGAAGGTTCCAAGGATTACGTCAAACCCGCCGAACGCATCGCGGTGTTCGACAACGACGGCACCCTGTGGACCGAACAACCGGCGTATTTCGAAGTGCTGTTCGCCTTTGACGAAGTCAAGCGCCTGGCGCCCCAGCACCCCGAATGGCAAAACACCCAACCCTTCAAGGCGGTGCTTGAGGGCGACCATCACGCGCTTGCCGCCAGCGGCATGGACGGCCTGCTGAAAATCATCGGCGCCACCCACACCGGGGTCAGCACCGAGGCGTTTATCGACAACGCGAAGAACTGGCTGAAACAGGCCCGTCACCCCAAGACCGGCAAGCCCTTCGACCAGATGATCTACCAGCCTATGCTGGAAATGCTCGACTACCTGCGCAGCCAGCAATTCAAGACCTACATCGTCTCCGGCGGCGACACCGCATTCATGCGCGCGTTTGCCGAAGAGGTGTACGGCGTGCCACCGGAGCAGGTGATCGGCTCGAATTTCGTCACTCAATACCAACTCAAGGACGGCCAACCACAGGTGCTGCGCACCGCCAAGCTGGCCCATAACGACGACGGCCCGGGCAAGCCGGAAAGCATCGATTCGATCATCGGGCGCCGGCCGATCCTGGCCTTCGGCAACTCCGACGGCGACCTGCAGATGCTGCAGTGGACCGCCGCCGGCAAAGGCAAGCGCCTGATGGGCCTGGTGCACCACACCGACGCCCAGCGCGAATGGGCCTATGACCGCAGTTCTCAGGTGGGGCGCCTGGACAAGGCGTTGGACCTGGCCAGGACACAGCACTGGACCGTGGTGGACATGGCGAGCGACTGGCGCCGTATCTACCCGTTCGATCCAGCTGTGCAAGCAGAGGTGCAATAAGCAAATCCGCAGGTCGCATGCACTGCGACTCAAGCCCTACCAAGGAGCAAGTCTTATGACTCGCATACGTAAGTGGCTGCCGAAACTCGCGCTGGTGGCGGTTTCGGTGATAGGGGCCTCGGCATCCGCCTGGGCCGCTGAAAAGCCGAATATCCTGGTGATATTTGGCGATGACATCGGGCAAACCAACATCAGTGCCTACTCCATGGGCGTGGTGGGCTACAAGACCCCGAATATCGACCGCATCGCCAAGGAAGGCATGATGTTCACCGACTACTACGCGGAGAACAGCTGCACGGCCGGGCGCTCGTCGTTTATCACCGGGCAGACGCCGTTGCGCACCGGCCTGTCCAAGGTCGGCGCGCCGGGGGCGTCGGTGGGCCTGCAAAAGCGCGACATCACCATTGCCCAGGCCCTCAAGTCCCTCGGCTACGCCACCGGGCAGTTCGGCAAGAACCACTTGGGCGACAAGGACGAATACCTGCCCACCAACCACGGCTTCGATGAGTTCTTCGGCAACCTCTATCACCTCAACGCCGAAGAGGAGCCCGAGCGCCCCTATTGGCCCAAGGACGACGCAGCCTTCGTCAAGGCCAACTCGCCCCGTGGGGTGATCCACAGCTTTGCCGACGGCAAGATCGAAGACACCGGCGCCTTGACCACCAAGCGCATGGAAACCATCGACGATGAAACCACGGCCGCTGCCCAGGCGTTCATCAAGAAACAGGCCGAAGCCGACAAGCCCTTCTTCGTGTGGATGAACACCACGCGCATGCACTTGTTCACCCACGTGCGCGACTCGATGAAGGGCCAGAGCGGCATGCCCGGCAACGAATACGCCGACGGCATGGTGGAGCACGACGGCGATGTGGGCAAACTCCTGCAAACCCTCGACGACCTGAAAATCGCCGACAACACCATCGTGGTCTACACCACCGACAATGGGCCGAACCAGTTCTCCTGGCCGGACGCGGCGACCACGCCGTTTCGCAATGAGAAAAACTCCAACTGGGAAGGCGCCTATCGCGTGCCGGCGATGATCCGCTGGCCGGGCAAGATCAAGCCGGCCGAGGTCTCCAACGAAATGTTCTCGGGCATGGACTGGTTCCCCACGCTGCTGGCGGCTGCGGGTGATACCGAGGTCAAAGACAAGTTGCTCAAGGGTTGGGCACCGACCTCCGGGGGGGCGAGCTTCAAGGTGCATCTGGACGGGTTCAACCAGCTGCCGTACCTGACCGGCCAGCAACCCAAAGGCGCCCGCGACGAGTTCTACTACTTCAACGATGACGGGGTACTGGTCTCGGCGCGCTTTGGCAACTGGAAGGCGGTGTACTGCGAACAGCGCGCGCCCGGTGGGTTCAAGGTGTGGAGCGAGCCCTTCGTGTGCCTGCGGGTGCCGAAGATCTTCAACCTGCGCATGGACCCGTATGAACGGGCGGACGTGGTCTCTGATCAGTACTACGACTGGAGCACCAAAAACGTCTACCTGGTAGCGGTGGCGGTGACCAAGTCGGCGCAGTTCCTGCAAACCTTTGTTGAGTACCCGCCGAGCCAGAAGCCGGCGAGTTTCAGCATTGACCAGATTCGCGCGCAGGTTGATCAGCAAATCGAAGCGAAGAGGAAGGCCGCACCGGCTCAATAACTGACACGACAACCCATCTGGAGACTGGCTTGTGTGGGAGCTGGCTTGCCTGCGATAGCATCACCT